>JAGNWJ010000113.1 GCA_017986065.1 Rhizobacter sp. | reverse complement strand
GACAGCGACCAGTGCGCGTCGGACAGCGTGGCAAAGCCCAGCACCAGGGTCTTGAGCGAACCGGCCAGACCGGCCAGCGCCGTCGACAGCACGAAGGCCAGCAGCTTGTAGCGGTCGACGTCGTAGCCCAGCGAGACGGCGCGCGGCTCGTTCTCGCGGATCGCCTTGAGCACCTGGCCGAACGGCGAGTGGACGATGCGCACGATCAGCGCGAAAACCGAGACGAAGACCGCCAGGACCACGAAGTACATCGTCACGTCGCTGGCCAGCGGAATGATGCCGAACAGGTTGCCTCGCGGCACGCCCTGCAGGCCGTCCTCGCCGCCGGTGAACGGCGCCTGGAGGCAGACGAAATAGACCATCTGCGCCAGCGCCAGCGTGATCATCGCGAAGTAGATGCCGTGGCGGCGGATCGCCAGCAGGCCGACACCCAGCCCGATCGCCGCGGCCACTGCCGTGCCGGCCAGCACGCCGAGTTCGGGAGACCAGCCAGCCGTGCGAACCAGCCAGCCGGTCGCGTACGCCGCGGCCCCCAGGAAGGCGGCATGACCGAACGACAGCAGTCCGGTGTAGCCCAGCAGCAGGTTGAAGGCGCACGCAAAGATCGCGTAGCAGAGCGCCTTCATCATGAAGACCGGATACAGACCGATGAACGGCGCAAGCAGCAGCACGACCAGCACCGCGAACCACACCCACTTGCCCGTTGCGGTGCTCATCAGCGCTCCTTGCCGAACAGGCCGACGGGTTTGACCATCAACACCAGAGCCATCACGACGAACACCACGATGTTGGATGCCTCCGGATAGAAGACCTTGGTGAGCCCCTCGATCAGGCCGAGTGCCAGGCCGGTGAGGATCGAGCCGAGGATCGAGCCCATGCCGCCGATCACCACCACCGCGAAGACGACGATGATGAGGTTGCTGCCCATCAGCGGCGTCACCTGGATCACGGGCGCGGCCAGCACGCCGGCCAGCGCGGCAAGACCGGCGCCACCGGCGTAGGTGAGCGTGACCATCGTCGGCACGTTGACGCCGAAGGCCTGCACCAGTGCGGGGTTCTCGGTGCCGGCACGCAGCGTGGCGCCCAGTCGCGTGCGCTCGATCAGGAACCAGGTGGCCCCGCAGACCGAGAGCGACGCGACGATCACCCACGCGCGGTAGTTCGGCAGCACCATGAAGCCGAGGTCGGTCGCGCCCTGCAGTGCGTCGGGCACCGGGTACTGCTGGCCCGACACGCCGAACTGGTCGCGGAACACACCTTCGAAGATCAGCGCCAGACCGAACGTGAGCAGCAGGCCGTACAACGGATCGAGCCGGTAGAGCCGCTTGAGCAGCGTGCGTTCGATCAGCGCACCGAGCGCACCGACGATCAGCGGCGCCAGCCCCAGCGCCCACCAGTAGCCGAGGCCGAACTTCTCGAGCGCGAACCAGGCCACGTAGGCGCCGATCATGTACAGCGCCCCATGCGCGAAATTGACGATGCCCAGCAGCCCGAAGATCACCGCCAGCCCGAGGCTCAGCAGCGCATAGAACGAGCCGTTGACCAGCCCGAGCAGCAGCTGGCCGAGCAGGGCCTGGATCGGGATGCCCAAGAGTTCAGTCATCAGGAAGCGAGAGGCGGCGCGTTGCGCACAAGCGAAGCGAGGTGCCCCTCAAGCCACGCCCCCGGATCCGGCTCTGCCGGTCCGACAGGCGGCGCCCCTCGGGGGCAGGAGCGCAGCGACTGGGGGGCCGTCATTTCCACAACGAACACTTGGTGTCCGCCTTGGTCGTGAACGCTTCGTCGCCCGGGATCGTGGCGACAACGTTGTAGTAGTCCCACGGCTCCTTCGACTGATCCGACGACTTCACCTGCATCAGGTACATGTCGTGCACCATCCGGCCGTCCTCGCGGATGTAGGCGTTCTTCGCGTAGAAGTCGTTGATCTTCGTCTTGCGCATCTGCGCGAGCACCTTGTCGCCGTCGTCGGTCTTCACCGCCTTGACGGCATTCAGGTAGTGCGTCGTGGCCGAGTAGTCGGCGGCCTGCACCGACGAGGGCATGCGCTTGAACTTCTCGAAGAAGCGGCGACTCCAGGCACGTGCCTCCGGCGTCTGGTTCCAGTACCAGCTGTCGGTGAGGTACATGCCCTGCGTGGTCTTCAGCCCCAGCGCGTGGATGTCGTTGATGAACACCAGCAGCCCCGCCATCTTCATCGACTTGGTGACGCCGAACTCGTTGGCCGCCTTGATCGCATTGACGGTGTCGCCGCCCGCGTTGGCCAGCCCCAGGATCTGAGCCTTGCTCGATTGCGCCTGCAGCAGGAACGACGAGAAATCACTGGCGTTCAGCGGGTGCTTGACCGAGCCGACCACCGTGCCACCGGCCGCCTTGACGACCGTGGTGGTGTCGGCCTGCAGCGCCTGCCCGAAGGCGTAGTCGGCTGTCAGGAAGTACCACGACTTGCCACCCGCCTTGACCACCGCGCCGCCGGTGCCCTTGGCCAGCGCGACGGTGTCGTAGGCGTAGTGCACGGTGTACGGCGTGCACTGCTCGTTGGTCAGCGCGGCACTGCCGGCACCAATGACGTAGAACGGCTTCTTCTTTTCCTGCGCCACCTTGGCCATCGCCAGCATGGCGCCGGAATTGGTGCCTCCGATCAGCAGGTCCAGGCCCTGCTGGTCGAACCACTCACGCGCCTTCGATGCGGCCACGTCGGTCTTGTTCTGGTGATCGGCCACCAGCACCTCGACCTTCTTGCCTTCGATCGAGCCACCCAGATCGGCGACCGCCATCCGGATCGCCTCGGCACCGGCCGGCCCGTCGAGATCGGAGTAGACACTGGACATGTCGGTGATGAACCCGATGCGGATCACGTCGCCCGACACCTGGGCACGAGCCGGCGTGGCGGCGGTGAAAAGCGCGGCAGCGGCCAGCGCGCAGGCGACGACGGACTTCTTGAGGTTCATGTTGAGACTCCGGATATCGATCGGGTTGTGGTTTGCTGATTCGCTGAGAGTCGGCGTCAGACGCCGAGGTATTCATGCAACTGGCCGATGCGCTGCGGCAGTTCGGCCTGGGTGAACTGCTGGATCACGCGGCCGTGCTCCATCACCAGGAAGCGGTCGGCCAGCGGCGCGGCGAAGCGGAAATTCTGTTCGACCATCAACACCGTGTAGCCCTGCCTGCGCAAGGCGACCACCATCTCGGCGAGCTTCTGCACGATCACCGGCGCCAGGCCTTCGGAAATCTCATCGAGCAACAGCAGCCGCGCACCGGTGCGCAGGATGCGCGCCACCGCCAGCATCTGCTGCTCGCCGCCCGACAGCCGCGTGCCCTGGCTCGACGCACGCTCGCGCAGGTTCGGGAACATCGCGTAGATCTCGTCGATGCTCATGCCGCCCGGCGCCTGCACTGGCGGCAGCAGCAGGTTCTCCTCGGCCGACAGGCTGGAGAAGATGCCGCGCTCTTCAGGGCAGTAGCCGATGCCCAGCCGCGCGATGCGGTGCGTCGGCAGGTCGAGCGTCTCCTGGCCCTTGATCCTGATCGAGCCGGTACGCCGTCCGATCAAGCCCATGATCGCGCGCAGCGTGCTGGTGCGGCCAGCGCCGTTGCGACCGAGCAGCGTGACGACCTCGCCCTCGTCGACGTGGAAATCGACGCCGTGCAGCACATGCGACTCGCCGTACCAGCCCTGCAGGCCGCGCACTTCGATGAATCGCTTGGCGGTCGCAGTCATGTCAATGCGCACCGCTCAGCTCGACCGACGCGCTGCCCATGTAGGCCTCGATCACCGCCGGATCCTTCGACACCTGGTCGTAAGGTCCTTCGGCCAGCGTCGCGCCGCGCTGCAGCACGGTGATGGTGTCGGCGATGCTCGCGACCACGCTCATGTTGTGCTCGACCATCAGCACGGTGCGCTGCGCCGCGACCTTCTTGATGAGCTGGCGGATGCGGTCCACGTCCTCGAGGCCCATGCCCTGCGTCGGCTCGTCGAGCAGCATCAGCTTCGGGTCCATCGCGAGCGTCGTCGCGATCTCGAGCGAGCGCTTGCGGCCGTAGCTCAGCTCCACCGCCGGAAGTGCCGCATACGTTTCCAGGTCGACCTCGCGCAGCAACTCGAGCGCCCGGGCGTTCAGCCTGTCCAGCGAACGCTCGGACTTCCAGAAATGGAACGAGGTGCCGAGCTTTCGCTGCAGCGCGACGCGCACGTTCTCCAGCACGGTCAGGTGCGGAAACACCGCCGAGATCTGGAACGACCGGATCACGCCGCGCCGCGCGATGCGGGCCGGCGGCTCGTCGGTGATGTCGTTCCCGTCGAACAGGATGCGGCCCGAAGTGGGCGCGAGGAACTTCGTCAACAGGTTGAAGCACGTCGTCTTGCCGGCGCCGTTCGGCCCGATCAACGCATGAATGGTGCCCCGCCGCACACGCAGGTTGACCTGGTTCACGGCGACGAAGCCCTTGAATTCACGGGTCAGGTCGCGGGTCTCGAGGAGGAAGTCACTCATGAGGGCGGGAGTTTAGGGGGCGCCGCGGGCCTGTCCGAATCGGTCGCCATGGGGTTTCTGCTCACGCTGGATGCGCGAGCGAATGCCCGGTGAACCTCGTACAGTGAAGCGCCCCGGGTTCTGATCGCTCGGCGCACCCCAGGAGGATCAACCATGACAGGTACCGTGCGACTGCATCGCGTGCTCCGGGCCCCCCCGGAGCGTGTCTACCGGGCTTTCCTGGACGCCGACGCCATGGCGAAGTGGCTGCCGCCCTGCGGTTTCACCTGCAAGGTCCACCAGATGGACCCGAGGGTCGGCGGCACGTTCAGGATGTCGTTCACGAACTTCGCCACCGGAAACGGCCACTCGTTCGCAGGCGAATACCTTGAACTGGTCCCGCACGAGCGGCTGCGCTACACGGACCGATTCGACGACCCGAACCTGCCCGGCGAAATCCAGGTGACGGTGGCGTTGACCCAGGTGCTTTGTGGCACCGAGCTCAGCATCGTTCAGGAAGGCATCCCCGACGTCATTCCGCTGGAGATGTGCTACCTCGGCTGGCAGGAGTCCCTCGCGCAACTCGCCACGCTGGTCGAGCCCGAGATTCCTGGCTAGGGCCTGCACGCCGGCCGCCCGCGCCCGCGCGGACTTCTGGTCGCCTGCAGCGGACGCGTTACGCAGGTATAACGCCGAGGCATTGCGGCCTGCGCATCGTTGATCGGCCGGCCGGTCACCTCCCTCCCACTTCACGCGCCCACACCATGATCGACCTCTACACCTCCGCCACCCCCAACGGCTGGAAAGCCTCGATCGCGCTGGAAGAACTCGGCCTGCCCTACACGGTGCATCCGATCAAGCTCGGCCTGCAGGAACAGAAGCAGCCCGAGTACCTGAAGATCAACCCCAACGGACGCATACCGACCATCGTCGATCGCGACGAGGGCGACTTCGCGGTGTTCGAGTCGGGCGCGATCCTGATCTACCTGGCCGAGAAGACGGGCCAACTGATGCCCACGGCCATGAAGCCGCGCTCGCAGGTCATCCAGTGGCTGATGTTCCAGATGGGCGGCGTCGGGCCGATGCAGGGCCAGGCCAACGTGTTCTTCCGCTACTTCCCCGAGAAGATCCCGTCGGTGATCGAGCGCTACCAGAAGGAAACGAAGCGCCTGTTCACCGTGCTCGACACGCGGCTGAAGGACCACGAGTACCTGGTCGACGACTACAGCATCGCCGACATCGCCAACTGGTCGTGGGTGCGCATCCACGACTGGGCCGGCGTCGCCGTCGATGACCTGCCGAACCTGCAGCGCTGGCTGGCCCTGATGGCCGCGCGACCGGCCTGCCAGCGCGGGGTCGAGATCCCGGAGCCGTTCATGCCGAAGGAAGTGGTCGACTACGCGAAGAAGATCCTCGCGAGTTGAACCGTCCCCCACCGTCGCCACGTGCCCGAGTTCGTGGCACGATCCCGGGTTGTCTGAAACCCAGAGCAACACTCAACCCACCACAGGCCAGATCATGGAAATCAAAGGACCCAACCCCAAGCCCCTCACCGGTATCGCCATGGCATGGCCGGCGATCGACGGCAAGGCCTTCGCGATTCGGCTGCAGACGCCCGATGGCGACCTCGACCTCGAGCTCAACGACACGACGCTGAAGCAGCTGCTGCAGGCCCTGCTGCAGTCGTCGGCTGCCTGCGCGCCGAAGCGCACCGATCTGCAACCGATCACCAAGAGCGAACTGGCCGATGGCGTCCAG
>JAGNWJ010000040.1 GCA_017986065.1 Rhizobacter sp. | reverse complement strand
GACAGCAGGTGCAGGTAAGTCTGCGCGATGGCGTCCGGATCCAGTTGGTCGTCAGGTCCGGGCTGTGCCGACACCTCTGTGCGGATCAGCCCGTCGACGATCACGTGCCCGACGTGGATGCCTTGCGGCCCGAGTTCGCGGGCGAGGCTTTGCGCCAGACCTCGCAAGGCGAACTTGCCCATCGCGAACGAGGCGGATTGCGCAAACCCCTTGACGCCGGCGGTCGCGCCGGTGAACAGGATGGCGCCCTTGCCCTGCGGCAGCATGCGACGCGCTGCCTGCTGCGCGACGTGGAAAGCGCCCAGCGCAGTCACCGCCACCGAATCCAGCATGGCCTGGGCATCGATGTCGACAAAACGTCCGGGCACGCGCCGACTCGCGTTATAGACGACCACGTCGGGCGCCGCGCCGAAATGCCGCGTGGCCTCGTCGAACAGGGCGGCCACGTCGTCCGGATCGGTGGCGTCGCAGCGCAAGGCACGGGATCCGACCTCGGTGCACACCGCCTGCAGCCTTTCGGGCTGCCGCGCAGCCATCAACACCTGCAGGCCGCCGTCGCGACTGAAGACGCGGGCCAGGCTGCCGCCGAGACCCGGTCCGGCGCCGACGATCAGCGCGCTTCGATAGGGTGTGCGTGCGACCGTCATGAACCACTCCGGATGCTCGCCGCGTCCTGCCCGAACAGCACCTTCCTGGATGCCTCGTCGACCACCGGCGCCGTGCTGACTTCCTTCGCGCGGGCATAGGCCCGCACCGTGGCGGGACGGCTGCGCACCCGCTCGAACCACGCCGCGAGGTGGGGAAAGTCTTCCAGCATCTGGCCCTGCTTCTCGTGCGGAACGATCCACGGATAGCTCGCCATGTCGGCGATCGAATAGTCACCGGCGATGTACTCGCGGCCTGCTTGGTCCATCGCGCCCAGGTGCTTGTTCAGCACCGCGTACAGCCGCGCGGTCTCCTTCACGTAGCGGTCGATCGCGTAGGGCAGCTTCTCCGGCGCGTACTGCACGAAGTGATGGTTCTGGCCGGCCATCGGCCCCAAACCGCCCATCTGCCAGAACAGCCACTGCAGCGCGAGGTTGCGGCCGCGCAGGTCGGGTGCAATGAAACGCTGCGTCTTGTCGGCCAGGTACAGCAGGATCGCGCCGGACTCGAAGACCGACAGCGGCCCGCCGCCATCGGCCGGTTCGTGGTCGACGATGGCCGGCATGCGATTGTTCGGGGCGATGCGCAGGAAGTCGGGCTGGAACTGCTCGCCGCGGCCGATGTTCACCGGCACGATGCGGTACGGCAGGCCCGATTCCTCGAGGAACATCGTGATCTTGTGGCCGTTGGGCGTGGGCCAGTAGTGCAGGTCGATCATGTCGCAGGTCCGATCCGATCAGTCGTGGGTGCCGCGTCAGATCGAGCGGCGTGGTGGACATTCTGAGAGGACTGCATCGGCCGCGCCCAGGAAGGGGCTCGGCCGGGTTCGGCGTTCAGGACAGGATCGCACGACGTACCTTGGCCAGCGGAGCGTCTTCGTCAGGCGCGATGCCAGCGATGCCCAGGCTGCGCCAGAGTCCGTCGAGATCGACCGGTTCGGGCGAGTCCTTCATGCGCCGGTACAGATCGGTCAGCGTCGTGCGGCCCACCGACGCATCCGCGGTGCTCAGGATGCGATCGACCGACCAGGACACGCCGCAGTGTCCCCCGGCAGCCAGCACCCCCTGGAGCGCCTGCTGCAGACCCTGGCGCTGCGAGCTGCGCCTGAGCAATTCCACATCGGCGAGCAGGCAGAAGATGGCGCCGCCCCAGCGGGCGCGAGCCCAGGTCGCCGCGTGATCCAGGCCGGTGTCCCCTGCCCTGGGCTGCCCCTGCGGCATCTCTTCGGCCCAGCGGCGCCAGACCGTGGCCGGGGCAACCAGGCCGACGCGGCAACGTGCCACGCCTTCGACATAGCTGGCAACACCCTCGCGCAGCCAGTTCTGGGACCGCGGGATGCGCGGCATGGCGAGCTGCACCATTTCATGCACCAGCAGCTGGTCCTCGAGGAACTGAATTTCCGTGGTCTCGCGGCCCAGCCGGATTCGGATCAGCAGCGACGGCTCGTCGTAGGTGACCGCGCCCAGAATGCCGCGGCCGTCCTCTGCGACGATCAACAGATCGACCCGGGGTACCGGAAATCGCCCGAAATAGCGGGCCACCGCGTCAGCCGAGGTTCGCACCCAGGTGCGCGCCGCAGCCTGCATTGAAGGGCTGAGGGCCGTTGCGAACTGCAGTTCCAGCCGCGATCGGAGCACCGACAGGGTCTCGGCCGCCGGCTGGCCGCTGGCCTGTCCACGCAAGTCGGCCGCATCGGCCTCGAAGGGGCGGCCCAGGGCCAGGGCGGGCCACACGGCCTGCGAAAACGCAGCAAGCAACCTGCGTCGCATCGGTGCTTCAAGCAGCGGGCCGGACGAACCCTGTGCTGTCGATTTCATCGAGTCTCCTGGAGCGAACGGACTGGATCGAGGGCGGAAACAGGACCTTACCGGCATCTGCACCGCAACTGCGCACGGCCCACACCAAACCGCAAGTGCCTCCGGTCACACCCACCAGCTCCAGCTTTCGATGTGTGAAGATCGCGCCCGCACCGAGAGCATCTCACCAGCGAAGGCATGTTCGATGCTTGCATCGGCAGGTTGCAAGTTCGGATGCGATGCTCGGGGCGTGGCGAGGGAATGGGGTGGCAAGCGATGTGGTCGTCGGGTAGAGGCAGATGGTGGACGAGCGTCAGGTTGCGTACCAGCCTGCTGGCCGTGGCGCTGACCACGCTGGTCAACGGTCACTGCCGGGCGGAAGGCTGGATGCTGACGCTGCTGGATGGCGAGGCCGTGGTCATCGACGGTGCACGCCGACTGACCGCCGGTCCCGGCCTGCGCGTGAGTCCCGGGGCGCTGGTGGAGACGAGCGCCACGACGGCCCTGGTCCGCTTCGAAGGGCCGGACCAGGCGACGATCGACCTCGGTCCCGACACCCGGGCCATGCTCGCGCCGGACAACGCGACAGCGCGCGGCGGCCGCCCGCCGGCCGTGTACCTACAGCAGGGCTCGGTGAAGCTGACCAGCCACGAAGGGTCGACCTTCCCGGGCCTCGTTGCGCCGGGACTCGAACTGCTGCCGTTTTCGGGCAGCGCCGTGGTGCAGGTTGGCAAAGGCAATCGAGCCGTCTTCGCAGAAGCCGCCCGGCTGGAAGTCGGCGAGCGCCACTCCGGCGGCGTGCCGAGGTTCCTGAAGGCCGGTGAGTTCTACAGCGGAGACGGAAAACGCGCAGGCATCGTCGCCGAACGGCCGACCGCAGACTGGCTGAAGCAGGTGCCTCGCGCTTTTCGCGATCCGCTGCCGCTGCGCGCTGCGGCCTTGCGTGACAAGCCGTTCGAAGCGCCGCCCCTGCCCGGCCCGACCTACGAACAGCTCGCCCGCTGGCTCGGCGCCGAGCCCTATGTACGGCGCGACTTCGTGTCGCGCTTCAAGCCCCTGGCGCGTGATGCCGCATTCCGGCGCGCGCTGCAATCGCATCTAGCTTCCCACCCCGAGTGGGCCGTGGTGCTCAGCCCGGACCGCTGAAAATACCGATTCACGAGGAACGTACGCATGAAGCTGCTGGTGAAGTTCAACCTGTTGTTCCTGACCGTGATGCTGCTCGGGCTGCTGGTCAGCGGATACGTCACCCGCAGCCTGCTGCAGGACAACGCCAAGGAGGAAACGCTGAACAATGCGCGGCTGCTGATCGAGAAAGCGCTGGCCGTGCGGGGCTACACCTCGAGCCAGATCACCAAGCTGCTGGCGACCCAGATGAAGTACGAGTTCCTTCCTCAGTCGGTTCCCAGCTACTCGGCGGTCGAGGTGCTGACGACGCTGCAGTCCAAGTATCCGCAGTTCTCGTACAAGGAAGCAACGCTGAACCCGACCAACCCCCGTGACCGCGCCACCGGCTGGGAGGTCGACATCGTCAACCAGTTCCGCAGCGGCAGCGAGCTCACGGAAGTGATCGGCCAGCGCGACACCCCGACGGGCCCATCGCTGTACATCGCCCGACCGCTGCGCATCACCAATCCGGCCTGCCTGGGGTGCCACAGCAGCGTCGAGGCGGCGCCCAGGACACTGGTGGAGCGCTACGGACCGGCCAACGGCTTCGGATGGACCCTGAACGAAGTGGTCGGCGCACAGATCGTCTCGGTGCCGATGGATGTTCCGCTGCAGCGCGCCGACCGCTCGTTCCAGGTGTTCATGACGGCACAGCTCGCGGTGTTCATTGCCGTCGGGGTCGTGTTGAACCTGATGATCTGGCTGGTGATCGTTCGCCCGGTGACCCGGCTGTCGTCGCTGGCCGACCGCGTCAGCCAGGGCGAGATGGACGCCCCGGAGTTCGACAACCGCAGCAGTGACGAGATCGGCAACCTGGCCGCATCGTTCAACCGCATGCGCACCAGCGTGGTCCAGGCCATGCGAATGCTGGACAACTGACCGGTGGACAAGACCTCGCCTCTCGTTCACCCCGAACGCCTCGGCAAGTACCAGGTCACCGGCGTCCTCGGCGAGGGCGCGATGGGGGTGGTCTACAAGGGTTTCGACCCCGGGATCCAGCGCGCGGTGGCACTGAAGACCGTGCGCCGGCAGCTGCTGCAGGACAACGACCACGGCCCGAGCGTGGTTGCGCGCTTCCGCAACGAGGCGCAGGCGGCCGGACGGCTGTCGCACCCGGGCATCGTCGCCGTGTACGACTACGGCGACGAAGGCGACGTGGCCTACATCGCGATGGAATACGTCGAGGGCAATACCCTGCAGCGCTACATCGCCGGTCAGGTGAGTTTCAGCGAGGGCGACATCATCAGCGTGGTGGTTCAGTTGCTCGATGCACTGGAGCATGCGCACGGCCAGGGCGTGTGGCACCGCGACATCAAGCCATCCAACATCCTGATGACTCGCGACGGTCGGTTGAAGATCGCCGACTTCGGCATTGCGCGCATCGAATCGGCGCAGTTGACGCTGGTTCACAGCGTCATCGGCACGCCCAGCTACATGGCACCCGAGCAGTTCCAGGGCCACGGCATCGATCGCCGGGTGGACATCTACGCCACCGGTGCGCTGCTGTACCAGTTGCTGGTGGGCAGGCCACCGTTCGTCGGCAGCACCGATTCCCTGGCTTACCGCGTGGTGCATGAGGCACCGGTGCTGCCCTCGGCCGTCGAGGGCTACCGCTGGGGTGCGCAGTACGACCCCGTGCTTGCGGTGGCGTTGTCCAAGGATCCCGGCCTGCGCTATCCCACTGCGCAGGCCTTCAAGCGAGCGCTGATCTCCGTCACGGACAACCCCGTCTCCGCCACCGTCTCGGATGAAACGATCGTCGCCGTGCCGGCGAGCCATGCGGCGTCGCCCGTGGGCTCGAGTACGGGGCGCGAAGGCAGCGCTGCAGGCAGCCGGCCGAGCGCATCCACCGGCGGCGCACCCTCGAACTGGGAGCCCGCGTTGCTGGCACAGGTCGAGGCCAGCCTGGCGCGCCATGTCGGGCCCTTGGCCAGCGTCCTGGTGCGCCGAACGGCTCGTGAATGCACCGAACTGTCGACTCTGGTGCTGCGCCTGGCCGACCAGGTCACCAACGCCCAGGCGCGCGAAGCGTTCCTGTCCCAGAGCGCCAAGCATCTGCAGACGCGCAGCGGCGCGACCAGCCAGCACCCGGACCCCGGATTGCGGTCGGCCGGCGGCCGTGCGGGGGCTGAGGCCGGACGGGAGATCACGCCGTTGAGCGAAAGCTTCATCGCCCAGGGCACACGCTTGCTGGCAGCCCATGTCGGGCCCATCGCCAGCGTTCTGGCCAAACGGGCCGCGGCCCGCGGCGGCGGAAAGGAGGCGTTCGTGCAGGCCCTGACCGAAGCCGTGACCGACGCCGCCGCGCGAGAGCGCCTGAGGACCGAGCTGTCCCGCCTGGGCTGACGCGCGCGCGCCGATGGCGGCTCGATGACGCCGAGTCGAAATGCAAGCGGTGGCCCAGACATGCGGAGTCAACCTGGCCGCCAGGAATCGTCTCGCGGCCTCCGTCCCCTAACATCCGTCCCGGTCAAATAGCCGCCCCGCCACGAAAACGCCCCCCGGATCGCCGATGCCCCCCGAATCCAGCAGCAGCATCAGCCCACCGGTGGACCTGAAGGCCCACACACCCATGATGCAGCAGTACCTGCGCATCAAGGCCGAGCACCCGGACACGCTCGTGTTCTACCGGATGGGCGACTTCTACGAGCTGTTCTTCGACGACGCGCGGCGTGCGAACCGGCTGCTCGACATCACGTTGACCACGCGCGGACAGAGCGGTGGCGAGCCGGTGGTGATGGCGGGCGTTCCGGTGCATTCGGTCGAGAATTACCTGGCCCGGCTGATCAGGCTCGGCGAGCCCGTAGCGATCTGCGAACAGGTCGGCGACGTCGCCACGGCCAAGGGGCCGGTCGAGCGCAAGGTGCTGCGTGTGGTCACGCCGGGCACGCTGACCGACACCGAGCTGATGTCGGACAAGGCCGACGCGCTGCTGCTGGCGCTGGCGCAGCACACGCATCGTGGCAAGACAGTGCACGGCCTGGCCTGGCTGGCCCTGAGCAGCGGCGAGCTCGGCCTGACCGAATGTGCGGAGCACGAACTGCCCGGCTGGCTGGCACGCCTGAATGCAGCCGAGGTGCTGGTCGAGCGCGAGTTGGTTCCGACGGCGCTGTCGGCCGTTCGCGCTGCGGTGACGCACCGGCCGGACTGGCAGTTCGACGCCGCGCTAGGCGCTCGCAAGCTCTGCGAGCAGTTGCGGGTGGCCAGCCTCGCCGGCTTCAACGCCGGCGAAATGACTGTGGCTCATGCCGCTGCAGCGGCGCTCCTGAGTTATGCCGAGCACACGCAGGGACAGGCGCTTGCGCACGTGCGACGCCTTCAGGTCGAGCGCGCGAGCGAACTGATCGACCTGCCACCGACGACGCACCGCAATCTCGAGCTGACGCAGACGTTGCGCGGCGAGGACGCACCGACGCTGCTGTCGCTGCTCGACACCTGCCGCACCGGCATGGGCAGCCGGGCGCTGCGCGGCTGGATGACCCGGCCACTGCGCGACCGCGGCGTGGCAATCCAGCGCCATGAGGCCATCGAGGCGACGATCGCCCAGGGCGGAGAGGCCTTGCGCTCCGCGTTGCGACAGGTGAGCGATGTCGAGCGGATCACCGCGCGCATCGCGCTTCGCCAGGTACGCCCGCGCGAGCTGGCCGGCCTGCGCGCCACGCTGCGTGCACTGCCGGAGGTCCGTTCGACGGTGCCCGCCAGCGCCAGCGCGCTGCTGGAGACGCTGTGTGTGGCCTTGAGTCCCGACGCCTCGATCGAGGTGTTGCTGACGACGACGCTGGCGGAGGAGCCGGCCGCACTGGTGCGCGACGGCGGTGTGATCGCCACCGGCTGCGACGCCACGCTCGACGAGCTGAGGTCGATCGCGCAGAACTGCGATGCCTTCCTGCTCGATCTCGAATCGCGCGAGCGCACACGCACCGGCATTGCCAACCTGCGGGTGCAGTTCAACCGGGTGCACGGCTTCTACATCGAGGTCACACAGGGTCAGCTGGACAAGGTGCCAGCCGACTACCAGCGCCGCCAGACCCTGAAGAACGCCGAGCGCTACATCACGCCGGAGTTGAAGGCCTTCGAGGACAAGGCGCTGTCCGCGCAGGAACGCTCCCTGGCACGCGAGAAGCTGCTCTACGACCAGCTGGTAGACACACTGCAGTCACACGTCCCGCAACTGTGTGATCTGGCGCGGGCGCTCGCCGCGCTCGATGCGCTGGCTGCGCTGGCCGAACGTGCCTCCACGCTGAACTGGTGCCGGCCGCAGTTCGTGCGCGAGCCTTGCATCGACATCCAGGAAGGCCGCCATCCGGTCGTCGAGGCGAGGTTGCAGGAGACCGGCGCAGGCAACTTCATGGCCAACGACTGCAGGCTCGACGCGACGCGCAAGATGCTGGTGATCACCGGGCCCAACATGGGCGGCAAGAGCACCTACATGAGACAGGTTGCGCTGATCTGCCTGCTGGCCTCGATGGGCTCGTTCGTACCGGCCTCCGCGTGCCAGATCGGCCCGATCGATGCGATCCACACCCGCATCGGCGCGGCCGACGACCTGGCGAACGCGCAGTCGACCTTCATGGTCGAGATGACCGAGGCCGCCGCGATCCTGCACGGGGCGACGCCGCAATCCCTGGTGCTGATGGACGAGATCGGACGCGGCACGTCGACCTTCGACGGGCTGGCGCTGGCCGGCGCCATCGCCAGTCACCTGCACGACCGCAATGGCGCCTTCACGCTGTTCGCGACGCACTACTTCGAGCTGACGGACTTTCCGCGCAAGCACGAGCGCGCCATCAACGTCCACGTGTCGGCCGCAGAAACGCACACGAAGCACGGGGACGACATCGTCTTCCTGCACGATATCCAGCCGGGACCGGCCAGCCGCAGCTATGGCGTTCAGGTGGCGAGACTCGCCGGCATGCCATCGACGCTGGTGCGGCAGGCCCGCGCCGCGCTGGAAGCGCTCGAATCCCAGCAAAAATCGGGGCAGGCGCAGATCGACCTGTTTGCGCCGCCCGCGCCCGTGGCCGCAGCCGAACCGTCAGCGGTGGAAAGCGCGCTGGCGCGGATCAATCCCGATACTCTCAGTCCGAAGCAGGCGCTCGACGCGCTGTACCGATTGCAGGCACTGCAACACCCTCCAGAAAGCGACATCGCACCATGACCTATTGCGTAGGCATCAAACTCGACGCGGGGCTGGTCTTCCTGTCCGACTCGCGCACCAACGCCGGCCTCGACCAGATCAGCACCTTCCGCAAGATGATGGTCTACGAAAAGCCAGGCGACCGCTTCATGGTGATGCTGTCGGCGGGGAACCTGTCGATCAGCCAGTCGGTGCGCGAGATCCTGCAGGTCGAGAAGATCGACAACGGCGAGGGCAAGCCCATCACGATCTGGAACGCCACCAGCATGTTCGATGCGGTGCGCGTGCTGGGCAGCGCAGTGCGCCGCGTCCACGACCAGGACGGCAAGTCACTGAAGTCCGCGGGCATCGATTTCAACGCGTCGATGATCTTCGGCGGACAGATCAAGGGTGAGGCGATGCGCCTGTTCCTGGTGTACTCGGCGGGAAACTTCATCGAGGCAACACGGGAAACCTGCTATTTCCAGGTCGGCGAATCGAAGTACGGCAAGCCAGTGCTCGACCGGATGATCACGCCGGCGACACCGCTCGACGAAGCGTCCAAGTGCGCACTGGTGTCGATGGATTCCACCCTGAAGTCGAACCTGTCGGTGGGCCTTCCGCTGGACCTGCTGGTCTACGAGAACGATGCCTTGCAATGCAACCAGATCATCTGCATCGACGAACACAACCCCTACTTTCAGATGATCCGTGGTTCGTGGGGCCAGAAACTGCGCCAGGTCTTCGAATCGCTGGACGACCCGCACTGGACGAGCGACCCGACCGACGGTGCCTCGGCGGCGCACCCGCTTTGCGTGCCCTCCAGTCGCTACGAGCCCATGCGCAAGATCACGCACCCGGGAGAGAAGATCGTCTGACCCCCCTCCTATAATCATCGTTTCCCACCACAGCATCCTGAAAACCAGGTGCTGCATGCAATGACCAAGTACGTCTTTGTCACCGGCGGTGTCGTGTCCTCGCTGGGCAAGGGCATTGCGGCAGCGTCCCTCGCGGCGATCCTCGAATCGCGCGGCATCAAGGTGACGCTCATCAAGCTCGATCCCTACCTGAACGTCGATCCGGGCACGATGTCCCCGTTCCAGCACGGCGAGGTCTACGTCACCGACGACGGCGCGGAGACCGACCTTGACCTCGGCCATTACGAGCGCTTCATCACCACCCGGATGAAGAAGGCCAACAACTTCACCACCGGCCAGATCTACAAGAGCGTGCTCGAGAAGGAGCGGCGCGGCGATTACCTCGGCAAGACGGTGCAGGTGATCCCGCACGTCACCAACGAGATCCAGGAATTCGTCAAGCGCGGTGCCGGTGTCGGCACCGACCAGGCGGTCGACGTGGCCATCGTCGAGATCGGTGGAACGGTCGGCGACATCGAGTCGCTGCCCTTCCTCGAGGCGGTTCGCCAGATGAGCCTGCGCATGGGGCCCAACAACAGCGCGTTCGTGCACCTGACCTACGTGCCGTGGATCGCGGCTGCGGGTGAACTGAAGACCAAGCCGACGCAGCACACCGCGCAGAAGCTGCGCGAGATCGGCATCCAGGCCGATGTGCTGCTGTGCCGCGCCGACCGACGCATCCCCGAGGAAGAGCGCGAGAAGATCTCGCTGTTCACCAACGTGCCGACCTGGGGCGTGATCTCGATGTGGGACGTCGACACCATCTACAAGGTGCCCCGCATACTGCACGAGCAGGGTCTCGACGGACTGATCTGCGACAAGCTTCGCATCAACACGCCGCCGGCCAACCTGAAGCGCTGGGACGAACTGGTGCGCGAGTTCGAACATCCGGAGCGCGAACTGACCATCGCGATGTGCGGCAAGTACACCGATCTGTCGGACTCGTACAAGTCGCTCAACGAGGCACTGCGCCACGCCGGGATGCACAGCCACGCCAAGGTCAACATCGAATACGTCGACTCCGAGATGCTGAGCGAGAGCAACGTGAGCCAGCTCGCGGGCTATGACGCGGTACTGGTGCCGGGCGGTTTCGGCAAGCGCGGCGTCGAAGGCAAGATCCTGACCGCGAAGTTCGCACGCGAGAACAAGCTCCCTTACCTGGGCATCTGCCTCGGCATGCAGGTCGCCACCATCGAGTTCGCCCGCCACCAGGCAGGCCTCGCGCAAGCCAACAGCACCGAATTCGATCCCGAAACGCCCCATCCGGTCATCGCGCTGATCGAGGAATGGCAGGACGCCGACGGGTCGATCCAGAAGCGCAGCAGCAGCTCCGACATGGGCGGCACGATGCGACTGGGTGCGCAGAGTTCGGACGTCAAGCCCGGCACGCTCGCGCACGAGATCTACGGCGACGTGGTCACCGAGCGCCACCGTCATCGCTACGAAGCGAACGTGA
This sequence comes from Rhizobacter sp., assembly GCA_017986065.1. Lineage (GTDB taxonomy): Bacteria > Pseudomonadota > Gammaproteobacteria > Burkholderiales > Burkholderiaceae_C > PBB1. The sequence goes on along the minus strand of JAGNWJ010000040.1, from coordinate 12,595 downwards.
ACTATCTCGACCAGCTCGGCGAGGCCGGTCTGGTGATCTCCGCACTGACCCAGCGCGAAAAGCTGACGGAAATCGTCGAGTTGCCGCGCAGCGTGCACCCGTGGTTCATGGGCGTGCAGTTCCACCCCGAGTTCAAGTCGACGCCCTGGAGCGGGCACCCGTTGTTCAACTCGTTCATCGAGGCGGCACTCGAGCACCAGGACAAGCGCCGGAGCCAGGGCGTCTCGATGAAGGCCGTCGCATGAAGCTGTGCGGCCATGAGGTGGGTCTCACGCAGCCGTTTTTCCTGATTGCGGGTCCCTGCGTCGTCGAATCCGAACAGCTGCAGATGGACGTGGCCGGCGCACTCAAGGAGATGACCGCGAAGCTCGGCATCCCGTTCATCTTCAAGAGCAGCTACGACAAGGCGAACCGCTCCAGCGGCAGCACCTTCCGCGGTCCCGGGATGGAGCGCGGGCTCGAGATCCTCGCAAAGGTCCGGCGCGAGTTGAACGTCCCGTTGCTGACGGACGTGCACTCCGAAACCGAGATCGGAGCGGTCGCTGCGGTGGTCGACGTGCTGCAGACCCCGGCCTTCCTGTGCCGCCAGACCGACTTCATCCGCGCCGTCGCGCAGTCAGGCAAGCCGGTGAACATCAAGAAGGGCCAGTTCCTCGCGCCGCACGACATGCGCAACGTGATCGACAAGGCCCGTGCCGCAGCCCGCGAGAAGGGGCTGCCCGAAGACAACTTCATGGCCTGCGAGCGCGGGGTGAGCTTCGGCTACAACAACCTGGTCAGCGACATGCGGTCGCTGGCGATCATGCGCGAAACCGGCGCGCCGGTGGTCTTCGATGCGACGCACTCGGTGCAGTTGCCGGGCGGCCAGGGAACCAGCAGCGGCGGACAGCGGGAGTTCGTTCCGGTGCTTGCACGCGCCGCGGTGGCCGTGGGCATTTCAGGCCTGTTCATGGAAACCCACCCCGACCCGATGAACGCGATGAGCGACGGCCCCAATGCGGTGCCGCTGCGGCACATGCGCGCGCTGCTCGAGCAACTGGTGTCGCTGGATCGAGTGGTCAAGCTGCAACCGCTGCTCGAGAACGACTTCGCGTGTTGAAGTCATTTCGCCGTAACGTTTTCAGCTGCTGAGTGCGGCGCCCGATTCGGCTGCCCCTCGCCACGTCTCCTTTTTGCATTAACCATCTCGAGGAAGAAACATGAGTGCGATTGTTGACATCGTCGGCAGAGAGATCCTGGACAGCCGCGGCAACCCGACCGTCGAATGCGACGTGCTGCTCGAGTCGGGCGTGATGGGCCGTGCAGCGGTTCCGTCGGGCGCCTCGACCGGTTCGCGCGAAGCGAACGAACTGCGCGATGGCGATCCGAAGCGCTACCTCGGCAAGGGCGTGATGCGCGCGGTCGAGCACGTCAACACCGAGATCAGCGAAGCCGTGCTCGGCCTCGATGCCAGCGAACAGGCTTTCCTCGATCGCACCCTGATCGATCTGGACGGCACCGACAACAAGAGCCGCCTGGGCGCCAACGCGATCCTCTCGGTCAGCATGGCCGTGGCCCGCGCCGCGGCGGAGGAAAGCGGCCTGCCGCTGTACCGCTACTTCGGTGGATCGGGCGGCATGCAGCTGCCGGTGCCGATGATGAACGTCATCAATGGCGGCGCTCATGCGAACAACAACCTCGACCTGCAGGAGTTGATGATCATTCCCGTCGGTGCACCGACCTTCCGCGAAGCGGTGCGCTACGGCGCCGAGGTCTTCCACGCGCTGAAGAAGATCATCCATGGCAAGAACATGAGCACCGCCGTCGGCGACGAAGGCGGGTTCGCGCCCAGCGTGGCCAATCACGAGGCAGCGATCCAGCTGATCCTCGAAGCGATCGACAAGGCCGGGTATACCGCCGGCGAGCAGATCGCGATCGGCCTCGATTGCGCCGCCAGCGAGTTCTACAAGGATGGAAAGTACGTGCTGGGCAGCGAGAACCTGACGCTTTCGGCGCCGGAATGGACCGACATCCTGGCGACGTGGGTCGACAAGTACCCGATCATCAGCATCGAGGACGGCATGGCCGAGAACGACTGGGACGGCTGGAAGCACCTGACCGATCGCCTCGGCAGCAAGGTGCAGATCGTCGGCGACGACCTGTTCGTCACCAACACCGCGATCCTGAAGGAAGGCATCGAGAAGCGCATCGCCAACTCGATCCTGATCAAGATCAACCAGATCGGCACGCTGACCGAAACCTTCGCCGCGATCGAGATGGCCAAGCGCGCCAACTACACCGCCGTCATCAGTCACCGCTCGGGCGAGACCGAGGATTCCACCATCGCCGACATCGCCGTCGGCACCAATGCCGGCCAGATCAAGACCGGCTCGATGAGCCGCAGCGACCGCATGGCCAAGTACAACCAGCTTCTGCGCATCGAGGAGGACCTGGGCGACGTCGCCAGCTACCCGGGTCGCAGCGCGTTCTACAACCTGCGCTGAGCGGCGGATCGCTCGTTTCACAGCGACGCTTCCATCTCGCGAGCCGGCCATGCGCTTCATCAGCTTCGCACTCCTCGCGCTGATCGGTCTGGTGCATGCGGAACTCTGGTTCGGAAAGTCCGGCGTTCCGCATGTGCTCGATCTGCGCAGCCAGCTCGATGATCAGATGGCCATCAACGAGACTGCGCGCCTGCGCAACGAGCAGCTCGCTGCGGAGGTCAACGACCTGAAGGAGGGGCTGGAGATGGTCGAGGAGAAGGCCCGCTTCGAACTCGGCATGGTCAAGCCCGACGAGATCCTGGTGCAGTGGAGCGCAGGGACGAAATAGGCCGCCCGCCGGGCGAGTGGGCCGCGCTGAGCACCATGAATCCGGACTCATGAATCCGCTGCTCGAAGACGCCGCACAGCGGGCGTCGCGATACCTGGACGGGCTGCAGGATCGCAGCGTCACCCCGGAGCTGGACGCACTGATGCGCTTGCGGCAGATCGATGTCGCGCTGGCCGAGGAGCCACGCCCGGCTCAGGACGTGCTGCAGCAGCTCGATGACCTGGGCTCGCCGGCTGCGGTCGCCAGCAGCGGCGGGCGATTCTTCGGATATGTCGTCGGTGGCAGCCTGCCCGCCAGCATCGCGGCGCACTGGCTCGCAACAGCATGGGATCAGAACGCGCCGCACCCCGCGGCGGCACCGGGTGTCGCAGCGTTCGAACGAACTGCATTGCGCTGGATCGCGGACCTGCTCGGCCTGCCGCCCGACGCGGCCGGAGCCTTCGTCAGCGGAGCCTCTGCAGGGAACCTCTGCGGTCTCGCCGCCGCCCGGCATGCGGTACTCGCGAGCGCGGGCTGGGATGTCGATGCGCAGGGCCTGTTCGGCGCGCCAGCGGTCACGGTGGTGGTCGGCCACGAAGTGCACCCCAGCGTGACCAAGGCGCTGGGCGTGCTGGGATTCGGCCGTGAGCGCCCGATGCGCGTGCCTGTCGACAGCCAGGGTCGGATGCGGGCCGATCGGTTCCCGCGGCTCACGGGCCCGAGCATCGTCTGCCTGCAGGCCGGCAACGTGAACACCGGCGCATTCGATCCGATTTCCGAAATCGCCGAACAGGCCCATCGCGATGGCGCCTGGGTGCATGTCGATGGCGCATTCGGACTGTGGGCGCAGGCCAGCCCGCGGCTGCGCCACCTGTGCGATGGCATCGCGCAGGCCGACTCCTGGGCCACCGATGCGCACAAGTGGCTCAACGTCCCGTATGACAGCGGAATCGTGTTCGTGCGAGAGCGCGAAGCCTTGCGGGCGGCCATGGGCGTCTCCGCGGCCTACCTCGCCAGCTCCGGCGAGGCGGCGTGCGACCTGACGCCCGAACTGTCGCGACGCGCCCGCGGCGTCGATGCCTGGGCCGCACTGGCCTCGCTGGGCCGCAGCGGGCTGCGCGAGCTGATCGAGCGCTGCTGCGTGCATGCGCAGCGGTTCGCGAAGGGCCTTCGGGCCGAGGGGCACGAGGTGCTCAACGATGTGGTCCTGAACCAGGTGCTGGTCCGCTTCGGTGACGCCGACACCACGCGCCGCACGATCGAGGCGATCCAGCTCGACGGCACCTGCTGGTGCGGGATCACCGAGTGGCAGGGACGTACCGCCATGCGCATCAGCGTGTGTTCGTGGGCGACCACCGAAGACGATGTCGACCGCAGCCTGGCCGCGATGATCCGGTGCGCCCGCGACTGCCGGCTGCCGTCGAATGGCCGTTCGGGAGCCGCCCTCAGTTGAGCGTCGGCGAACCCGGCGCCTGCTGCGGCTTCGGCGTGAACAGCTCGCCGACATCGACCGCGTCGAAGTGGTACTTGATGCCGCAGAAATCGCAGCCGATTTCCGCCCTGCCCTGCTCGACGATGATGTCGTCCACTTCGGGTCGGCCGAGTCCGATCAGCATGCGACCGACACGCTCGCGGGAGCACGAGCAGGCGAAGCGCGGCCCGTCGTCGCCGGTCAGGGGCGGGAAGCGCTTGAGCGGCTCTTCCCAGAACAGGCGGTGCAGCAGGGTGTCCACGTCGAGCGACAGCAGTTCGTCGCGCGTCAGGGTCGCGGCCAGCATCGACAGCCGGTTGTAGTCCTCGTTGACGCCGATCTCGTCCTCGTTGCGTCGACCCAGGTTGCCGGCACCCTCGACCGGCAGGCGCTGGATGAGCAGGCCGGCGGCGACCTCGTCGTTGGCCGCCAGGATCAACCGCGTGTCGAGCTGCTCCGACTGAAGCATGTAGTGCTCGAGGACCTCGCTGATCTTCTGCAGAGGTTCCCGCTGGTCACCATGCAGCGACACCACGCCCTGATAAGGCTGCTGGCCGGGGAACCTGGTCCTGGGGTCCAGCGTGATCGCGCAACGGCCCTTGCCGTGGACGTTGAGCATCGCCTCGACCTGGGCCCCGGAAGGAACGTCGCCCACCACCTTTGCCGTGACACGGAACGCGAGGTCGTTCTGCACCTCGACGACGGCCAGCTTGACCGGCCCATCGCCAAACACCTGCAGAACCAGCGCCCCGTCGAACTTGATGCTGGCCTGCATCAGCGCACCGGCTGCAGCCATTTCGCCCATCAGGACGCGCACCGGCTCGGGAAAGACATCGCTGGAAGCCACCCGGCGCTGCAGGACCTCGCGCCAGCCTTCGGTCAGGCGAACCAGCATGCCGCGCACCGGCATGCCTTCGAAGATGAACTTGTGCAGTTCACTCATGCGTTGCCTGTGTCGATCCGGACCAGTTCGGTCCGGAATTTCTGCGCCTTGGCGACGTAACCCGCAGCACTTCGTGCCAGGCCGGCAATCTGCTCGGGGGTGAGCGGACGCACCGCCTTGGCCGGTGCGCCCATGATCAACCAGCCGTCCTCGAACACCTTGCCTTCGGTGACCACCGCTCCGGCGGCCACCAGGCACGACTTGCCGATGCGGGCCCCGTTCAGGATGACGGCCTGGATGCCGATCAGGGAGCCGTCGCCAACCGTGCAGCCGTGCAGCATCGCCTGATGCCCGACCGTGACGTCACAGCCCAGGGTGGCGGGCCAGCCGGTATCCGAATGAATCACGGCGCCATCCTGCACGTTGCTGCGCGCACCGATCTGCAATCGCGTGTTGTCGCCCCGCAGCACCGCGCCGAACCACACGCTGGAACTCTCTTCGAGCACCACGTCGCCGATGACCTGTGCACTGCCGGCCACCCATGCACCGGGTTCGATCGAGGGCACGGAGTCCCCCAGACGGTAAACAGCCACTGAAACGCTCCTGAGGTGAAGTCGATAATTCTAGAGATGGACCCTGCCCGACCCGACACTGCCATCGCAGTGCCCCTGCGACGTCGTGCCCTGGCGTTGTGGATGGAAGCCGACCCGGCGACCAAGGCCGAGCAGACTCGGACACTGTGGGCCGAACGAGATCGACACCCGCTGGATGCGGGGCCGATCTGTGACGGTGTGGCAGGCGATCCTGGCTCCATGCAGGCACCCGGGCGCCCCGCGAGGCCCGGACTCGTGGACGCCAGGAACGTGCCCTCGCGCACGCCTTTCACGGTCGAAGGCCGTGCGGCCCTGCTGCACTCGATCGCGCACATCGAGTTCAACGCGATCAACCTCGCGCTCGACGCGGTCTGGCGCTTCGATGCGATGCCGGCGCGGTTCTACATCGACTGGCTGCAGGTGGCCAACGAGGAAGCGCTTCACTTCGCGCTGTTGCGCGAACACCTGCTCGAGCTCGGGTTCGACTACGGCGACTTCGATGCGCACGAAGGACTGTGGCTGATGACGCAGCGAACGGCCGATGACGTGCTGGCACGCATGGCGCTGGTCCCCCGCACGCTGGAGGCCCGGGGGCTCGATGCGACCCCGCCGCTCCAGGCCAAGTTCGAGCGCGCCGGCGATGCCCGCGCGGTCGAGATACTGGCGATCATCCTGCGCGACGAGATCGGTCACGTCGCCATCGGCAACCGCTGGTATCGCTGGCTGTGCGAGCAGCGCGGGCTCGATCCGGTGCACCACTACAGCGTGCTGGCCGCGCGTCACCAGGCGCCGAAGCTGCGCCCGCCATTCAACCGTGAGGCCCGACGCGCCGCAGGATTCACCGACGAAGAGGTCTCGCTGCTCGGCTGACGGTGCCGGCAAAGCGGATTACGGCGCACCCGTGATGGCGGGAGCAGCTCAGGCAGGTTCGTGATGGCGCCGCAACACGCGCTGCGGGTACGGGATCTCGACGCCTTGCGCGTCCAGCACCGCCAGCAACGCCAGATTCACCTCCGAGCGCACATTGCCCTGCCCGTTCTCGGGATCGAGGATCCAGAAGCTGACCAGGATGTTCATGCCGTCGGCGGCGAACTCGACCAGTTGAACAGTCGGAATCGGGTCGGCCAGCACCCGATCGACGCCAGCCACCGCCTGCGCGATCAGGGGCTGCAGTGCGCGCACGTCGGTACCGTAGGCGACCTGCACGGTGGTGGTCAGCAGCACCCGGGGGTCAGCCAGCGACGAGTTCTCGACGCGCTGCGTGATCAGCATTTCGTTTGGCACGATGGCTTCACGGCCGTTGAGCGCCCGGATCACGGTGTAGCGGGTGCGGATGTCGGTGATGCGTCCGTCGAAGTTGTCGACCTTGACCATGTCGCCGATGCGCAGCGAACGCTCGGCCAGGATCACGAACCCGCTGATGTAGTTGGCCGCGATCTTCTGCAGGCCGAATCCGAGCCCGACACCGATGGCCCCGCCCAGCACGCTCAGGGCGGTCAGGTCGATGCCGACCACGCTCATTGCGAACAGCAGGCCGATCGTCAGCAGCAGCGCCTGCACGATGCTGGCGACCATCTTGCGGATCGACAGGTCGTTTCCCGTGCCCCGGAGCAGCTGCTTCTCGATGGCCGCAGCCGCCCACAGGGCGAGCACCATCACCAGCCCGACCGTGAGCGCTCCCTCGACCACATTGCGCAGGGACAGCTCGGTGCCACCGGCTTTCCAGCGCACCTCGTCCATCGCCTCGAGCAGCAACGGCAGCACGCCGGTCACCCACAGCACGACGGCAAGCCAGGCAATCCAGGAAATGCTGCGTTCGATGACCCGCATCAGGCGGGACTCGGGATAGGTGGCACTCAGCACGCGCACCGTCAGCCGGATGACCACCAGCGACATCAGGATCGGGATGGCCAGCTTGAAGACTGCGACCTTGAGGATGCCGGCCAGCAGCAGCTTGGCGCTGAAGGCCAGCGCAAGTGCCAGCAGCGGGAACAGCACCCCGTCGACGATGCGACGCCCGAACCAGATCGGTGCGTCGATGGGGGGGCTGCCGCGCAGCAGGCGAACCAGCAGCCAGGCCAGCGCCAGGCAGAGCATCAGCGCGCCGAGCTCGGTCAGCGCGCTCGGCTGGAAAAGCGCGTCGACGAGTTCGTGGAGTTCGGCCGCGTCCAGCGGGCGGGTCAAGGGTGCGGCTCCGACGATTCGACGCCGTCGACGCCCGCCAGGACCCGCAGATGAGCCGCGACGCTGCGCGCCAGGGCACTCAGGTTGTAGCCCCCCTCCAGACACGACACGATGCGTCCCTTCGAATGGCGTTGGGCCACCGCCATCAGACGCCGCGTCATCCAGGCATAGTCGGCCTCGACCAGGCCGAGCTGGCCGAGATCGTCCTCGCGGTGAGCATCGAACCCCGCCGAGATGAACAGCATCTGCGGACGGAAGGACTCCAGCCTGGGCATCCAGTTGGCCTCGATCAGCGAGCGGATTTCCGGACCGCGCGTATACGCCGGTATCGGCACATTGACCATGTTGGGCCCCATCGGCACGCCGCCACTGTACGGATAGAAGGGGTGCTGGAAGAAGCTCACCATCAGCACCCGCTCGTCGCCGGCGATGATGTCCTCGGTACCGTTGCCGTGGTGCACATCGAAATCGATGATCGCCACGCGCTCCAGTCCGCGCACGTCGACCGCATGACGCGCCGCGATCGCGACATTGTTGAAGAAGCAGAACCCCATGGCCGCATGGCGTGTCGCGTGGTGCCCCGGCGGGCGCACTGCGCAGAACGCGTTGCGCGCGTTGCCGTCGATGACGGCATCCGTCGCCGCCACGGCGGCACCTGCCGCCCGGCGCACTGCGTTCCAGGTGCCCGGACTGGCGATGGTGTCGGGGTCGAGGGAACGCGGCTCGCCATCGGCCATGACCTGCTGCAGCACATGCTGGATCTCGGTCACGTATCCGCTGTCATGCGCCAGGGCGACATCGGCGAGGTCGACGAGGGGCGCGTCACGCGCCTCCAGCGCGATGTCGAGCCCGACCGCGCGCAGGTGATCGTCGATCGCGTCAAGGCGTTGCGGCGACTCGGGGTGGCCCCGTCCCATGTCGTGGCCTCGGCAATCGGGGTGGCTGTAGAAGGCGGTCGGCATGCTGATCCGGGAAGTGAAACCGCGCCCTCCATCGGTTAACGTTGGTGCGATGAACGCCGTACCCGCCCACCGCCTGACCGAGGAACTCGCGCGACTGATCGATCAGATTAGCACGATCATCGTCGGCAAACGCGAGCAGATCCGTGATTGCGTGGCGTGCCTGCTGGCCGGTGGCCACCTGCTGATCGAAGACGTCCCGGGGGTCGGAAAGACGACACTCGCGCATGCGCTGTCGGTGTCGCTCGGCCTGCGCTTCTCGCGCATGCAGTTCACCGCCGACATGATGCCCGCCGACCTGATCGGTGTCAGTGTCTACGAGCGCGCGACGCAGACCTTCGTGTTCCACCCCGGGCCGGTGTTCGCACAGGTGCTGCTGGCCGACGAGATCAACCGCGCCGGGCCGCGCACGCAGAGCGCGCTGCTCGAGGCGATGGAGGAGCAGCAGGTCACCGTGGAAGGCGAGACGCGGCCGTTGCCCCGCCCCTTCTTCGTGATCGCGACGCAGAACCCGAGCGATCAGCTCGGCACCTACCCGCTGCCCGAGTCGCAGCTCGATCGCTTCCTGATGTGCATCACGCTGGGCTACCCCGACCGCGCCAGCGAGCGTGAGCTGCTCGCTGGCCAGGACCGGCGCGATGCGGTGGGCCGGCTGCGCGCGGTGATGAGTCCGGAGCGCCTGATCGAGGCGCAGCAGGCGGTGCTGGCAGTGCACGCATCGGGTGCGCTCCTCGACTACCTCCAGGCGCTGATCGCCGCCACGCGCTCGGGAGTCTGGTTCACAGAGGGACTGAGCCCGCGCGCCGGCATCGCGGTGCTGCGGGCAGCCAAGGCGCACGCGTTGCTGGACCAGCGCGAGCACGTGGCACCCGACGACATCCAGGCGATCCTGGTTCAGACCACGGCGCACCGATTGATCCCGGTACCGGGCGCCGGCCGCGGCCGCGCCGAGCAGGTGCGCGCGATGATCGAGGCCACGCCGCTGCCGTGACCCCGACGGCCCGCCTCCGGGGGCGGCTGCGCCGTCGCGTCGATGCCTGGTGGCAATCCCGCTCGCCGCGCACCGACAGCCTGCTGCTGACGCAGCGCAACGTTTACATCCTGCCGACGCGCGCCGGGATGATGTTCTGCTTCACGCTGGGGGTGCTGCTGATCGCGTCGATCAACTACCAGCTGAACCTCGGCTACCTGCTGACCTTCCTGCTGGCCGGCAGCGGTGTGGTGTCGATGCACATGACGCACAACACGCTGCGCGGCCTGACGCTGCACCTGAGGCCGGTCGGCCCGGTCTTCGCCGGCGACACGGCACGACTCGAAGCGGTGCTGTCGAGCCCGGGCAGCGCACGCTATGGCGTGGGTCTTCGATTGCAGGATGCCAGCGCGTCGACATTGGGCTACACCGACGTTCCCGCAGGTGGCCAGGCGACGCTGCATCTCGGCTACGTCCCGCCACGACGCGGGCAGCATGCGCTGCCGACACTCAACGCGGAGACGCGGTTCCCGCTCGGCCTGTTCCGCGCCTGGGCGGTCTGGCGTCCGGCGATGTCGCAGATCGTGTATCCGCAACCCGAACGTCCGGCAAGCGCGCTGCCTTCGGCCCGCCTCGTGGCCGGCGGTCCGATTCAGGCGCACGCCAGCAGCAGCGGCGAGTTCGAGGGCATCCGCGGCTACCGGCGCGGCGACCCGCTCAAGGGCATCGCCTGGAAACAGGCCGCCAAGGCGATGGCCAGCGGCGGCGATCTGGTCAGCCGGGACAGCAGCACCCAGAGTCAGCAGCAGTTGTGGTTCGACTGGCAGAGCTGTGGCATCGGCGGCACCGAAGGCCGCCTGTCGCGGCTGACCGCGTGGATCATCGAGGCCGATCGACGCGACGCGGCCTGGGGCCTGAGCCTTCCGGGGTGCGAGATCCCGATCGATCAGGGCGAAGCGCATCGCCGCCGCGCGCTCGAAGCTCTGGCACTGTGGTCTCCATGAGGTCGCGCAGCTTCGCGTGGCCCGGTTGGGCGCACCTGCCGCGGGACAGCCGGGACACGCTGTTCCTGCTGGTCGTGATCGGCTGGACGGTGCTGCCGCACCTGTCGCACCTGCCGACGTGGTGCGCGGCGCTCACGGGAATCGTGCTGCTGTGGAGAGCGCGGCTGGCGCTGGTCGGTGCCGCCCTGCCGGGGCGCTGGGTCCTGCTCGGCGTGCTGGTGATCGCGACGGGCCTCACTTTCTGGTCCTACCGCTCGCTGCTGGGCAAGGAACCCGGTGTGACGATGGCGGTGGCGTTGATGGCGCTGAAGACGCTTGAGCTGCGTGCCCGCCGCGATGCGTTCGTGGTGTTCTTCCTGGGCTTCTTCCTGATCCTGACGCAGTTCCTCTACTCGCAAAGCCTGCTGGTCGCCGCCGCGATGCTGGTGTCGATCTGGGGGCTGCTGACCGCGCTGGTTCTCGCCCACATGCCGGCGGGCTCGCCCAGCCTGCGCCAGGCCGCCGCGCTGTCGGGCAAGACCGCACTGCTGGGCGCTCCGCTGATGGCGTTGCTGTTCCTGCTGTTCCCACGGGTCGGGCCGCTGTGGGGCGTACCGCAGGATGGCCTGTCTAGCACCGGTCTGTCGAACGTGATGAGCATGGGGACCGTGGCCGCCCTGGCCCAGGACGACAGCATTGCGCTGCGCATCCGTTTCGAGGGCGCACCTCCCGCGCCGCAGGACGTGTACTTCCGTGGCCCGGTGCTGGGTCATTTCGATGGCCGCGACTGGACGCCGCTGAAGCCGACCTTCCCGCCCCCGCTGACACCCCGCGCCGACCTGCGCGTCGAGGGAGCGCCCGTGCGCTACGAGATGACGCTCGAACCGCTGCGACTGGCCGTGATCCCGATGCTCGAAGCCAGCCCGTCAGGCCCCGTGGTCGAGGGCGTGCGAGTCGCGCAGCACGACGATCTGGAATGGGTGGCCGAACGACCACTGTACGAACGCATCAGGTTCACGGGCATCGCCTACCCGCGCTTCACCCATGGCCCGCAGCAGCCGGTGATCGGCCTGCAGGACTACATCGACCTGCCGCCTGGACACAACCCGCGCACGCTGGCCTGGGCGGCCGCGCTGCGCAGGGACGCTCGGTACGCTCAGGCCAACGGGACCACGCTGGCACAGGTGCTGATGTCGCACATCCGCACGGGTGGCTATGGCTACACCCTCACGCCGGGTCTGTACGGAGAACAGGATCCGCGCAGCGCGATCGACGAGTTCTGGCTCGATCGCAGGCTCGGATTCTGCGAACACTATGCAGCCGCCTTCGTCGTCGTGATGCGTGCGCTCGGCGTGCCGGCGCGCGTGGTCACCGGCTACCAGGGTCTGGACCCGACGCCGGTCGACGGCTACCGCATCGTGCGCCAGAGCTATGCCCATGCCTGGGCCGAATACTGGCAGGCGGATGTCGGCTGGGTGCGCGCCGACCCGACCTCTGCCGTCGCGCCCGACCGGGTGCTGCGCAGCCGACCACTCGTGACACCGCCCGGGCTGATGGCCGGCGCACTGAACGGCGTGAACCCGCAGTTGCTGGCGGGTCTGCGCGACGGGTGGGAGGCGCTGAACAACCGCTGGAATCAATGGGTGCTGAGCTATTCGCGAGGCTCCCAGCTCGACCTGTTGCAGCGACTGGGTTTCAGCGCTCCAGGGTGGGAAGACCTGGCGCTGCTGCTGGTTGGCGCGTTCAGCCTGCTGGCGCTGGC
>JAGNWJ010000112.1 GCA_017986065.1 Rhizobacter sp. | reverse complement strand
GTCAGGTCGCGGTGAAGATCGCGCAGCGGGCGAAGGACTTCTCGTCCAAGTTCCCGTCGATCACGATTTCCAAGGACACCTGATCTCGTTCCGGTCCACGTCTGCAGCCAGGGCCTCCGCGACGGTGTAATCGCTGCAGCTAGCGCCCTACCACTCTCGTTGTCACCCACCCTTCAAAGGAGACTTGCATGAAGATTCGCTCATTCCTCTCGGCGCTGGGCGCCTCCGCCGTGCTGTTGTCGGGCTGCGCCTTGTTGCAGCCGCCCGCTCCTGTTGTTCCCCTGAAGGACGGCGAACTCGCGATCCCGGCGGATTACAAGACGTGGCCGAAGTTCCTGTCGGAGGTGCAACGCCCCGATGCCAAGCAGGTGCGCGAGATCTACATGAACCCCGTCGCCACGCAGGGTACCCAGGCCGGCGGATTCCCCAACGGCTCGGTGTTCGTGATGGAGAACTACGCAGCCAAGGTCGATGCGGACGGCAAGGCACTGGTGGGCGCCGACGGCAAGCTGGTCAAGGGCAACCTGCTGCGCGTGTTCCTGATGGGCAAGAACGAGGGCTGGGGTCAATCGGCCCCCGAGGGATTGAAGAACGGCGACTGGATCTATGCGGCCTACCTGGGCAATGGCGACAAGGCACCGGAGCCGGCCGCGGCCTGCCGCACTTGCCACATGCCACTGACGCAGAGCAAGGATTTCGTGCACCGCTATGACGAATACTTCGGCAAGGTCGCTTCCAAGTAAGCGCCCGTTGCGGCAGCTCTGAATGGCGCTGCCGCCTCGCCTGACCGCGGCTCGCGCTGCGCTGACGCACGAGATCGCTGCGCTGGATGAGTTCGGCGCGATGCGCCGCATCTCGATACCCGCCGAGCGGCCGCTGACGGTCTTCGTCGACAAGCGCGAGCTCGTCACGCTGATGACGCTCGGGGCCGCGCCCGAACTGCTGGTGCTCGGCTACCTGCGCAACCAGCGGCTGGTCGATTCGCTGGACGACATCGAGTCCGTCACCGTCGACTGGGATGTCGGCGCTGCCGCGGTGCGCACGCATCGCGGCATCGAGCGCTTCGACGAGAAGACCGCCAGGCGAGTCGTCACCACCGGCTGCGGCCAGGGCACCGTGTTCGGCAACCTGATGAGCGAACTCGACTCGCTGCAGTTGCCTCCGGCGAGCGAGCCCACCGCGCGGCTGGGCCAGGACAAGCTGTACGGCCTGCTGAACACCATGAGGATTCAGGAAAGCACATACAAGTCGGCCGGCTCGGTGCATGGCTGCGCGCTGTTCCGCCAGGATGAATTGCTGACCTTCGTCGAGGATGTCGGCCGTCACAACGCGATCGACACCATCGCCGGCTGGATGTGGATGAACGGCGTGGGCGGTGCTGACAAGATCTTCTACACGACAGGCCGCCTGACCAGCGAGATGGTGATCAAGTCCGCGCAGATGGGCGTGCCCATCATCGTGTCGCGCAGCGGCATCACGCAGATGGGGCATGCGGTTGCACAGCAGCTGGGGCTGTGCCTTTTCGGCCGCGCCACGAACCGGCATTTCATCTGCTACAGCGGGTTCGATCGCTTCGATTCCCGGCCCGAGCCAGCGGCTGCGGGCACTGGGCGCGCAGCGTGATCCGCGCATGAGCGACGACATCGACACTTCGTCCGAAACGGTGGGGCCCGCACAGTCTTCTGCGGTCACGCCGTTCGCTCGCTGGCTGCGCGAGGGCGCGCGCACGGCGGTCTTCATGCGACCGCGCACCGAGGGGCTGCAGGCCGGACCATCCACCTTGCTGATGTTGCTGGTGCTGCTGGTGTTGTGCGGCATCGGCCTGCAGCGCTGGGCGATCGACGAGCCCGCCCGGTTCGACGTGACCGCGATCGCGAGCGGCTGGCTGACCACCGTGCTGACAGTGGGCAGTTGCTGGGTTGTTGCGCGCAGTCGCATCAGCGCGGCCGAACAGCGTCTGCAGGCGCCCGCCACGCCGACGCTGTTCGGGCTGCTGCTGGCCCAGGAACTGGTGCTCGCGCTGCCGCTGGGTCTGGTCTACCTGGCGGCTTTGCAGTGGGCGCCGGAACCTTTGCCCGACGAGGTGGATGCCTGGCCGGAAGCCGTGTGGATGCTCTCGCTGCTGTGGATCGCGCTTGCGGCGGCCGTGGTGCTGTGGCGACAGACCTCCCGGCCGGGGCGCGCGCGCCTGGCCATCGTGCTCAACGCCACGGTCACCTTGATGCTGCCGGTCGCTGCGCCGGCGCCACCCTACTGGGTTCTGGTCGAGCCGCAGCGCGCGCCGCTTGCTGCCGCGCAGGCGCCCGCCTTCATTCCGAGCCAGGCGATCCTCGAGGCGCAGGTGAAGGCGCTGCCCGCGGCGCTGGACCGCCTGCAGCCCGCACGCCCCGGCGTCGTCGACCTGTACGCGATCACCTTCGGGCCGTACGCCGAGGAAGACGTCTTCAGTCGCGAAGCGTCGCTGGTGTCCGAGTTGATGCGCACGCGGTTCGATGCCCGGCAGCGGGTCGTGCAGTTGCAGAACCATTCGAGCACTGCAGGCGACGTGCCCTGGGCCACTCCGTTGAACCTCCAGCGCAGCATCGAGCGCATCGCCACGCTGATGAACCTCGATGAGGACATCCTCTTCATCCACCTCACTTCGCATGGTGCGCGCGACGGCCGGCTGGCCGCCAGCTTCGAGCCGCTGGCCATCGACGAGGTCACGCCGCAGCAGCTTGCCGGGTGGCTCGACGCAGCCGGGATTCGCTACCGGGTGATCTCGATCTCGGCGTGTTATTCGGGCTCGTGGATCGAGCCGCTGGCCGGGCCTGGCACGCTCGTCATGACGGCGGCCGACGCGCTGCACACCTCCTACGGGTGCGGGCGCAAGTCCGAGCTGACCTTCTTCGGCCGCGCGATGTACGACGAGCAACTGCGGCACACCCATTCCTTCGAAGCCGCACATGCCGCGGTGCGTCCGCTGATCGATCAGCGCGAGCGTGAAGCCGGAAAGACCGACGGCTATTCCAATCCGCAGATATCGGTCGGCGCTGCCATCCGGGGGCCGTTGCTCAGCCTGGAGCAGCGGCTCGACGCGATGTCGCCCTGACGTCGGGCCGACGACCCGCTCCCTACAATCGGCCCCCGCACCTCTCCCCCGTTTTCCCAGAGGCACCTCGACGGTGTGACACATGAGCATCAAGAGCGACAAGTGGATCCGCCGCATGGCCGAGCAGCACGGCATGATCGAGCCGTTCGAGCCCGGGCAGGTGCGCCTGAACGCCGCAGGCGAGAAGATCGTCAGCTACGGCACGTCGAGCTACGGCTACGACATCCGCTGCGCGCCTGAATTCAAGGTCTTCACCAACATCTACAGCACCGTCGTCGATCCGAAGAACTTCGACGAGAAGAGCTTCGTAGACATCAACGCCGACGTGTGCGTCATTCCGCCGAACAGCTTTGCGCTGGCGCGCACGCTCGAATACTTCCGCATCCCGCGCAACGTGCTCACGATCTGCCTGGGCAAGAGCACCTATGCGCGCTGCGGGATCATCGTCAACGTGACGCCGTTCGAGCCGGAATGGGAAGGCTACGTGACGCTCGAGTTCAGCAACACCACGCCGCTGCCGGCCAAGATCTACGCCGGCGAGGGATGCGCGCAGGTGCTGTTCTTCGAGAGCGACGAGGTCTGCGAGACCAGCTACAAGGACCGTGGCGGCAAGTACCAGGGGCAAAAAGGCGTGACACTCCCGAAGACTTGAACCGCGGGTTCTCGCTGCAGATTCCGGAGGTGTCGCGATGAAGTGGGAAGGCAATCGCCAGAGTGACAACGTCGAGGACGCGCGCTCCGACGGCGGCGGTGGCGGCGGCGGGTTTCGCATCGGTGGTGGCGGACGCGGCATCGGCATCGGAACCATCGTCGTCGCCTTGCTCGGCGGCTGGATCTTCGGCATCAACCCGCTGACGATCCTCGGCGCGCTCGACGGGGGATCGGGCGGTCTGGCGCCGCAGGTCCGTCAGGCACCGGCCGCCCGGCCGCCTGCCGACGATCCGATGGCCGCGTTCGTGTCGACCGTGCTCGCGGACACCGAGGACGTCTGGAAGGCGCAGTTCGCGCGCGCCGGATCGGCCTACCAGGAGCCCAAGCTGCGGCTGTTCCGCGGCAGCGAACCGACAGCGTGCGGGCAAGGCGACTCCGCCATGGGTCCTTTCTACTGCCCCGGCGATCAGAAGGTCTACATCGACCTGGCCTTCTTCGACACGATGTCCCAGCGGCTCGGCGCCCCGGGGGATTTCGCGCAGGCCTACGTCATCGCTCACGAGGTGGGTCACCATGTGCAGAACCTGCTCGGCATCACCGGCAAGGTCGATGCGATGCGCGGGCGCGTCAGCGAGGCCGAACAGAACGCGATGAGCGTTCGCGTCGAACTGCAGGCCGACTGCTTTGCCGGCGTCTGGGCGCACGATTCGCAGCAAAGCAAGGGCTGGCTCGAAAGCGGCGATGTCGAGGAGGCGCTCAATGCGGCGACGCAGATCGGCGACGACAACCTGCAGCGCCAGTCGCGCGGCACCGTGGTGCCCGAGAGCTTCACCCACGGCACCAGCGCCCAGCGCGTCAGGTGGTTTCAGCGCGGCCTGCAGGGTGGCAGCCTGAAGCAGTGCAACACCTTCGATAACAAGCCGCTTTAAGAGCGACTGATGCGGGCGGCGGATTCCAGTCGGAGAGCCGCGCGGAGGCGAGGGTCATGCGATCCGCGGTGAGACCAGCCACTGCTTCCCCGAAAGCCCCTGGATTCGCGCATGTGCGCGATCGGAACCCGACTGATCCTTTCGGATGCTGGCCTGTGGCCGCCAGTGAAGTTGGAGGTCACCTGCAGCAGGCCGCCTGGGGCAGCAGCTGAATGTCAACGGTACGCACAGCATGATGAAATCCGTTCACGCCAGTCTCGCCAAAGTCGACATCCTCAATTCGGTTGTCGCCATGCTCACACGACCCGGCGCACTGTTCAGGGCATGGACGGTCTGGACCGAACTGCGCAGCGGCTCGTTCCACATCATTACCCGGTGCTCGTTCAGCTCTGCCGAGCATGCGACGCGCTTTCTGTCCGAAGTTCGTCGGCGTGCCGGCGCGCGCAACCTGGCTTGAACGTCGGGCAGCAGATGACAGCCACCCGTGACGATGTCGTGTCCAGGGCGCTCGCATTGTTTGGCGAAACCCGAGCAGCCGAGGCCCTGGCTCTGGTCGATGCCTACGGAGCTGAGAGCCATGAGCACGAAGTCCATCGAGTCAAGCTCGCGATCCTGGAGGTCAGTGAAGGGAAGATGTCCCGACTCCCTTACTTTGTGAAGTGCGCGAAGATCGACTGCCGCGATGTCCTGACTGGTACCAAGCTCGGTCCGATGACCGACGAGGAGGAAGCCCGGTGGCAGGCTTCGGCCGATCGAATACTGGTTCAGTGGAACAGGAAGTAGCCAAGCACGTCGGGGGCGGCGCTGCTCGGATGCTGCACAGAATGTCTGTCCTTCACCAACGAGTTCACCGATGACTGCCGATACGCGCTTCACGCAGGCCGCTGCCGGCCTCGGATATTCGTTCGACGGGGACATCAGGATCGGCGGCAACTACGTTTCGCTCGTGCGAGATGGGCATGTCGTGTACGTGAGCGGCCAGATTCCGCGCGTCGGCAACGAAGTCGTCGTGACCGGGCGGGTGGGCGAGCATGTCGCGCTGGACCGCGCACAGTTGGCGGCCCAGGTCTGTGCGATGCGCGCATTGGCATTGCTGCAGCGAGAGCTCGGCACCCTCGCCAAGGTTCGCCAGGTCTTGCGGGTCACGGTCTACACACAGTCCGCCGCCGATTTCACGCAACACAGCGAGGTCGCCGACGGCGCGTCCGAACTGCTGCAATTCGTGCTGGCAGATGCCGGGAAGCACACACGCACCTCGGTGGGCGTCTATCAGCTACCCAAGAACGCCAGTGTCGAGCTGGATCTCGTTGCGTCCGTCAGTGACTAGCGCGCGAAAGCGCAGCGCAGCCCACCGGACTTTCAGCATGCGCTTCCCTCGTCGCCTATTCGTCACGCGTCTCGCTGCACGCTCAGCCCGGGTTCCGTGCCCCCGGTGCGGGCTGCGCATGTTTCTGGAGGTTCCCGCGTGAATCGTGGCCGATTCACGGCCCGAATGGTCTGAGGCGTATTGCGGCCCGGTCCTCCGCGGGAGGCGCATCTCCACCGACAAGGTGCGTGGCCTGCGGCCGACTCGAGGTTATCGTGCGCCTCGCCAGTCAAGTGCCATCCGCCGATCCCCACGTCAGAGGCTTTCCATGTATTCATCGACGTTCATATTCGCCAAGGGGCAGTGGGACGACGAGTTCCATCGACTCGACGAGGAGATCGCCCAGGCCGCCAAGGCGACGCCCGGCTACCTGGGCGAGGAGTCGTGGGAGAACCCTGCTCAGGGCCTGATTTCCAACG
>JAGNWJ010000039.1:21512-24477 GCA_017986065.1 Rhizobacter sp. | reverse complement strand
CGTCGCATGCCTGCAGCAGCCCCGCGTTGACGATCTCGAGCTCCGCGGTGCGCTGTCTCACGCGCCGCTCGAGATCGGCGTTGAGTTCGCGGATCGCGGATTCGGACTGCTTGCGCTCGGTGATGTCGCGCGCCGAGGCGAACAGCATCGGTCGATCATCGAGCGATATGGCGTAGGCGGCGATCTCGACGTCCAGCAGACTGCCATCGGCGCGACGCAAACGTGTCTCGAGCAGCGCCTGCTCGCCATGCTCCTGCATGAGCTTCAACTGCGGCAACATTCCACCGGTTCCCGGGTGGGCATCCCACTGCGACAGGTGCATGCCGATCACATCTTCGAGGCGCCGACCGAGCATGCGCGCAAAGGCATCGCTGGCCTCGACCACCAGGCCCTGCTCGTCCAGGACATGGATGCCGTCGCTGGCACCGCGCAGCAGCGCCTGGCTGCGTTCGTTGGCCTGCCGCAGTTGTCGGGTCGAATTCCAGAGCAGCCAGCAACCCAACCCGGACCAGACCGCGAACAGCGCGAGTCGCAACAACGAGTCGCGCACCGAGGCGTGCCATTCGGCCAGGTAATCCTCGCTGCCCATGCCGACCAGCAGCGAGAACCGGCCGCGCTCGATTCGACGATACGAAAGGATGCGTTCGACCCCATCGGCCGTGTGTTGCGTGTGGTAGGTCGCACGGGTCTGTCCGGCCGCAACCAGAGCCGCCAGCTCGGGCGGCAGATTCCGGCTGCCGACGACACCACTGGGCAGCGTCGGCAGCGACGGATGGCGCACGATCAGTCCGAAGTCGGCATCGCGCAGCGCCACCACACCATGCGATCCGAGGTTGGGCATGGCCACCAGTGCCCTCAGGTGTTCCAGCGGCACGCTTGCGGCGACGATTCCGCCGAAAGTGCCATCGGGGCGGTTGATGCGCCGCAGAAAAGAAATCATCCATACGCCGCTGACACGGCCCAGCAGGGGCGGGGTGATCAGCAGGCCCTCATCCGGATGGTCGCGCAGCTTCGCAAAGAACGGACGGTCGGCCCAACTGACACGGGCCTGCGGCACCACGTCCGTCCCCAGCACCACCGTTCCATCCGCGTCTGCGATCCGGATTCCGTTCAGGCCCTCGAGACGCTTCGTGTAGGTCAGCACCAGTTCATTGGCGCGCACGGCATCCAGTCGCCCACCTTCTCGAAACTGTCGCTCGAACTCGTCGACGAGACTGAGCAGAGCCAGATCGATCTTCTCGACAGCCGTCGTGATGTTCTGGTCGAGCACCAGCGCGAGGTTCTGCGTCGTCGACTCGGCCTTCTGCACGCGGTAGTCACGGTCCTCGGACAGCGTGCTCGCGACCCAGAGCGCCGCGACGGTGTTCAACGCGATGAAAACGGCCAGCAGCTGAAGCTTGAGCAGGCGTGTGGGGCGGGTGGGCATGGGATGTGTGGCCGGGCGGCCGGCCACCGCCTCCACAAATGTAGTCTCCTCTGCCATGAAGAACCAGACCTCGAATCCCGCCAATACCGCGATCAACCACCGTCTATTCCGAACGCGTGCGCACAGCCAGCCCGCTAACCTCCAGCGGGAAGACTGGTTCTGACCAATCGAGGGAGGCCTGAGTGGCAACGATCTTGTGGATTTCCTTACCGATCCTGCTGGTGTACGGGGTGATCCTCTTCAACAGCCTGGTGAGCGTGAAGAACGCCGTCTCCAAGGCCTGGGCCAACATCGACGTGCTGCTCAAGCAGCGCCACGATGAACTGCCCAAGCTGGTGGATACCTGCAGGCAGTACATGCAGCACGAGCAGCTCACGCTGGAGAAGGTGATCCAGGCGCGAGCACGGGTGGCCGATGCGCGCGAGTCGCACGACATCGGCGCCCTGGGCCTGGCCGAAGGCGCCTTGCGCAGCGGACTGGGCAACCTGTTCGCGCTGGCCGAGTCGTACCCGGACCTGAAGGCCAACGAACAGTTCCTGCACCTGCAGTCGCGCATCAGCGGCCTGGAGAGTGCCATCGCGGACCGGCGCGAGTTCTACAACGAGAGCGTGAACATCAACAACGTCAGCATCGAGCAGTTCCCCGAACTGCTGATCGCCCGGTTGTTCAAGTTCAAGTCCTTCGAACTTCTGAAGTTCTCGGCCGACGAGCTGAAGGACGTCGACATCGGCCAGCGCTTTCGCGCCTGACCCCCATGGAACTCCCTGACTCGGGAGCCCTCCCCCGCTGGACCGACCTGCGCGATCGCTATCGCCAAGCGCTGACATCGGCCAGCTATCTCGGTCTGCTGGCGTTCGGGCTGCGCCTGGGGCAGCCTTCGGCCTGGAGGGCTTGCCTGGCACTGATCGCCGGCGTCGGCTTGCTGGCCTGGGCCTCGAGCTACAAGCGGGCCCGCGCGATCGCCGATGTGGCCACCTCTCGCATTGGCTCAGCCGCTCAGGGCTACGTGGAAATCGTGGGGCGCGCCAGCACGACGCCGAGTGAACTCATCGTCAGCCCGCTCAGCGGCATCGCCTGCATCTGGTACCGCTACAGGGTCTACTCGAAGGACGGAAACCGCGGCGAATGGCGGGAGATCGACAGCGGCACCAGCGCAACCACCTTCGAGATCGCCGACGGCACCGGAGCCTGCCGTGTCGACCCGGAACATGCGGAAGTCGTGTCACCCGAGCGGCGGGTCACCTACCGTGATGGCGACAAGCTGGTCGAGGAACTGCTGTTTGCCGGCAGCCCGATCTACGTGCTGGGGGCGTTCTGCACGGTCCATGGGCCACAGACGGCATCGAGCCTCAGCGAGGATGTCGGGGCGCTGCTCGCCACCTGGAAGCGCGATCCGGTGGAACTGCGGCGGCGCTTCGACCTGGACGGCAACGGTGAAATCGATCTGCGCGAATGGGAGATCGCCAGGCGACTGGCCACCCGAACCGTCGAGAAGCAGCATCGGGAGATCCGCGACCTGGGTGAAGTGCACCTGATGCG
>JAGNWJ010000039.1:0-21412 GCA_017986065.1 Rhizobacter sp. | reverse complement strand
CCCGCCTTGGGCATGCCCGAGATGCAGGCGTCGCCGATGACGTGGATGCCGGCCTTGAGGGTCGATTCGTAGGTCAGCAGGTTCACCGGGGCGAACTTGCCGTTGAGCAGGCCCGAGCGGGCCAGCAAGCCCGGGGCGCGCTGCGGCGGTATCGGGTTGAGCACCGCGGCAGCGACCGACTCGGTGATGCCATTGCGCGTGTAGGTGACGTTGTGGGCGCCGGCCACCAGCTGCAGCTGGTTCACAGTGCAGCCGAAGCGGTAGTCGACCCGGTAGCCGTAGGCCCCGTTGAACGCGTTCTGGAAGTTGGTCTTCTGGGCCTGGATCTCCGGATTGGCGTCGAGCATCACCACCTTGCTGTTGGGCTTGCGGGTTCGCAACCAGTCCGCAATCACGCAGGCACGTTCGTAGGGGCCAGGCGGGCAGCGATAGGGCGCCAGCGGCACGGTGATGACCACGTTCTGCCAGTCTGGCATCGCCAGCAACTGGTTGCGGAGCAGCGTGGTCTGGGCGCCGGCCTTCCAGGCATGCGGCACCGTGGTGTCGTACTGGCTTGCGCTGGTCATGCCGGGCATGAGGTCGAAGTCCAGGCCCGGCGCCAGCACCAGGCGGTCGTAGGTCAGGACGGCATTGCTTCCGGCAGGGGTTTCGTAGGTGACCGCCTTGTTGATGTCATCGATGCCCGTGACCGTGCCCTGGATGCGCTGGACGCCGTACTTGGTCGTCAGCGCGGTGTACGAGTAAGCCAGCGAGTCGATGGATGGGCGTTTGCCGGTGACGACCTCGTTACTCAGGATGTTGGACACGTAGGACGCGTCCCTCTCTATCAAGACCACGCTGATCTCGCCCTTGCTCCACAGGCGGATGAACTTGGCCACGGCCGCGCCGGCCATGCCGCCACCGACCACGACCACCCGGAGGGAGGCCGCACGGGCAGCAAACGGAAGAAGACTGGCAGCGAGGGTCACGCCCGCGCCTGCTGTGGATTGGATGAATTGACGACGCTTCATGGGAACCTCTCAACGCACGCTGGCGAAGTAACTGGCGATGGACTTCAGTTGGGCATCGGAGAAGCCCATGGCGTGCGCGGCCATGATGCCGTTGGCGTCTTCCTTGCCACTGGCAAATTCGCGCAACTCGCCATAGATCTCGGAGGCGCTCTTGCCTGCCAGGCGGTCGAATCCGCCGGTGCCGTTGGTGCCGTGGCACTGGAAGCAATTGCTTGCCAGCAGGCGGCCATTCAGCGCTCCCGTGGGCAGCGCGGCCGTGGGGGGTGGGGAAGTCGAGGCCGCCGCGGCCGTCACGGCCACCTTGACCTTGACGTCCGACTTCGCGTCCTTGAACTTGACTTCCGCCTTGCCCGCCGCGCTGCCGCTGATGCGGTAGGTCGAGGCGTCAACCCGGGTCACGCCAACGACAGCGGGGCTGGAGTTCGTCACCGCCAAGGTGCCCGACACCTTGGCGATCTTGATCGTTCGCGACTCGCCGGACGGCATGGAGACGGACTTGGACGAGACCGTGACCGCCCAGGCGGAGCACGAGGCGAGCAGACCCATGGCGACGAGCCACGGTCTGACAGTGCTTTTGACTACCCTCATTCAAGACCCCTTATCAATAGACTTTGTTGTGTGACGGAACTTCACGTTGCCAGTGCGCCGGCATGTGGCTGTTGCGGACTGCGGCCAAGGCCGGTTCATGGAAGGAGACGGCACCGCGATCAACCGAGGGCTCCATGCATGCCGGTGAGATTGACAGGTGAAAGTGAAGATCGCCTTACGTCGAGCTTCAGGGTTGTGTGTGGGTGTGAGCGGGCCAGCCTGCCCGCGCGCTGCCAAGCGCACGCCCTTCCAGGCGGCTCATTTCAAGCCGAGCAGGCGCAGCAAGCGGGCGGTACCAAGGCGTGACCGGGACGCACGAGCACGCAGATCACATCGAAGTCGTTGCCTGGTGGGGCAGCGACAGGATCAGGGGAATGCGGAGGTTTGAGCCGAGTGGAATCGGCACAAGATCAATTGCCGAGCTCTGGTGCAGCGGCGGATTCCCGAGAGATCCTGTTCCCAGCGATCACGTCGGGACCGAGCCGGACGAGACCTACTCGACCGTGACCGACTTTGCCAGGTTGCGGGGCTTGTCGACGTCAGTCCCGCGAGCGCAGGCGGTGTGATAGGCCAGCAGCTGCAGCGGAACGACATGCAGGATCGGTGACAACGGGCCGTAGTTCTCGGGCATGTGGATCACATGCAGCCCCTCGCCCGATTCGATGCGGGTATCGGCATCGGCGAACACGAAAAGCTCGCCACCGCGTGCACGCACCTCCTGCAGGTTGCTCTTGAGCTTTTCGAGCAGGGCGTCGTTGGGTGCGACCGTCACCACCGGCATCTCGGCAGTGACGAGCGCCAGCGGGCCGTGCTTCAGCTCTCCCGCCGGATAGGCCTCGGCATGGATGTAGCTGATTTCCTTCAGCTTGAGCGCCCCTTCCAGGGCGATCGGGTAGTGCATCCCGCGCCCGAGGAAGAGCGCGTTGTGCTTGCGTGCGAAAACCTCGGCCCATGCGATGACCTGGGGCTCGAGCGCGAGCACGCCCTGCACCGCGACCGGCAGGTGGCGCAACGCATGCAGGTGCTGCGCCTGTGCGTCATCGCTCAGGTGCCCGCGTGTCTGCGCAATCGCCAGGGTCAGCAGGAACAGGCCGACCAGTTGCGTCGTGAAGGCCTTGGTCGATGCCACCCCGATCTCGACGCCGGCCCGCGTGATGAATGCCTGCTCGCATTCGCGAACCATCGCGCTGGTCGACACGTTGCAGACGGTCAGCGTGTGCAGCATGCCGAGCGACCGGGCGTGCTTCAGCGCCGCCAGCGTGTCGGCGGTCTCGCCGCTCTGGCTGATCGTGACGACCAGGGTGCGCGCGTTCGGCACGCTGTCGCGGTAGCGATACTCGCTGGCCACTTCGACCGAGGTCGGGATCTTCGCGATGCCTTCGAGCCAGTATTTGGCCACCGAGCCCGCGTAGAAGCTGGTGCCGCACGCCAGGATCAGCACCGAGTCGATGTCCTTGAACACGCGATCGGCGGCGTCGCCGAAGAGGTCGGGCGAGATGGATGTCACCGCATCCAGCGTGTCGGCGATCGCCTTGGGCTGCTCGAAGATTTCCTTCTGCATGTAGTGGCGATACGGGCCGAGCTCGGCGGCACCCGAATGCGCCTGCACTGTTCGAACGTGGCGCTGCACCGCGTGGAAGCGCCCGTCGGCGGCCGAACTGATGGCGACACTTCCCAGCCGCAGATCGACCACGTCGCCTTCCTCGAGATAGACGATCTGGTCGGTCACGCCGGCCAGCGCCATCGCATCGCTGGCGAGGTAGTGATCCCCTGCGCGTTCACCAGTGCCGACACCCAGGATCAGCGGCGAGCCGGCGCGCGCGCCAATCACGCGACCCGGCTCGTCGCGGCAGAACACCGCGATGGCGTAGGCACCTCGCAGCAGCGGCACCGTGCGCTGCACCGCATCGAGCAGGTCACCCTGATAGAGGTGGTCGATCAGGTGGGCCAGGACCTCGGTGTCGGTCTGGCTGTGGAAGACGTAACCCTTGCCGCGCAACTCGGCGCGCAACTCGTCGTGGTTCTCGATGATGCCGTTGTGCACCAGCGCCACGCGACCCACGGCAGCGACGCCGTCAGCCGCTCCGCCCTCCACGGCCCCGACGGCCGACGGCCCGGGCGAAAAATGCGGATGGGCGTTGTGCACCGCAGGCGCGCCGTGCGTGGCCCAGCGGGTGTGAGCGATGCCGGTGGCCCCTTCGATGTGGTCGGCCGACACGTTGAGCTCGAGTTCCGCCACACGCTCGGTGCTGCGTGCACGGCGCAGCTCGCCATGCTGCTGCACCGCGACACCGCAGGAGTCGTAGCCCCGGTATTCGAGCCGCTTGAGCCCTTCGATCAGCACCGGAACGATGTTGCGGGTGCTGACGGCGCCGACGATGCCACACATGAAAAATCTCCCGTTTGCTCTTGAACTGCGCGGATGCTACGCAGCCTCCCGGGGATTCGGGCCGCTTCGGCTCAGGCTGAAGCGGCGGAAAGATTCAAATGCGGCATTAATCACGCGATCTGTTTGACGATCACCAAACCCTTGAGGTATTCGCCCTCGGGGAAGGTCACCGTCATCGGGTGATCGGGGGCCGCTCCGGTGCGCGCGTGGATCTGCCCGTCGATGCCGGCATCGAGCCCGGCGCCGGCGACGATCTTGTGGAACAGGTCGGCACTGACGCCGCCCGAACACGAGAAGGTGAACAGCAGGCCGCCGGGTTCCAGCAGCATGAACGCCAGGCGATTGATGTCCTTGTAGGCGCGCGCGGCTCGCTCGGCCTGCCCGGCCGTGGAGGCGAATTTCGGCGGGTCAAGCACGATGGCATCGAAGCGCCGGCCTTCGTCGATGAATCGGCGCAGCGTCGCGTTGACGTCGGCATCGATCGCCGTGTGACGCCCGGCATCGAAACCGTTCAGCGCGACATGTCCGGCAGCGCGCTCGAGAGCCGGTCCCGAGGAATCGACGCTGGTCACCTCGGCCGCGCCGCCGGCCAGCGCCGCGACGCTGAAACCGCCGGTGTAGCTGTAGCAGTTGAGCACCCGCTGCAGGCGGAAATGCGCCACGCAGTCGGCAAACAGCTTGCGGCTGTCGCGCTGGTCCAGGTAGTAGCCGGTCTTGTGCCCGCGCGCCACGTCGACGGTCAGGCGCCAGCCGTGCTCCTGGATCGTCACTTCGGTGCTGTCGTCAGCACCGGGCGGCAGGCGCAGCCAGCCCGTGATGGGGGGCAGGCCTTCCAGTTCGCGCACGCTGGCATCGCTTCGCTCGTAGAGGCGCGTCAACCCCGTGACTTTCAGCAACGCGTCGGCGATCACCGGCTTCCAGCGCTCGACCCCGGCGGCGGTGAACTGCGCGCTGAGCGTGTCGCCGTAGCAGTCGACGACCAGTCCGGGCAGGCCGTCGGCCTCGCCATGAACCAGTCGAACGGCGTTGCTGGCGATCGGCAGGCGCGCGCGCACCGCGGCGGCGCGGGCGATGCGGCGCTCGAAGAAGGCGGCGTCGATGCGTTCGGCCGCGTTGAAGCTCCAGGCCCGCACGCGGATCGACGAGTTCGGGCTGCAGGCGCCCCAGGCGAGAAACTCGCCCGCATGCGACTCGACGCGCACCGTTTCACCGGAATCGGCGCGGCCGCTGGCGATGCTGCCCTCGAACACCCACGGATGCCGCTTGAGCAGAGAGCGCTCCTTGCCCTCGCGCAGCTTGATGACCTTCATTTGCGCCTGGCTCTGGGGTGTGCCGCGTCGTACACCTTGCTCAGGTGGCCGAAGTCGAGCTTGGTATAGACCTGCGTCGTCGTGATGTTGGCGTGCCCCAGCAGCTCCTGCACGGCGCGCAGGTCGCCGCTGGACTGCAGCAGGTGCGACGCGAACGAGTGCCGCAACATGTGGGGATGCACGTGCGTGGGCAGGCCGGCCTTCATTGCACGCAGCTTCAGGCGCGATCGCACCTGACCGGTGGTGATGCGGGTGCCGCGGTTGCTCAGGAACAGCGCGGCCTCCGCGCCGCCCCGGCTCATCTGGACCCGCAACGACAGCCAGTCTTGCAGTGCACGCAAGGCCGGTCCACCGACCGGCACGCTGCGTCGCTTCTGGCCCTTGCCGAGCACGTGCGCGGTACCGTCCGCGACGTCAATCCAGCCGACGGCCTGCGGGCCAGGCTGCGCATCGAGCGCCACCAGCTCGCTGACCCGCAGGCCGCAGCCGTACAGCAGCTCGGTCATGCACTGATCGCGGGCAGCGAGTGCCGCGCTGTCCTGACGCGCCTCGGTGTCCTCGTCGAAATCGGCCAGCGCCACCGCCTGGTCGACCGACAGCGCCTTCGGCAACGGCTTGGCTGCCCGCGGGGCCCGCACGCCCGCCACCGGGTTCTGCGCAACGAGTCCGTCGCGGCCCAGCCAGCGATAGAACCCGCGCCACGCCGACAGCTGGATCGCGATGCTGCCGGGCGCCAGCCCCTGCGCGTGCAGCTGGCCGGCCCAGCGTCGCACGTGATGGGGCTGCACCTCGCGCAGCGGCACTGCGGCCGCATCGGCAAAGCGGTGCAGCCGCTCAAACGCCTGCGCGTACATCACACGGGTGCGTTCGGCAAGCCGACGCTCGACCTGCAGATGCTGCAGGTGACGCACCAGGTCGTCGTGCAGTGCCGGCTGCTCGGTTTCGGCGCCGGCAGGTCGGGTCATTCCGGTCGAATCAGGCGTGACAGGCTGGCGCTGGCAATCTCGCCGATGCGCATCAGGAACTCGGTTCCCATGTCGGCCGAAAACCGCGTCGGATCGGGCGAACCGAGCACGAGGAGCCCGAAAGCTTCACTGTTGGCGCCGTGACGCAGCGGAATCAGCGCCAGCGATGCCACGGTAGCGGCATCCTCGAGCCAGGCCGCCGCCTCGAAGCCGGAATTCGCGCCGCAGTAGGGCAGCGTCAGGCTGGAGGCGAAGCTCTTCGCATCGGCGCTGACTTCGCGGGCGAACGGCAGCGCTGCATGCTCGGACGCTGCGCCCCAGACGCGGATACCGGCCTGTGGAATCAGGAATTGATGCATCAGCTCGCGCACCAGCACGTCGGGCAGTTCGCCCGCTTCGGCTGTCAGCATCAGCGCGCGCGTGTAGCGGTGGAGACGGTCGGCGATGGCGACGTTCTCCTGGCCGTGGCGGATCATCTCCATGATCTTCTGCTCGAGTCCCTTGTGCTTCTCGCGCAGCATGTCCATCTGACGTTCCTGCAACGAGACGGCGCGGTTGCCATGCGGACTGAGGAGCTGGATCGAGCTGAGCAGCTCGGCATGGCGCTCGAAGAAGCCGGGCGTGTTCGCCAGGTAGTTGGCGATGTCGGCTTCGGTGATGCCTTGGACTCCGGTGGGGCTGCTCACGGCTTGGTGCTCATGGTGGGTTGCTTTCGGTTCATAGCGGTTTCGTGATTCACAGTTCGATCTCTCCTTCGAACACGGTCTCGGCCGGTCCGGTCATGAACACATGGCTGCCCGGTCCCTCTTCGTGGCACTGCCATTCGATCGTGAGGCGGCCGCCACGGGCGTCCACATCGACCACCGCGTCCAGCAGCCCGAGCCGGATGCCGGCCACGACAGCGGCGCAGGCACCGGTGCCACAGGCCAGCGTCTCGCCGGCACCGCGCTCGTACACCCGCAGCCGGATGTGACTCCGCGAGACGATCTGCATGAAGCCGGCGTTGACGCGCTTCGGAAAGCTGGTGTGATGCTCTATCAGCGGGCCCTGCACCTCGACGGGTGCGGTGTCGACGTCGTCGACCACCTGCACCGCATGCGGATTGCCCATCGACAGCACCGCCACCTCGACGGTTCGCCCTTTCAGGTTCAGTGGCCACATGTCGATGGTTCCACCCTTCCCCGGTCCGGCAGCGCCCTTGACCGCCACCCGGTGCGGCCGCAGGCCGGCCGCATGGAAGGGGATGCGGGGCAAGTCGAACACCGGCGCGTTCATGTCGACGCGGACGCGGCCGTCGGGCTGCAGGTGCAGCTCAAGCAGGTTGTTGACGGTCTCGACGCGCAATGTGCTCTTGTCGGACAGGCCCTTGTCGCGCACGTAGCGCACGAAACAGCGTGCGCCGTTGCCGCAATGCTCGACCTCTTCACCGCTGTGATTGAAGATGCGGTAACCGAAGTCGACCCCGGGCGTGCCGCTGCGAGCGACCACCAGGATCTGGTCTGCGCCCACGCCGAACCGCCGATCGCCGAGGTGGCGCAACTGCTCGGTGCTGAGCGCGAGCGGCTCCTGCGTGGCGTCGAGCACGACGAAGTCGTTGCCGGCGCCCTGCATCTTGGTGAACCGGATTTTCATGGCGTGATTATCGTTGCCCAGGCCGGGCCGCCCCGGCGACGAACAGACGTCAGTAGAGCGACTTCTCGCCGCGCGGCCTCGTCTTGAACCGCTTGTGCACCCACAGGTACTGCGCGGGATTGCGGCGGATCTCGGACTCGATCCAGCGGTTCAGCGCGGCGGTGTCGGCCAGCGCATCGTCGGTAGGGAAACTCGTCCAGGGCTCGAGGAAACGCACCCGGTAGCCCTGGCCACCGGGCAGCATTTCGACCACCACCGGCTGCACCGTCATGCGGAGCAGCCGCGCCATGCGAGACGGGGTCAGCAGGGTGCACGCCGGCACGCCGAAAAACGGCACGAACTCGGCGTCCTTTCGGCCGAAGTCCATGTCGGGCAGGTTGAAGAATCCATCGCCTTCCTTGATTGCACGCAGCAGCGGCCTGGCGGTTTCGTGCCGCGAGAACACGCGGATCTTGCCGAAGCGCAACCGGCCGCGCCGCACGGCCGCATCGAACAGCCTGTTGCTCTGCGTCTGATAGACCGTGCACCCGGGCCGCGCAACGGAGAACCGCGCAGCGACGGCGGCCACGTCGAGCCCCACGAAATGCGGCACCAGCCACATCAGCGCACCGGCATGACGGTCGCCGAAATCGGCAGGGCCCTCGATGTGGATCAGCCGCTTGAGTCGCTCGGCGGATGCGTGCCACAACAGCCCGCGCTCCAGCAGGCTGCGGCCCAGGTACTTGAAGTGCTCGAGTGCAATCGCCTCGCGCTCTGCCCCGCTCTTTTCAGGAAAGCACAGTTCGAGGTTGCGCAACGCTATGCGTCGGCGCGCGCGACCCAGCGTCCAGAGAACCACCCCCAGCCCACGCCCCAGCGGGGCCAGAAGCCCGAGCGGCAGCCAGTGCAGCAGCCACAACAGCGCCAGCACGATGCGCGTGATCAGGTGCAGCAAGGCCAGCTTCAAGACGATGCCCCTGTGCCCGCAGGGGGCGCCGGCGGGGCCCCTGCGGACGATCCCAGCGCGCCACGGCGCGGGCGCTTGTAGCGCTGGTAGCCCCACAGGTACTGTTGCGGGCATTGCAGGATGAGCCCTTCCATTGCGCGGTTGATGACGGCCGCCGCGTCGGCAGCGTCGGCAGGCAATGCGTCGCCCAGTTCGCTGACGCGCACGCAATATCCCTCGCCACGGGGCAGACGCTCTCCCCACACCAGAAGCAGCGCCGCACCGGTCTGCTGGACGAGTCGCGCGGCGAGGGTCATCGTGTAGGCAGGTTTGCCAAAGAACGGTGCCCACACGCCCAGGCCTTCGGGCGGCACCTGGTCTGGCAGCAGGCCGACGACTTCGCCACGCCTGAGGGCACGGATCATCTGGCGCACGCCAGCCAGCGTCGCGGGCGCGGCGTCCAGCCCGGGTCGACGGCGCGCGGCCTCGACCAGATCGCGCAGCCAGGGCTTGCGCGCCGGGCGATAGAGCACGGTCATTGCGCCACGCCCGGCACCATAGCGCTGGGCATACGACTGGCCGATGGCCTCGAAGCAGCCCAGGTGCGGCGTCAGCATCACCAGGCCCCGGCCGGCAGCCTGGGCCGCCTCGATCAGTTCGCCGCCCTGCCACTGCACCCGTACTGGCAGGGGCTCATCCGGCGGACGCAGCCAGAGCGGCGGCAGCTCCATCATCATCCGCCCCGATGCGGCGATGGCGTCCCGAGCCTGGGCCCACGGCACGCCGGCCTGCGCGACATTCGCGCGGAAGCGCCGTCGATAGCTGGGCGACGCCCAGTACACCAGCCACCCCACCGGCGCGCCGATCGCGTGCAGCCAGCGCAGCGGGAAATGCGCCATGAAGCGCACACAGCCTGTGAGAAAAATCGCAATGAAGCGGGTCATCAGATCGCTAGAATCCGGCCATCGCCGAGTTAATGAACTACTTGCGGGGCGATTGCAAGGCACTTCGGGGCATCAGAAGTGGCTGCCGGGCTTAGGCTCAACAAACCGCTAAAGCGTTCGCCGCACCTCCAGAAGCTGGCCCGGCAACGCAAGTTGCAACCAACCGGAGTTTAAGAGTGGCGAACGATTTCCTTTTCACATCCGAGTCCGTCTCCGAAGGTCACCCCGACAAGGTCGCGGACCAGATCTCCGACGCGATCCTCGATGCGATCTTCAAGCAGGACCCGCTGTCGCGTGTAGCGGCCGAGACCCTGACCAACACCGGCCTCGTGGTGCTGGCAGGCGAGATCACGACGCAGGCTAACGTCGACTACATCCAGGTCGCACGCGACACCATCAAGCGCATCGGCTACGACAACACCGAGTACGGCATCGACTACAAGGGCTGCGCGGTGCTGGTGGCCTACGACAAGCAGAGCAACGACATCGCACAGGGCGTCGATCGCGCGAGCGACGATTACCTGAACCTCGGCGCGGGCGACCAGGGACTGATGTTCGGCTACGCGTGCGACGAGACGCCCGAGCTGATGCCCGCGCCGATCTACTACGCGCATCGTCTCGTCGAGCGTCAGGCGCAGTTGCGCAAGGACGGTCGCCTGCCCTTCCTGCGTCCCGACGCGAAGAGCCAGGTGACGCTGCGCTACGTCGATGGCAAGCCGCACTCGATAGACACCGTCGTGCTGTCCACGCAGCACAGCCCCGACCAGAGCGAAACCGCCACCAAGATGAAGGCCAGCTTCATCGAGGCGGTGATCGAGGAAATCATCAAGCCGGTGCTCCCGAAGGAATGGCTGAAGGAGACCCGGTTCCTGGTCAATCCGACCGGCCGCTTCGTGATCGGCGGGCCGCAAGGCGACTGCGGACTGACCGGCCGCAAGATCATCGTCGACACCTACGGCGGCGCCTGCCCGCACGGTGGCGGCGCGTTCAGCGGCAAGGATCCAACCAAGGTCGACCGCTCGGCGGCCTACGCCTGCCGCTACGTCGCGAAGAACATCGTCGCCGCCGGACTCGCCAAGCAGTGCCAGATCCAGGTGGCTTATGCGATCGGCGTGGCCAAGCCGATGAACATCACGGTCTACACCGAAGGCACCGGAGTCATGTCCGACGACAAGCTGTCGGCGCTGGTGGCCGAGCACTTCGACCTGCGTCCGAAAGGCATCATCCAGATGCTCGACCTGCTGCGCCCGATTTACGAGAAGACTGCAGCCTATGGTCACTTCGGGCGAGAAGAGCCGGAGTTCACCTGGGAACGCACGGACAAGGCGCAGGCGCTGCGTGCGGCGGCGGGGCTGAAGTAGCCCTGGGCAGGTCATGACCCGCGCAGGGCTGTACGTCTACAGCGCAGCGATCCTCGCGCTGCTGACGGCATCGGGCATCGGGGCCTTCGAGACCGGAACCTGGGCGATGGAGGTCGCTCCGGTCTTCATCGTCCTGCCCCTGATGCTGGCCACGCATCGGCGCTTTCCGCTGACGCCTCTGCTCTACGGCCTGATCGCGCTGCACATGGTGGTGCTGATGCTCGGCGGGCATTACACCTACGCCCGGGTGCCGCTCGGCTTCTGGATGGAGGATGTGTTCGGATTCACACGCAACCACTACGACCGGATCGGGCACCTGATGCAGGGGTTCGTACCCGCCATCGCTGCGCGCGAGATCCTGCTGCGACGCACGACGCTGGCGGCGCCGGGGATGCGCGGCGGCTGGCTGTTTCTCGTGGTCACATCGATCTGCCTGGCCTTCAGTGCGATCTATGAACTGATCGAGTGGGGCGTGGCCGAAGCCATGGGCGCGGCCTCGGAAGATTTCCTGGGCACGCAGGGCGATCCGTTCGACACCCAGAAGGACATGTTCTGCGCCTGGCTCGGCGCGATGGCAGCGCAGTGGCTGCTGGCGCGCTGGCACGAGCGGCAACTGGCAGGGCTGCCGGCCGCTCGCTGAGACGGAAGCGGCCACACCGGCAAGGCCGCGCTCAAGTCGACGGGTCCGAGGCCGATTACAATAACTCCCAGTTCCGAGGAGCGTTGCAAGGCACGTCATGTGTCCCAGGCTCGGAGTTCTTCATTGCAACCGCGCTCACCCGCACGATGGTTCTTCGTGGGTGAGCTGGTAATTTCAGCGTCCGTTCCCTGCGAAGCCGTGCGGGTTCCTCATTCTTTGGAGCCACACATGAACGCCGTTCTGAAACCCAACGCCGACTACGCGGTCGCCGACCTGTCGCAAGCCGATTTCGGCCGCAAGGAAATCAAGATTGCCGAGACCGAAATGCCCGGTCTGATGGCGATCCGCGAAGAGTTCACCAAGAGCCAGCCGCTCAAGGGCGCACGCATCACCGGCAGCATCCACATGACCATCCAGACTGCCGTGCTGGTGGAAACGCTGGAAGCACTCGGCGCGAAGGTGCGCTGGGCCTCGTGCAACATCTTCTCGACGCAGGACCATGCGGCTGCCGCGCTGGTCGCCAACGGAACGCCGGTGTTCGCCTACAAGGGCGAGACGCTGACCGACTACTGGGACTACACGCACCGCATCTTCGAGTTCGGCGCCAAGGGGTCCGAAGGCGAAGGCCCGAACATGATCCTCGACGACGGCGGCGACGCGACGCTGCTGATGCACCTGGGCCAACGCGCCGAGAAGGACGCCTCGGTGCTGAACAACCCGACCAGCGAAGAGGAAACCTGCCTCTACGCAGCGATCAAGGCCAAGCTCGCGACCGATCCGACCTGGTACACCCGCAAGTCGGCACAGATCATCGGCGTGACCGAAGAGACGACGACCGGCGTGCACCGACTCAACGAGATGAGCGCCAAGGGCACGTTGCTGTTCCGGGCGATCAACGTCAACGACAGCGTCACCAAGAGCAAGTTCGACAACCTGTACGGCTGCCGCGAATCGCTGGTCGATTCGATCAAGCGCGCCACCGACGTGATGATCGCCGGCAAGGTTGCCGTCGTCGCTGGCTACGGCGATGTGGGCAAGGGCAGCGCCCAGGCCCTGCGAGCCTTGAGCGCCCAGGTCTGGGTGACCGAAATCGACCCGATCAACGCGCTGCAGGCCGCGATGGAAGGCTACAAGGTCGTGACGATGGACTACGCTGCCGACAAGGCGGACATCTTCGTCAGCGCCACCGGCAACAAGCGGGTCATCACGCACGCGCACATGGTGGCAATGAAGGACGAGGCCATCGTCTGCAACATCGGCCACTTCGACAACGAGATCGACATCGCCTCGATCGAGAAGTACGAGTGGGACGAGATCAAGCCGCAGGTCGACCACGTCAAGTTCCCGGACGGCAAGAAGATCATCCTGCTGGCCAAGGGCCGGCTGGTGAACCTGGGTTGCGCCACCGGCCACCCGAGCTTCGTGATGTCGGCGAGCTTCGCCAACCAGACCATCGCGCAGATCGAGCTCTTCACCAAGAGTGCGCAGTACGAGAACGGCAAGGTCTACGTGCTGCCGAAGCACCTCGACGAGAAAGTGGCGCGTCTGCACCTGAAGAAGGTCGGCGCGATGCTGACCGAGCTGTCGGACGAGCAGGCCAGCTACATCGGCGTGTCGAAGGCCGGCCCCTACAAGCCCGACACCTACAGGTATTGAGCCCCCAGGGGGCGCCTCGCCCGCGGCCGGGAAACCCGTTCCGCGGCGAGTAGATTGATCCTTATCCATGCGCGCTGATCAGTTGCTCTTACAGCGAGGCCTCGTGCCTACCCGATCGGCCGCGCAACGGCTGATCGATGCAGGCGCCGTGCGCTGGCTCGGTCCCAAGGGTTGGGCGGTGCCGCGCAAGGCGGGCGAAGACCTGCCGGACGGTTGTTCGATCGAAGTGACCGACAACGCCGAGTTGCGCTTCGTGTCACGCGGCGGCTTGAAGCTGGAAGCCGCACTGGATCGTTGTGGCTTCAGCGTCCAGGGGCTGCACTGCCTCGATGCCGGCCAGAGTACCGGTGGCTTCACCGACCTGCTGCTGCAGCGCGGCGCGGCGGATGTCGTCGGCATCGAGGTCGGTCACGGGCAACTGCACGCCCGGCTGGCAGCCGACCCGCGCGTCGAATGCCATGAAGGCGTCAACGCGCGCGATGTCGGCGGCAGCGCCTTCGCCCAGGCGCATGCCGAAGGCTCGTTCGATGTCGTCACCGGTGACCTGTCGTTCATTTCGCTGACGCTGGTGCTGCCGACGCTGAGGCGCTATCTGAAGCCGGACGGTCACCTGCTGATGCTGGTGAAGCCGCAGTTCGAGCTGCAGCCCGAGCACATCGGCAAGGGCGGCATCGTCAAGGACCGGCGCAGCTTCGTCGAGGTCGAAACCCGTATCCGCGCAGCGTGCCGCGAGCAGGCGCTGACAGTGCGCGACTACTTCCAGTGCCCGATCGCCGGAGGCGGACACGGCGTCACCGCGGGCAACACCGAATTCTTCGTGTGGGCCCAACCGGCCCCATGACACCCCCCAGAACAGCATGAGCAAGAAACTACCACTGAGCCTCGAGTTCTTTCCGCCCAAGACCCCCGAAGGCGTGGTCAAGCTGGCGGCGGTCCGGCAGCAGCTGTACGCGCTGGCGCCGGACTTCTGTTCCGTGACTTACGGTGCTGGTGGCGGCACGCAGGAAGGCACGCTGTCGGCGGTGCTCGCGATCCGTGACGAGGGCGTCGAGGCGGCGCCGCACTTCTCGTGCATCGGCGCCAATGCTGCCGGGGTACGCGAGCAGCTCCAGCAGTTCAGGGACGCCGGTCTGCGCCGCATCGTCGCGTTGCGCGGCGATCTGCCCAGCGGCTACGGACGTTCCGGCGAGTTCCGCTACGCGAGCGATCTGGTCGCGTTCATCCGGCAGGAAACCGGCAATCACTTCCACATCGAGGTCGCGGCGTATCCGGAGATGCACCCGCAGGCAGCCTCGCCGCAAGCCGATCTGAAAGCCTATGCCGCCAAGGTCAAGGCCGGCGCCAACAGCGCGATCACGCAGATGTTCTTCAACACCGATGCGTACTTCCGCTTCGTCGATGAAGCGCATGCGCTCGGAGCAGACATACCCATCGTGCCCGGCATCATGCCGATCACCAACGCCAGCGGCATCATGCGGTTTGCCGACGGCTGCGGCACCGAGATACCGCGCTGGATGCGGTTGAGGCTGCTGGGTTTCGGCGATGACAGCGAATCGATCCGCGCGTTCGGCCTGGATGTCGTCACCAACCTGTGCGACCAGTTGCGAACCGCCGGTGTGCCGGGCCTGCACTTCTACACGATGAACCAGTCGGCCGCGGTGCTGGAAATCTGTCGCCGCCTGGGGTTGTAGCCACCGGGCGCCATCGCGGCGCGGAGAATGGGGGCTGTTCCTGAGAGAGCGCCCATGCCGATCGCACCGACCTACATCGCCCCGAGCCGCTTCGACGACCCTGCAGCAGCGCTCGCGCAGGTTCGCATCATCTACGAGACCAGCGTGGCGCATCTTCGCGACTCGCTGCACCGATTCGTCGGTGGCGAGACGCTGCCGGCTCGGGTGCGGGCCTGCTATCCCTTCGTTCGTGTGCACACCGACACCGTCGCGCGAGCCGACTCGCGGCTCAGTTACGGTTTTGTCGCCGGC
Organism: Rhizobacter sp.; assembly: GCA_017986065.1. Classification (GTDB taxonomy): domain Bacteria; phylum Pseudomonadota; class Gammaproteobacteria; order Burkholderiales; family Burkholderiaceae_C; genus PBB1. Next base: position 6,010 of record JAGNWJ010000039.1, on the reverse strand, counting down.
CCCGGCACCTACGAGACCACGCTGACGCGGCCGGACCTGTTCGGAAACTACTACCAGCTGCAATTCGATCTGCTGCTGCGCAACCACCAGGTGTCGCTGGAGATCGGCACCAGCTCGCAGCCGATACCGGCGCACTTCTCGCTGGCCGAACACGAGCACCTCGAGGGTTCGCTCGACCCGGCACGCCGACTCCTGATGCGGGATCTGTTCGACCTGCCGGACCTGGGCGAGATGGACGACGGCATCGCCAATGGAACGCACGAACCTGAGCCCGGCAAGGACGGCAAGATCCGCCAACCGCTGGCCCTGTTCACCGCGCCGCGTGTCGACTACTCACTGCACCGCCTGCGCCACTACACCGGCACGGCTCCGGAGCATTTCCAGAACTTCGTGCTGTTCACCAACTACCAGTTCTACATCGACGAATTCGTTCGGTTGGGCCACGCGGCGATGAGCGACCCGACGAGCGAGTACAGCGCCTTCGTCGAACCCGGCGGGGTGATCACGCGACGTCGGGGGCTGACCGCGCAGCAAGGAGACGAACTCGGCGCCCCGCCGCCGCGTCTGCCCCAGATGCCGGCGTACCACCTGCGGCGCGACGACGGCGCCGGCATCACGATGGTCAACATCGGGGTCGGACCGGCCAACGCGAAGACCATCACCGACCACATCGCGGTGCTGCGCCCACACGTGTGGCTCATGCTCGGCCACTGCGCCGGGCTGCGCAACACGCAGCAGCTCGGCGATTACGTGCTGGCGCATGGCTATGTCCGCGAGGACCACGTCCTCGACGAGGACCTGCCGCTGTGGGTACCGATCCCGCCGCTGGCCGAGGTGCAGGTTGCACTGGAGGCGGCCGTGGCGGAGGTGACGCAGCTGCAGGGCTACGAGCTCAAGCGCATCATGCGCACCGGCACGGTGGCCAGCACCGACAACCGCAACTGGGAACTGCTGCCGTCGCACCACGCTCCGACATCGCCCGAGCGGCGCTTCAGCCAGAGTCGAGCGATCGCGCTCGACATGGAAAGCGCCACGATTGCGGCCAATGGATTCCGCTTTCGAGTGCCGTACGGCACCTTGCTGTGCGTCAGCGACAAGCCACTGCATGGCGAGATCAAGCTGCCCGGCATGGCCAACCACTTCTACCGCGAGCGGGTCGATCAGCACCTGCGCATAGGCATCCGCGCACTCGAACTGCTGCGAGCGCAGGGCATCGACCAGTTGCACAGCCGAAAGCTGCGAAGCTTTGCCGAGGTGGCGTTCCAGTGAGCGGGTCGCTTCGCTGATGGCAGCCGCCGCAGCAGGCTCGACTGCGCCGTCGATCGTGCTGCGCGACGTCGGCAAGCGATACGCGAACGGCACGCTGGCACTGCATGGCGTGTCGTTCGAAGTCGGCGAGCGCGAGTTCGTTTCCCTGCTGGGGCCCTCGGGTTGCGGCAAGAGCACGGTGCTTCGCCTCGTCGCCGGACTCGACGTGCACAGCGACGGGCAGATCACGTCGCCTGCTCTGTCGAGCGCAGCGGCACGACGCGCGCCTGATACGGCCTTCGTGTTCCAGGACCCGACGCTGATGCCTTGGGCCAGCGTGTTCGACAACGTCTGGCTGCCGCTGCGTCTGGCCGGTCGATCGAGGAGCGATGCGGCACCGGATGTGCAACGGGTGCTGGCAGCGGTCGGGCTGGAGGAGTCCGAGGCCGCATACCCTGCCGAGCTGTCCGGCGGCATGCGCATGCGGGCCTCGATCGCGCGCGCACTGGTCACGCACCCACGCTTGCTGCTGATGGACGAGCCGTTCGCCGCGCTCGACGAGATCAGCCGGCAGCGGCTCAATGACGATCTGCTGGCTTGGTGGCAATCAACCGAACTTGCGGTGCTGTTTGTAACGCACAGCGTCTTCGAAGCCGTTTTCCTGAGCCAGCGCGTGCTGGTGATGGGCGCGCGACCCGGACGGATCGCGGCAGAGGTGGTCATCGACGAGCCGGTGCCGCGGACGACGGAGTTCCGGACCTCCGTGCGCTACGCGCAAGCCTGCCGCGAGATCTCGCAGGCATTGGCGTGGGCCAGCGCTTCCGCTTCAGATGGGATCGGCGCTTGAGCAAGACCCCGAACCGCACGATGCAGCGCGACGTCGAGGTAGCCAGGCACCGTCAGGGCTGGACGAATTTTCCGTGGCTGCCGCTCCTGAGCGTGCTGGGATGGCTGCTCGCGTGGGAGGTGCTGGTGCGCGTTGCACGCATCCCGCACTACACGTTGCCCGCGCCAAGTCTGGTGCTGCAAACACTGATGGAGAACTTCGGCTCGCTGGCGATGAGCTGGTGGTTCACGTTGAAGATCACGTTCGGTGCGCTGTTGCTGGCGTGCCTGGGCGGCGTGCTGATCGCGGTGGTGTTCGCGCTATCGGCGCCACTCGAAGCGGTGCTGCTGCCTCTGGCGGTGGTGCTGCAGGTGACACCCGTCGTCGCGATCGCGCCGCTGATGCTGATCTACGTGGAGAGCACCACAGCAGCACTGCTGCTGTGCGCCTGGATCGTCGCTTTCTTCCCGATCCTGTCCAACACCTTGATGGGTCTGCGCGCTGCCGATCCACTGCTGCGTGACCTGTTCCGGCTTTACGGAGCTGGCCCGCTACAGCGTCTTCGGCTTCTGCTCATGCCGAGCGCGCTGCCTTACTTCGTCGCAGGCGTGAAGGTCTCCGGCGGTCTCAGTCTCATCGGCGCGGTCACGGCCGAGATGGTCGCAGGAGCTGCCGGCCGCGAGACCGGGCTGGCATCGCGCATCCTCGAAGCCAGTTTCCGCACCGAGACACCAAAGATGTTCGCGGCACTGCTGTTGCTGGTGATGACCGGATTGATGATCCATGCCGCGTCCACTGCACTGTCGCGCCGATGGCTGGTTCGCTGGCATGCATCCGAAAAGCTTTCAGGGAATTCGAGATGATGGACATGCTTCGTCGAACAGGTCGAATCGTGAGTGGAGTGCTGGTGGCGCTGCTCCTGTCGCCGATCGGAACCGCGAAAGCTGAAGACAAGGTCCGCTTCGCCACCAACTGGAAGGCCCAGGCTGCCCACGGCGGCTTCTATCAGGCTATCGCGGACGGCACGTACAAGCGCTTCGGACTGGACGTGACCTTGCTTCAGGGCGGCCCTCAGGTGAACAACCGACCCTTGCTGGCCGCCGGACGCATCGACTTCCTGCTGACAGGAAACCTGCTGCACAGCTTCGATAACGTGAAGAACGGAGTTCCGACGATCGTCGTGGCCGGCCTGTTCCAGAAGGATCCGCAGTCGCTGATCGCACACCCAGGGCAGGGTTACGAGAAATTCGAGGCGCTGAAGTCGGCCCCGCTCGCTCTGATCGCGAAGGATGCGCAGTTCAGCTGGTGGCAGTGGCTGAAGGCGACGCATGGGTTCCGTGATGAGGCACTGAAGCCCTACAACTACAACCTCGGTCCGTTCCTCACCAACCCGAAGGCGATACAACAGGGCTATTCGGTGGCCGAGCCGATCTACGTCGAGAAACAGGGGCGATTCAAACCCGTGGTTCATCTGCTGGCCGACCACGGGTTCAGCACCTATTCGACAGTGATAGAGACTCGCACGGACACCGTCACGAGGCAGCCTGATCTGGTGCAGCGCTTCGTCGATGCGTCGATCATCGGCTGGGTCAACTACCTGTACGGCGACCGCAAGGCCGCCCACGCACTGATGCTCCGCGACAACCCCGAAATGACTGCGGACGAGCTGGAATCATCGGTGGCACTGATGAAACAGCAGGGCATCGTCGATTCGGGCGACGCACTGACGCAGGGCATCGGAGCGATGAATCCGGCGCGAGTACTGGATTTCTACCAGCAGATGGTCAAGGCGGGCCTGTACAAATCGGGTGATGTCGATCTGGGCCGCGTCGCGACGTTCGAGTTCGTCAACAGGAAGGTCGGTCTGGACGTGAAGCTCAAGCTCGGCCAGCGTTGAGAAGAGATGAGGCTGTTGAAGCGCGCTGTGCTGCGACGCCTGCAGTGCCGTTAACTTCAGGGCGGCTCACCGCGGCCGATAACGAGGCCAGACAGATGCCCCCGAACGAATTCGGCGATGAGGTGACTATGCCGAGTGCAGACCTGACACAACCCTTCTTGCGTTTGAAGCAGCCCTTGGCTGATCTGGATGCGTGGGTCGCCTGCTTCCGCGATGCCGAGATTCCAGTGCGAGCCGAAACCGCAGCGGCGCTGGAGGCGATGCGTCAGAACGAAGACGACGTCGATGCGAACCTGATTGGAGAAATGATCTCCGGCGACCCGTTGATGACACTGAAAGTCATGGCGTTCGCCGCCAAGCATCGCTCCGCCCGATTGGTCACCGCACCCGAGACAGTGACTTCGACCCTGGTGATGATGGGAATCTCACCCTTCTTCCGTGCATTCGGACCGCAAACTGTGCTCGATGACGTGTTGCAGGATCCGCCGGAGGCACTCGTCGGCTTGAGCGAAGTGCTGCGCAGAGCCAATCGTGCGGCCAATTTCGCGCTGTCTTTTGCCGTGCATCGGCTTGATCCAGACGCAGCGGTCATCCACCAGGCGGCACTGCTCCACGACTTCGCCGAATTGCTGCTGTGGTGCCATGCCCCGGACCTTGCATTGTCGATCCGCGCAGCCCAGCGTGACGATCCAACGCTTCGGTCTAAGGCTGTTCAACAGCAGGTACTCCATGTCGAACTTGCCGAACTGCAGCATGCCCTGATGAGGGAATGGCAACTTCCGGAGTTGCTGGTGCACATCACTGACGACAAGCAGGCTCAACACTCAAATGTGCAATGCGTGATGCTGGGCGTGCGCCTGGCGCGACACACGGCACGCGGGTGGGATAACGCCGCTCTTCCGGACGATACGGATGATGTTGCGCGCCTGCTGAATCTCTCGCCAGAGGCGACGCTCAATCTCCTGCGCGAACTCGACGTCTGAACCTCAAGTCGGCAGGGCTGGCTGTTGAAGCAATCGGATAACCGCTGAGAACACTGCTTCGCGACGCGCCATCTGGATGTGTGCCGCCTCTTCGACATGGCGGTTGTCTGCCCCTGGCAACATGGCCGACTCCATTGGAAAGACCACGTTGTCGCAGTGACCATAGAAGCAGGTGAACCGCCGATATCGTGCGGGATCCTCGCTGCGCGAGAGTTCTGCGAGCCAGGCACTGCCCACGCGCATTTGCCTTGCGTTGCGGCTGGTCGACAAGTCCGCCAGCCGGGTACCTTGATTCGGACTTGCAATGGTGACCACGTGATGCACGCGGCTTTCGTCCGCATGACCACGCATCCATGCGCGCACTGACAGGCCGCCCATGCTGTGCGCCACGATCAGCGGGGCGTGGCCCGTCGCGTGCCTCGCCCTTTGCACGGCAATTTCGATCGAATCCACTGCAGCATCGATCGATCCGAAAGGAGGCTCCAACGTGACCGCGCAGTAGGGGATTCCAGCGGCACGAAGACGGCGCATCCAGGGGTTCCAGAATCCGCGATTGCACAGATACCCGTGAACCAGGACGACTGGCCGTCTACCTGGCGCGCCCTGCAGGCAGTCGGGTATCGACTGCGAACGAAATGCCTGATCCCAAAGGAACACGCGCAATGCAAGGCACGTTTCTGCAAGCCACGCCCACGCCAATCCCGAAATACGTGTTGGATATACCGGGTGGTTGCGATGCATCCGATGCACCAGCATGAACTCGATCGCCAGTACAAGTGAATGCGCGAACATTATCGACATTACGCCTAGCAGGAGAAATGCTGGGTGAAGTCGACCTGCAGCCGCCCAGAACCATCCAGCAATCGATGCGAGCCACAGCAGGGCGAGTATCTTCTGGAGGTGGGCGATCATTGAGCGATATTAACGAACCCCCAAAGCAGAAACCCCCCTGCCTTGAGAGGCAGGGGGGTTTCGAATAGTAGCCTGACGATGTCCTACTTTCACACGGGAACCCGCACTATCATCGGCGCTGAGGCGTTTCACTGTCCTGTTCGG
>JAGNWJ010000038.1:2210-25108 GCA_017986065.1 Rhizobacter sp. | reverse complement strand
GGACTGTCCGAGCCTTGAGACCGCATCGACCGTTGCCGTGCCAGCGTGTGCCATGGAGCGATCGGCGATTGGTGTGGCCGCAGCGCTCACGCGTTCACCTCACGCAGCAGGGCCATGTCTTCGGCAAATTGCCCGCGCAGGATCGCGAAGGGGCCTTCGGCCGGCTTTTCCTGAGCGGACCACCAGCAGGCCATCGCGGCGAGCGCGGGCAGCCCGGGCGCGATCCAGAGCGCCCAGGGCGCCTGCAGATCGGTGGGCGCTGTCGTTGCCCACAGCATCAGCGACACCCCGGCCAGAACGGCTGCGGATGCAGCGCACAACATCGCGATGCCCGTCTTCAACGCCCGCGAGCGCCATTGCGTTGCAGCGGTGCCGAGTTCCTGCACCGCGAGCGATGCGTAGGCCTCGACGTGATCGGTCAGCACCGTGGGGTGCGCGGCCATCAATTTGAAAAGCGGGTGAATCACGATGCGTGTTCCGGGGGCGGGTGGGGGTGCCTTTGCGAGACGCCTGGTCAGTCGCTCTGGCGCGACCGATTCAGCAGGGCCATCAGCGCCATCAGCGCGGCACCGGTCGCAGCCGCGATCAGCATCGCCTTGAGCGGCTCGTCCTTGATGTAGTTGACGGTGCTGTCGGTCGCGCGCACGGCGCGGTCGCGCAGTTGCTGCGAGCCGTCGCGGGCGCCGTCGATTCCACGTCGGGCGAGGCTCTCGGCGTTCTTGACCAGACGATCGATCACTGGAACGGCCGCATCGACCGCGTCGTGTGCTTCTTCTGACAGGAGGCGATGGGACTCTTCGGCGCGATCGATCTGGTCGACGGCATCGGCGGCTCCGCTGGCGGCGCCCGCAACGAACTGGCTGGGCATGGTGACTCTCATGGGTGACTCCTGACGGGTGGTGAGGGTTGGGGGCTGGATTCGAAGCGGCGGCGCCTGAGGCGCCCTACTTCCTCATCTGACCGAAGAGGAAACTGATGATGGCCAGCACCAGGAAGATCACGAACAGCACCTTCGCGACACCGACGGCGCTCGCGGCGATGCCGCCGAAGCCGAACAGCGCAGCCACCAGCGCGATGACGAAGAACACGACCGCGTAATGCAACATGGATATCTCCCTGGAAGTGGAGCGATGCCTGGTCGGAACGAGCCCGGGCATCGCAGGGCTCCAGTGTTCGGCCGCGCGCGGCGGCGATCGATAGTCCGCCTTGCCTCTCGAGCGTCAGGTAATTCGGCCCGTGCGTGTAGGACGGGACCGACACGACGGACCATCGCGTTGTCAGCCACTGCGGCAGGTTGGGGTGCCCGGCCCGACGGCGGGCCAGCGACGTCGCGCAGTCGACGGTGATCGGCCGAGGCGCGACGCGGCGCCGTTGCTCAGGAAGGTCGGAGCGGCAGGTGCGCCTCGATCAGCGTGCCGTGACCCTTCTGGCTCGACAGGGTCATGTGACCGCCCTCGGCTTCGACGCGGTAGCGCATGCCGAGCAGGCCGTGCGCTGCCTCACGGGGAGTCAGCGTGTCGAAGCCGCATCCGTTGTCGCGCACCGAGATCGCGGCTGACGCGCCTTGCTGCGACAGGACGACCCAGACCTCGCTGGCCTTCGCGTACTTCGCGATGTTGGTCAGTGCTTCCTGGACCAGGCGGTAGGCGGTCAGCTCACCCGAACTGCTGAGTTCGACCGGCTCCAGCTCCGCGTGCACCTGCAGTCCCGATGCCGTGGCGAATTCGCTGGTGACGATCTCGAGCGCCGCCACCAGTCCCAGGTTGCTGAGCGACGACGGCCGCAGGTTCTCGATGATCTGTCGCTTCAGGGCGATGCCCTCGTTGAGCAGCTTGTTCAGGTGCAGCAGGCGCTCGGCGACTTCGGGCGACATCGTCCCCAGCCGTGCCTTCAGGCGCGCGGCATCGAGCTTGGCCGCGGTCAGCAATGCGCCCAGTTCGTCGTGCAGTTCGCGCGCCAGGCGGCTGCGCTCGTCTTCGCGTGCGGTCTGCAGGTGCTGCGCCAGTTCGGTCAGCTGGGCGGTGCGGCTTTTCACTTCCGCATCGAGGCGGTCGCGCTCCACCTGAACCGCCTGTTTCTGCTCCCGCTGCACACGCACCAGCACGCTCGACTGACGGAAGTACAGCGCCAGCGCCAGCAGGCTGAGGAGTGTCGTGAGGCCGACGCCGACCCGGTTGATCATCAGGGTGCGATGCACGTCGGCGCGACCTTCGGCAACGCGCTGGGTCTCCAGCGCGAGCAGTTGCTGCGCCGTGCTGCGTATCGACTCCATCTTCTCCTGGCCGATGTTGGTCATCAGCAGCTCGCGCCAGGCGCCTCCGCCCTCGTCCTGCAGATGCAGGGTCGTTGCCAGCTCCGAGATCTTGTCCTTGCTCAGGCCGGACAGGCGCTCCATCAGGGGCGCTCCCTGCGGGTGCCCCCGGTAGTACGTCGTCAGTGAATGAAGTGACGCGTCGATGCGCTCGAGCGACTCCCGATAAGGCTTGAGGTACTCGTTGCGCTGGGTCAGCAGGTAGCCGCGCTGGCCGGTCTCGGCGTCGACCAGCTGGCGCCACAGCGACTGGATGTCGGTGCGGGCCGTGGCCATCGCCTCGAGGCGCTCCATCGAATTCGAAGCGCTTCGGAACGAAACCTCGCTGAATGCCAGCAGGACGATCGCCGCCACGCAGGCCACCGGAAAGGCGTAGGCGCTGCGCCAGAATTGGCTGATCAGCGGCGGCGACATGGGGTGCCCCTAAACTCGTTGCATCCACTTCGGGCCCGGGCCTCGTCAACATGATCCGCATTGCCATCGTCGACGACCACGCCATCGTGCGCACCGGACTGCGTCAGTTCCTGTCCGAGGAGATTGGCCTCACCGTCGTGGCGGAAGCCGCGAACGGGCGAGATGCGCTCGACATCGTGCGCGCCGGCGGCGTCGACGTGATGGTGGTTGATCTGTCGATGCCCGATCAGAGCGGTGTCGAGGTGCTGGCGGCGATCAAGGCGCGTGCGCCGGACCTGCCGGTGCTGATCCTGAGCGGGTTTCCCGAACAGCACTACGCCACCACGATGCTCAAGCAGGGCGCCGCCGGCTACCTCAACAAGGACTGTGATCCCGAGGAGATCGCGAAGGCCATCCGAACGGTGTTTCGCGGCCGCAAGTACATCACTTCGGGTGTGGCCGAACTGCTGGCCGACGGACTGGCCGGCGGGGGGGAGAAGCTGCCTCATGAGTTGCTCTCCGAACGGGAGTTGCAGGTCTTCCTGCGGCTGGCAAAGGGGGAGGCGATCGGCACGATGGCCATCAGCATGTCATTGAGCGTGAAGACGGTGAGCACCTACCGCACCCGCGTGATGGAAAAGATGAAGCTCGAGTCGAACAGCGACCTCACCTACTATGCGCTGAAAGCCGGGCTGATCCAGTGATGTTGTGCGGCGGGCGTCTGCTCGCGGCGGCGTTCAGCTGAGGGAGCTGAACGCACTGTTTCCCGAATCACCGGTCGACAGGCGCAGGCAATAGGCCATCAAGGCGTCGATCTCGTTGGACTTGTCGAAGACCCGGTCTGCGCCGAGTTCGATGCACTTGCGGCGCATGTCCGGGGTGGCGTAGTTGCTCAGCACCACGAGCTTGGTGGGCTTGTCGTGCAGTCGCGCAGCTTTCAGCACGCCCAGCCCGGAACCCTGCGCCAGAAAGACATCGACGATCATCAGGTCGCACGACTGGGAATTGCTCGACATCCACTGCACCGCCGTGTTCTCGTCTGCCGCAGTGCCCACGATATCGACGCTGACGAGTTCCTCCAGTGCAGCGATGAGGTTCTCGCGTATCACGGGGCTGTCCTCGACGATGTAGGTTTTCAGGTGTCCCATGCGTGCTGCGTGAAGAAGATGCCGGGTTGGAGCTCGGTGCCGGACGGGCACGGTGAGCGGTGCTGGATCATCGCTTGAATATGCGCTGATTCTCGTCAGCGGCACCGGCATCTCTTGCCGTCCAAACCACGCAGCGTCTGTCGGATGTGTCCTACACCGCGAGCGATTCGGCATCGGTGACAGCCGCACCCTGCCATGCCGGAGACATCACACGGCGTACCTGCACCGACGCCTCCATGCCCAGATAGGCGTCCGCTGCGCCGTACCAGCTGCCCGATATCGGCGCTGCGAGGCTCGGATCACGCGCGACGCCCACGCGGATCAACTGGCTGCCGCCGAGCAGGTTGTTGGTCGGGTCGAAGGGCACCCAGCCAGCGCCCGGGAGATAGGCCTGCAGCCACGCGTGGGTGCTGCCGGCACCCTGCGTGGACAAGGGTTCACCGGCGTCGTCGAACGTCGTGGCGGTGTCGAGGGCCGGGTCGTAGATGTAGCCCGACACGAAACGGGTTGCCACGCCCAATCGGCGTGCCGCTTCCATCATCAACAGCGCGAAGTCGCGGCAGGTTCCACTGCCGAGTGCCAGCGTGTCCAGCGGAGATTGCGTGCCTTCTTCCTCGCGGCCCTGGTAGACCAGACCGTTGCGTATGTGCTCGTTCATCGCGACCAGCATGTCGCGGGTGCGGTTGGGACCGTCGGTGCGGACGAACTGGCGAGCCCAGTCCATCAGCTTGCCCTGCGGGTCCTCGTGATGGGGGCGCAGGTACATCTCGAGGTCGAATCGCTCGTCGGTCGAATAGGCGAACGGGAAGAACTCGGCGAGCCCCGACACCGGCAGCTCCAGGTTGTTGGTGTGAGCGTGCTCGATCGAGAAGGAGCACACGATGCGCAGTTCGAGCGCCGAGGTCAGCGGCTGCACCAATGCGACCGAGTTGGAGTGCGGATCCTGGATCATCCGCACGATGGCCTCGGGGCTGACCTGCAGGTCGGTGGCCAGCACTCGCAGGTCGTGGCTGTCGCGCGGTCTGAACATCACGCGGTGCTCGCCGAAACTCACCGGCTCCCTGTAGCGGTAGACGGTCGTGTGCGTGATGTCGTACTGGATCGACATGGGGTCGGCCTGGTGTGCTGCTGTCGCCGAACCGGCGGTCAGATGTCGAGCAACTCGACCTCGAACATCAGCGTCGCGTTCGGCGGGATCACGCCACCGGCGCCGCGCTCTCCGTAACCCAGCTCGGGCGGAATCACCAGCACGCGGGTACCGCCCACGCGCATGCCGGGCACGCCCTGATCCCAGCCCTTGATCACCTGACCGGCGCCCAGATAGAACTTGAACGCGTCGCCGCGGTCCTTGCTGCTGTCGAACTTGGTGCCCTTGACGCCGCCGTTGTAGAGCCAGCCGGTGTAGTGCACGCTGACATGCTGGCCCGACACGGCCTCCTCGCCGGTGCCTTCGATGGTGTCTTCAAACTGCAGTCCGGAAGAAGTGGTTTGCATGATCTGTCCTTTCGGGTTGGAACCGGGGCGCGCGAAGGCGCGCCTGCCTGACGGCGATCGTATCGGCTTTGGACGACGCACCGGAGCGATGACTGCGCTCGGTTTCGGGTCATCGGGCGTGCAGGCAGTTCAAGCGGGTGTCGAACGCGCGTCGGCGGGTGGGTGCGGCGTTGGCGCGGGGCCGTAGAGCAGCGCCGAGAACAGGGCGAACAGCAAGGCGGTGTTGGTGCGCCACAGGTAGGACTCGGCCAGGCAGATCGTGAAGAAGAAGACCGGCAGGCCGACCCGCAGTGCGCCCAGGCCATCGTTCAGGTTCCGGTTGAGCCACGCAGGCGCGAACCACACCGCGAGCAGCAGGAGACCGCCGAACACGCCGGTCGTCGCCACGGTGAACAGCAACTGGTTGTGCGGATTTCGCGGTGCATTCCAGGCCGGAGAGCGCCGCGTGTTCATGTCCTTGTAGGCGCTGACGAAGTCGCCTGCTCCGACCCCCAGCCAGGGCTGTTCGGCGATGATGTGGAGCGTGTTGACAGCCATCGTGTAGCGCAGCGGCACCGACAGGTTGACCGCTGCGTCGAGGTTGCGGGCCTCGGCGAATCCGTCAAGCACGCGCTGACGGGTCGTGCCGTCGCTCATCGCGTAGAGCCCCGCCGCAGTTCCCACCAGCACGATGGCCGCGCAGAGGGCGGCCCACGCGCGATGGCGTTTCAGGGCCTGCAGGGTCAGCACCGCCATCATCAGCGAGAAGCTGAGCATGCCGGTGCGGCTGCCGGAAAAGCTCAGCACCCCGATCGTCGCCAGGCAGGCCGCTGCCCAGGCCACCGCGATACCGCGCTGTCCGGCCCGGCGGCAGATCAGCGCCTGCCAGGCGGTGATGTAGCCGGCGAAGGCGAGGGTCGGGCCGAACAGGATGCGGTCGACGAAGGGCGCGGTTTCCATCGCGTCCTTGGCTGCGCGCAGGCTGGCCGGCCATTGGGGATAGAAGTTCAGCTGCAGCCAGTTGTAGCCGGCGAGCAGTTCGCACAACAGCACGCCCGCGGCGAATGCCATGAGGTAGCGCTGGGTGTGCTCGCGCCGCACCACGGTGAAGTACAGCGCCGCCAGCGGGAAGAAGAGGTGCCGCGTGACCATGCTGGCTCCTGCGGTCATGTCGGCGGTCCACGCCAGCGACACGACGTACCAGCAGAAGTAGGCCTGGAATATCCAGAACACCGGGTTCGCGCGCAGCAGTTGCCACTTGGCGTGCAGTCGTCCCTCGACGAGCCACAACGCGAGCATCAGCGCCGACAGCACGTAGGCTGGCGCGATCTGCGTCGGGATGAGAAAGAACAGCGCGGCCAGCAGCGACGAGTTGATGGCCGGGATGCGGTCCCGCCAGGTCGGGTGGCTCATGCCTGACGCACTCCCACGCGATCGAACACCGCGCGCATGTCGTCGCGTTCCTGCTGCGACTTGAAGCGGGTGTGCTCCCATCCGAAGGCGACCACCTCGGTCTTCGCGGCGCACAGCTGGCGGGCGAACAGCAGTGCGGTCGAGCGCACGCCGACGACAGCCTGGTAGGGCGTGTGTGCCAGCCAGATCTCCAGCGGCTCGTCGAGATCGAGCACCCGGTAGCCAGGCTGGCACAACTCGCGCTGCGGGTCCTTCGGATGGCCCTTGTAGTCGACCTGCTCGATTCCCCGGGAGGCCAGCCATTGCTCGATCTGCCGCGCGACTGCATCGCGATCCGCCGTGCCCATCAGGCCGGCTCCGACCAGCGGCTGCCCGATCACCAGCGCGCGCGAGGGCAGGACCGAATCTGCATCGGTCGGCGCCCGCTGCGAGAGCGGCGAGAGCACGACGACCTTGGCAGGGTCGTACTCGTGCGGCCAGTCCGACAGCACGTAGATGCGGTCGCAGAACGACGCGTCGGAGCCGATGCGGTCGCCGGTGAACAGCCAGTAGTTCAACTCGGGCGATACCAGTCGACGCAGCTTGCGGAACCAGGGCGACCAGCGGCGGATCGGCGACAGCGGGTACCGGCGGATGCTGATCAGGCCGTCCGGCAGGATGCGCCCGCGCACCGTGCGCGCGCCGCAGCGGGCTGGCAGGGCGCGCAGGAAGTAGTTGATCGCCTCGGTGTCGAACACCGCGCTGTGCAGGTGCAAGGTGTCGCATCGGCCGATCAGTGCGGCGACCAGATCGATGTTGGCAAGCAGCCGGCGGTGGCGTCCGAACCAGCCTGGCAGCGGCTTCCATCGCGGCCACGGCATGTAGCTGCTGGCGTCCCAGTCGGCTGCCCGCACGTGCGTGCCGACCCCCGGTTGGTACCACACCAGCACCTGCCTCGATCCGGCCTCATGGGTGCGGGCGATCTGCTGCGCGGCCAGCAGTTGCAACGGCGATGCGACGAAATAGACCGCCGTGGTGCTCATCGGGGCACCTGCGTGCCGGGCGCCGGCAACGCCATCACCTGCCGCATCTCGGCGTGAACCCGGTCGGCGTCGAGCGCGCGCATGCAGTCGAACCGACCGTTGCAGGTCGGATTGCGGCGGCACGGAGAACAGTCGAGCTTCTCGTACAGCACGCTGCTGCGCGGCGTACCGGCGTCGAGGTAGGGGCAGGTCGAGCCGAACAGGGCGACCGTCGGAACGTGGAGGGCGCTGCCCATGTGTGTCAGACCGGTGTCGACACCGACCAGCGCGCAGGCCTCGGCGATGACCGCGACGCTCTCGTCGAGCTTGAGCGCACCGGTCAGATTGACCAGTCCGGGCGCCCCGGCCGCGATGCGCGCTGCGGCCTCCCGGTCACCCGGGCCACCCAGCAGCACCGGCACCAGTCCGTCGTCGCGGCATCGCCCGGCGAGCGCCATCCAGCGGTCTTCGAACCAGTGCTTCTGTGGTCTGGTGGTGAACGGGCACAGCACGGCGTACCGTCCGCCGGCGGCGATGACTGCCGACCCCGAACGAAGTGCCGCGCGTGCTGCTTCGCGCGCCGCAGCACCGATGGCCAGGTCGGGCTGAAAGGCCTCGTCAGCCGCGCCGAGGTGACTGGCGAGAACGCGGTATTCGGAGCCCAGGCGTCGCGGCACACCGCTCTCGTGCGGCCGGTGCACCCGCTCGGTCGCCAGGTGCTGGCTGCCTTCGCGTCCGATCAGGCTGATGCGCCTCGGCGCCTGGCTGAGCCAGGCCCAGAGGCCGCTCTTGAGCAGGCCCTGCGTGTCTAGTGCGATGTCGAAGTGGCCGGCGCGCAAGCGGCTGCGCAGTGCCAGGAAGCGTTGAAGCAGCGCGGCGTATCGATGCGTGCGCCAGAGTTCGCGCCACTCGCCGCGTGGCCAGACGATCAGTTCGTCGAGTCGGGGGTTGTGCGCGAGCAGCGGCGCGGCGGCCGGCTCGACCAGCCAGGCGAGGTGCGCATGCGGCCAGCGGTCTCGCAGCGCGGGTATCAGGCCGCTCGCCATCACCACGTCGCCGATGGCGCTGAGCCGGACGATCAGGATGCGCGGTCGTTCGTCGGATGTCTCGGTCATGCGGCCCGGAGATGGAGGTGCGCCGCAGCCATCAGATCAATGCATCGGCGACCGGTGCCACCGTGGCCGTCGGTGCGGCATCGGCGGTGCCGAACTGCATGCGATGCAGCCGGCAATAGATGCCGTCCAGCGCCAGCAGTTCGGCGTGCGTGCCGACCTCGGCGATGCGCCCCTGGTCCATCACGACCACCCGGTCGGCGTTGGCGATGGTGGACAGCCGGTGCGCGATGGTCAAGGTGGTGCGGCCGCGCTTCAGGTTGTCGATGGCGATCTGCACCAGGCGTTCCGATTCGGTGTCGAGCGCCGAGGTGGCCTCGTCGAGCAGCAGGATCGGTGCGTCCTTCAGCAGCGCGCGGGCGATCGAGATGCGCTGGCGCTGTCCGCCCGACAGCCGGGCGCCGTTTTCGCCGATCGGCGTGGCCAGTCCCTGCGGCAACTCGCGGATGAAGTCCATGGCGTGTGCCGCTTCGGCAGCGGCGACGATGTCCGCTTCGGACGCGGTGTTCTTCAGTCCGTAGGCGATGTTGGCGGCGACCGTGTCGTTGAAGAGCACCACATGCTGCGTCACCAGCGCGATGTTGGCACGCAGGTCGGCCAGGCGCAGTTCGCGGATGTCGATGCCGTCGAGCCGGATCGCACCCCGGTCCAGCGCATGAAAGCGCGGGATCGCCGACATCAGCGTCGACTTGCCGCTGCCCGACGATCCAACGAGCGCCACCGATTCACCGGGACGGATGTCCAGCGTGATGTCGACGAGCGCATCACGGTCGGCCTGTGGATAGCGGAAGCAGGCGCCCTCGAACTGCAGCTGACCGGTCGAGCGGCCGAGCGTCCGGGTTCCAGCGTCGGGCTCGTTCGGCGTGTCGATGACTTCGAAGACGCTGGCCGCCGCCGCCAGGCCCCGCTGCAGCACCTCGTTGACGTTGGACAGGCGCTTGAGCGGAGCGAGCAGCAGGGCCATCGCGCTGAAGAACGAGACGAAGCCGCCGACCGTCAGCTGGTTCTGGCTCGACTGGATCGATGCGTAGTAGATGATGACGGCGAGCGCGAGCACCGCGATGGCCTGGACGATCGGACCATTGGCGGCCGACGTCGTCACCGCCTTCATCGTGTAGCGGCGCAACGCGCTGGCAACCTGATGGAAGCGCTTCGACTCGTAGGCTTCGCCAGCGAAGATCTTGATCTCGCGATGCCCGCCGATGACCTCGTCGATCACGTGAGACATCGTGCCCATCGACGACTGCTGGCCGTGGCTGAGGCTGCGCAGCCGCCGGCTGACGGAGCGGATCACGTAGGCAATCACCGGCAGAACGGTGAAGAAGGCCAGCGAGAGCTGCCAGTTCAGGTAGAGCATGTAGCCGAGGAGTCCGACGACGATCAGGCTGTCCTTGACGATGGTGATCAGGGACACGGTGATGATCGGGCTGACCTGCTGGGCGTTGTAGGTCAGCTTGGACATCAGCGCCGCGCTGGGCTCGCGGTCGAAGTGGCTGGTCGGCAGGTGCAGCAGCTTGTCGAACATGTCCGTGCGCAGCTCGAGAACCACCTTGCTGGCGACCGCGTTCAGCGTCGCGACATGCACGAAATCGGTCAGGCCGCGAGCCAGGAACAACAGCACGATGAGGATCGGCATCGCGTGGATCGACGACGGGTCGCGATTGACGAAGCTGCCGTCGAGCAGTTCCTTCAGCAAGGCGGGCAGCGCGGTCTCGGTGGCGGCGTAGCCAACCATCGCGAGGATGCCGAGCGCGAAGGTTCGCCAGTGCGGGCGAATGCGCTTGATCAGGCGCAGGTAGAGGTCGTTCGACGCAGAGCGGGCCATGGGCACGTGCGGTCAGAGCTCTTCGAGGCGCTGCGGCGGGTACGTGTCCCAGCCCAGGCAACCGGGACACTGCCAGTGATGGTGCTGTGCCTCGAAACCGCAGGCCGCGCAGCGGTAGCGCTGGCCGGCCTTGGCGGCACGACCGATGACCTCGTTGACTGCTTCGAGGTCGGCGGGCAGCAACGGCACCGCCGATGCCTCGTGCTCGTGCAGCACTGCCTGGGCTGCCGACAGCGTGGGCAGCAGCGACAGCTGGGTGCGGATGCGGTCGCGTCGCGACGCCGGGTCGGTGTCGAGTGCTCCGATCGCGTTGAGCAGGTCGATGCTCGGCTTCTTCTGGTGCAGGGCCAGCAGCCGCAGGCGGGCGGTGTCCTGCGCCGAGCAGGCGATGGCGCTGGCGGCGTAGTCGCCGGCGACGAGATTGAAGCTCGATGGATGGCTGGCAAGCAACTCGCCCCACACCTCCAGGGCCTCGGCATGGCGACCCTGCCGCGCCAGCCGTCTGCCGGCCATCACCATCGGCCGAGCGGCCTGGGGCGCGGCCTCGTGCGCGCGGCGCAGCGCGTCGTCGGCGTCGGTCGGCTGCTGTTTCGCGTCTGCCTCGAGTGCCAGTTCACACCAGTAGTGCGCGATGCGCGATGCATACGAGCCGGTGCTTCCGCGTTCGAGCTTCTGGGCATCGTCGACGGCGGAGCGCCAGTCGCGCGAGCGCTCGTGCAGCGTCAGCAGCGCAAGGCGCGCATCGGTGTCGTAGGCGGTACCTTCGAGCGCCCGCCAGGCGGTCTCGGCGCGGTCGAACAGGCCGGCCTGCATGAAGTCCTGCGCGAGGCCATGCTGAGCACGATCGCGTTCTGCCGGCGGCAGGTCCGCACGGTTCAGCAGGTGCTGGTGCACGCGCACCGCGCGTTCGTATTCGCCGCGCCGGCGAAACAGGTTGCCCAGCGCAAAGTGCAGGTCGCTGGTGTCGGGGTCCTGCTGAACGGCCTCGATGAAGGCGTCGATGGCCTTGTCGTGCTGCTCGTTGAGGAGCAGGTTCAGGCCCTTGAAGTAGGCCTTGGGTGCATCGCGCTGTTCGCGCTTGAGCTGGCGGAAATCGAAGCGCGAGGCCAGCCAGCCCAGCGCGAACGCGACGGGCAGGCCGAGCAGCACCCACTGAATGTCAAAGTCCATCGCGGGGCGGATGCTCGGGTATCGGAGGTGCGGCCGCAAGCGGGTTGTGCAGGTCGCGGTCGGCGGGTGATGCGGGTAATCGCTTCGCGAGGCGGCGGTGCTTCCACCAGCTCGGCACCATCGCGATCACGCCGAAGGTGCAGCCCAGGCCGAATGCAGCCAGCACGATGAAGACCATCGGTGCTCGCCACTCGTAGCCGAAGAACCAGTTGACCCCGGCCTCCTGCTTGTTGTTCAGGGCGAACGCGAACAACGCAAAGAAGACGAAGACTCTGAAAACCCAGGTGATCACGCGCATGACGTCTCCGCAACAACAGGGCCCACTGCGTGCATCGGCCCATCGGGCGAAGCCGCGACATCGCGACTTCCGGGCGCCAGCCTATCGGATTTCGCCGCCGTGTCAGGTTCGGGTCGTGCCTGCCGGGGTCGGTGGAGGCCCGTCGGCCGGGAGGTTCATGTCCACCGCCTCGCGCAGGGCCTTGCCGGGCTTGAAATGCGGAACCAGCTTTTCTGGCACCACCACCTGTTCGCCGGAGCGCGGGTTGCGACCCACGCGGGGCGGGCGGCGGTTGATCGAGAAGCTGCCGAAACCACGGATTTCGATGCGGTGCCCGCGCGCGAGCGCATCGGACATCGCATCCAGAACGATCTTGACTGCCGACTCGGTGTCCCGGTGCGTCAGCTGGCTGAAACGCTCAGCCAGCCGACTCACCAGATCCGAACGCGTCATGCCATCCTTCATTGCGTCCATGACCTCGGCCGCTCCAACGATCAGGGGTTGCCGCCCTGGTTGTCGAGCTTGGCGCGCAGCAGGGCGCCCAGGCTCGTCGTGCCGGCGTTCTCACGCTCGCTGGTCTGCGACAGGCGCTGCATCGCTTCCTGGTTGTCGGCGTTGTCCTTGGCCTTGATCGACAACTGGATCGAGCGCGTCTTGCGGTCGACGTTGATGATCAGGGCGTTGACTTCGTCGCCTTCCTTCAGCATGTTGCGGGCGTCCTCGACGCGATCGCGGCTGATTTCAGAAGCGCGCAGGTAACCCGTCACGTCGTCGCCGAGCTGCACTTCAGCGCCACGGGCATCCACCGTCTTGACCTTGCCGGTCACGATGCTGCCGCGGTCGTTCACCGAGGTGTAGGTGGTGAACGGATCGCTGTCGAGCTGCTTGATGCCAAGCGAAATACGCTCGCGTTCGACATCGACGGCCAGAACGATCGCTTCGACTTCCTGACCCTTCTTGAAGTTGCGCACTGCAGCTTCGCCCGGCTCGTGCCAGGACAGGTCGGACAGGTGAACCAGACCGTCGATGCCTGCAGCCAGGCCGACGAATACGCCGAAGTCGGTGATCGACTTGACCGGGCCCTTGACGCGATCGCCGCGCTGCACGGTCGTGGAGAACTCTTCCCACGGGTTGGCCTTGCACTGCTTCATGCCCAGGCTGATGCGGCGCTTGTCCTCGTCGATCTCGAGAACCATGACTTCGACTTCGTCGCCCAGGGCAACGATCTTCGACGGGGCCACGTTCTTGTTGGTCCAGTCCATTTCCGAGACGTGCACCAGGCCTTCGATGCCTGGCTCGATCTCGACGAATGCACCGTAGTCGGCGATGTTGGTGATCTTGCCGAACAGGCGGGTGCTGTTCGGGTAGCGGCGTGACACGCCATGCCAAGGATCGTCGCCCAGCTGCTTGATGCCCAGCGAGACGCGGTTCTTCTCGGCGTCGAACTTGAGGATCTTGGCCTGCAGTTCCTGACCAACCTGCACCACTTCGCTCGGGTGACGCACGCGACGCCAGGCCATGTCGGTGATGTGCAGCAGGCCGTCGATGCCGCCGAGGTCGACGAACGCACCGTATTCGGTGATGTTCTTGACCACGCCGGTCACGATGGCGCCTTCAGCCAGCGTGCCCAGCAGCTTGGCGCGTTCCTCGCCCATCGAGGCTTCGACCACGGCGCGGCGCGACAACACGACGTTGTTGCGCTTGCGGTCGAGCTTGATGACCTTGAACTCCATGGTCTTGCCCTCGTACGGGCTCATGTCCTTGACCGGACGCGTGTCGAGCAGCGAACCTGGCAGGAAGGCACGGATGCCGTTGACCAGCACCGTCAGTCCACCCTTGACCTTGCCGTTCACCGTGCCGGTGACGAACTCGCCCGATTCGAGCGAGGTTTCCAGCGACAGCCACGAAGCGAGGCGCTTGGCCTTGTCGCGCGACAGGATGGTGTCGCCGTAGCCGTTCTCGACCGCGTCGATCGCGACGGAGACGAAATCGCCGACCTGGACTTCGAGTTCGCCGTGGTCGTTCTTGAATTCTTCGATGGGCACGTAGGCTTCGGACTTGAGGCCTGCGTTGACCACCACGAAGCTGTGCTCGACTCTCACCACCTCGGCGGTGATGACCTCGCCCATGCGCATTTCGGAGCGCGTCAGCGATTCCTCGAACAGGGAAGCGAACGATTCGCCGCCTTCGTTGGTGGCAGTTTGGGGTTGTGACATGAGGGTATTTCCGGTGCAGCTGGCGCTGCGGGGTTGAGTTGTCGAATCCAGCGCCTCGGTGCACCTGGAACGGTGCGGAGGGAAGGCGCTGGGCCGGTGCCGCCGCGATCAGGCGAACGGCCTGCGCTGCTCCCAGAGGTCTTTCACCGTGTCCACCGTCGAATCGATGGTCAGCGCCGAGTTGTCCAGAAGCACCGCGTCTGCTGCCGGTTTCAACGGGGCTGTGGCGCGGTTTTGATCCCTCGCGTCACGCTCCCGCAATCCTGCGAGCAAGCCCTCGAGTGTAGACGAAACGCCTGCGGCTTCCAACTGCTGGTGTCGCCTTCGGGCACGTGCCTCGGCGCTGGCCGTCAGGTAGATCTTGAGATCGGCGTCGGGAAAGACCACCGTGCCCATGTCGCGCCCGTCGGCCACCAGCCCAGGCAATTGCCGGAAGGAGAACTGCAGTCGCAGCAGCGCCTGGCGAACCGCGGGCAAGGCCGAAATCCGCGAGGCCAGCGAGCCCACCTCCTCGTCCCGCAACTGCGCGGTGACATCGGCGCCATCCAGGTGGATCGAGCCGGCCTCGAAGCCGATGTCGAGCTCCTCGGCCAGCGCGGCCAGCGCGGTTTCATCTTCGGCGCCGACAGCGCCCCGGAGCGCTGCCAATGCAGTGGCACGGTAAAGGACGCCTGAATCGAGCACGTGATAGCCCAGTCGTTCGGACAGCGCGCTTGCCACCGTACCCTTGCCGGAGGCGGTCGGCCCGTCGACGGTGATCACCGGGATCCACGCTGGCTTGGTGCTGACCACGGTGAAGAGGGTCTCGAAGTAGTCGGGAAATGTCTTGCCGACGCATTTCGGGTCGAGGATGCGCACGGCGACCGGATCGGACGGCGGTGGAACTGCCAGCGGGTTGCAGGCCGCCAGCGAAAAGCACATCGCTACCCGGTGGTCGTCGTAGGTATGGATCGACGCCGGTGACCAGTGCAGCGGCGGGGCGATCTCGATGAAATCAGTCCCTTCGACCACGACGGCACCGAGCTTGCGCAACTCGACGGCCATCGCCGCGATGCGGTCGGTCTCCTTGACGCGCCAACTCGCGATGTTGGTCAGGCGGCTGGGTCCGTCGGCGTACAGCGCCATCACCGCCAGCGTCATCGCCGCGTCGGGTATGTGGTTGCAATCCAGGTCGATCGCGGCCAGTGGCCAGCGTCCGCGGCGCACTTCGATCCAGCCGGCGCCGCCGGTGACCTGGGCCCCCATGGCCCGGGCAGCCTCGACGAACCGGATGTCTCCCTGGATGGAGTCGGTGCCGACACCCTCGATGCGCAGCGGGGCGTCGATCGAGGCGATGGCCCCCAGCGCGATGAAATAGGAAGCCGAAGACGCATCGCCCTCGACGTGGATGGCGCCCGGCGACCGGTAGTGGCTGCCGGCTGGGATGATGAACCGCTGCCAGCCGTCGCGCTGCACCTCGACGCCGAAGCGCGCCAGCAGGTTCAGCGTGATCTCGATGTAAGGCTTCGAGATCAGTTCGCCGTCGATCTCGACGGTGGCCCGCTGGTCTTGCGTCAGCAGCGGCAAGGCGAGCAGCAACGCCGTCAGGAACTGGCTGGACACGTCGCCGCGCACCCGGATGGGAGCCGCCAGGTCGAGCGCGCCGCTACCTGGCAGCAACCTCAGCGGCGGGTAGCCCGCCTGCCCGAGATAGTCGATCCGGCAGCCCAGCGGTCGCAGCGCATCGATCAGGTCGGCGATCGGTCGCTCGTGCATCCGCGGCACGCCGCTGAGATCGAAGGTCCCGCCCTGCGTGGCGGCGAGCATCGCCAGCGCAGCGGTCAGGGGTCGCATCGCGGTGCCGGCGTTGCCGAGGAACAGCGAGGCTTCCTTCGCCTGCAGGCGCCCGCCCAGACCGGTGATGTGCAGGCTGTCGCCTTCGGCATCGATGCGGCAGCCCAGCGTGCGCAGCGCCGTCAGCATCACCTGCGTGTCGTCGGAGTCGAGCAGGTCATGAATCGTCGTCGTGCCCTCGCTGAGCCCGGCGAGCAGCAGCACGCGGTTCGAGATGCTCTTCGAGCCGGGCAGGCGCACCGTGCCGCCGGCATGCAGAAGCGGAGGGATGTCGATGAAGGGAATGGCGTACATCGTGGGGCGAAGGGGGGTGTCGATCAAAGTGTGCAGGATGCATTTCCGCGGCAGCGTCCGCGATGTGCGCCTGCCGTCAGCGCTGAGGGGTGCTCTTGCCGGAGTTCATGGACCAGCCGGCGCGCGCGGTCGACGCAGCGCGTATCAATTCCTCGAGCGCTTCGGCGTTGCCGCTGGTCATCACGTATTCCATGGCATCGAGCGCCTGCCGAAACTGCCTCGACTGCTTCAGCAATTCTTCGCGGTTGGCCAGCAGGATGTCGCGCCACACCGTGGGATCGCTCGCAGCGATGCGCGTGAAATCGCGGAACCCGGGACCCGCCAGCGACAGGAAGTCGCGTCCGGCCGGCTGCCCTGCCACGCCGTTGAAATAGGCAAAGGCCAGCAGATGCGGCAGGTGGCTGATCGCCGCAAACGCGGCATCGTGGTTCTCGGGGGTCATGCGCAGCACCTGCGAACCCACCGCCGACCACGCATCGGTCGCTTTCTGGATGAGTTCGGGCTGCGTCTGCGGCAGCGGCGTCAGGATCACCTGCCGGCCCTGGTACAGCGTGGCGTCGGCATGCTCGATTCCCGCGACTTCCTTGCCGGCAATCGGGTGCGCCGGCACGAAGTTCGAAAGACGGTCCTTCAGCACGCGCCGCGCCGCGTCGACGACGTCGCGCTTGGTCGAACCGACGTCCATCAGCAGCACGCCGGGCTCGATCAGGTTGCGGATGGCGCGGAACGTCGCTTCGCTGGCTGCCACCGGCACCGCCATCAGCACGATGTCCGATCCGGACACGGCCAGCAATGCCGATTCGGCGGCCTGGTCGATCACCCCCATGCGTCTGGCCTTCTCGGTCGTGGAAGGCGACTTGCTGTAGCCGACCACGCGCTTGACCAGGCCCGCACGGCGCAATGCAAGCGCGAACGATCCGCCCATCAGGCCGCAGCCGATCACCCCGAGTTGATTGAACATGGTCAGCGCCGACGCGGCCGCCCGACAGTCCGGCCCGTCGACGAACGTGGCAGGAGCAGGGCGGCGTTGAGGTCTGGTTTCATCAGTGCACGTCGATCGGGTAGGTGCCCAGCAGCTTGAAGAAGGCGCACACCCCGCGCAGTTCCTTCAGCGCCTGGGCCACCTCGGGCTGGCTCGGGTGACCCTGGACGTCGATGTAGAAGTAGTACTCCCACTGACCCGAACGGGCCGGCCGCGATTCGAAGCGGCTCATCGACACACCGTGGGTCTTCAGCGGCATCAGCATGTCGTAGACGGCGCCCGGCCGGTTCGCCACCGACACCACCAGGCTGGTGCAGTCGTGCCCCGAAGCCTGGGGCTGCGGATGACGCTGTGGGTGGGTCACCACCGCGAATCGCGTGCGGTTGTGGGCGTCATCCTGAATGGCCGGCGCCACGATGTGCAGGCCGAATTCGCTGCCGGCGCGGTCGCTTGCCACTGCAGCCAGTCGGGGGTCGAGGCTGGCGAGTCGTGCGCCTTCCGCGTTGCTGGACACGGGTCGGCGCTCGGCATTCGGCAGGTGGTTGCCGAGCCAGTTGTGGCATTGCGCCAGCGCCTGCGGATGCGCGCACACCGCTTCGATGCCGGTGAGGGCATTGTCTCGACGCAGCAGGTTGTGCCGCACGAAGATGCTCGTCTCGCCGATGATGAAAAGCGGCGTCGTCAGGAACAGGTCCAGCGAACGCGCGACCACGCCTTCAGTCGAATTCTCGACCGGCACGACACCGAAATCGGCGGCGCCGGCGGTCGTGGCCCGGAACACCTCGTCGATGCTCGAGCAGGGTACTTTCACGATCGATGAACCGAAGAAACCGAGCGCGGCCGATTCGCTGAACGTGCCGGCCGGTCCGAGGTAGGCGACCCGGGTCGGTGTCTCCAGGGCACGACAGGCCGACATGATCTCGCGCCAGATCGGCGCGACGCTGTCCGATGACAGTGGTCCGCGATTGCCCGCCTTCAGTCCATCGATCACCTGGGCCTCGCGCTCGGGTCGGAACGCGACCGATCCTTCCTTCTTCTTGACCTCGCCGACCTGCAGTGCCAGTGCGGCCCGCTGGTTCAGCAGCGCGAGCAGGTCACGATCGAGCGCATCGATCTGCGTGCGCAGGGCCAGCAGTTCTGGATTGATTGCGGTGGGCTGGTCAGCCATGTCTTGCCTCGAACGCCTGCATGTGGTTGACGAGCGCCTGCACGCCTTCGAGCGGCATCGCGTTGTAGAGGCTCGCGCGCAGCCCGCCGACCGACTTGTGGCCCTTCAGCTGCAACAGGCCGGCGTCGCGTGCCTGCTCTAGAAACGGCTCGGTCAACGACACGTCGGACAGAAAGAAGGGAACGTTCATCCGGGAGCGGCAGGACGGATCGACTTCGTTGCGGTACATCCTCGAGGCGTCGATGCAGTCGTACAGCAGCTTCGCCTTGGCCTGGTTGCGCACCTCGATCGCCGCGATGCCGGTCAGGCCGGATTCCGTCTGACGCTTGAGCCACTGGAACACCAGGCCGGCGATGTAGATCGCGTAGGTCGGTGGCGTGTTGAACATCGATCCCTGATCCGCGACGGTGCGGTAATTGAACACCGAAGGGCAGATCGGCAGCGCCTGGCCCAGCAGGTCGTCGCGCACGAAGACCAGGGTCAGCCCGGCAGGGCCGATGTTCTTCTGCGCTCCCGCATAGGCCAGTCCCACTCGGCTCCAGTCGATCGGACGCGAGGCGACGTGGGACGAGCAGTCGATCACCAGTGGGGCTGTGCAGCCCAGGGCGCGCAGGTCGGGTAGCTCCTGGAACTCGATGCCATCGATGGTTTCGTTGCTGCAGAGATGCAGGTAGGCGGGGTCCTTGCTGATGTGCCAGGTCGACGGATCGGGCAGCTGCGTCGGGCGCCCCGTTGCCGAGCTGGCCGCGATGTGTGCCTCGCCATAGCGCCGCGCTTCGGCCTGGGATTTGATCGACCACGACCCGGTCAGCACGAAATCAGCGGTGCGGCTGCTCGATCGACCGATCAGATTCATCGGCACGATCGCGTTCTGGCCCAGGCCGCCGCCCTGCATGAACAGGATCCGAAACTCCGGAGGAACCGACAGCAACTCGCGCAGATCGCTTTCGGCCTGTTCGCAGATCGACATGAACTCGCGTCCGCGATGGCTCATCTCCATCACGCTGACACCGCATCCATGCCAGCTCAGCATCTCGGAGGCCGCCTGTTCCAGAACCTCCGCAGGAAGGGTCGCCGGGCCAGCCGAAAAATTGAACGGGCGAGGCATGAACCGATTACTTGCTGGCGGCCTTTGCCGCAGGCTTCGCGGCGGGAGCAGGCGCAGGCTTCGCGGCGGGGGCCGCAGAAGCAGCGGTCGCTGGAGCCGGCGCTGCATTGGCGACCAGCGTGGCCCGCACCTTCTGCTGCAGTGCCTGCAGCTTGGGGTCGAGCAGGGGGCCGGCCTCGGCGATGAGCTTCTTGACGAAGCCCGTCTCCACTTCAGGCAGCGTCTGCTTGAACTTCTTGTTCACCGGCGACTCGGTCCACGCGATCAGCTGCTTGAGTTCGTCTTCGGTGAATTTCTCTTCGAACACTGCACCGAAAGTCGACGGTGCCAGTTTGACGGCGCGCTCCCGCAGTACGGGCGCCGACTCCTCGACGAACTGCCGCACGTCGGTTTCGATGCTCTTGCCGGTGGCCTCCCGCTTCTCTGCGGGAACCTGCGTTTGAAGGGCCTGGGCGGCCGCCTGCATCATCTGCATGGCGGGGCGCTCCACGACGTTGCGCGCGATGGTCTCGAACACCGGCTGCTGCAGCGTGAGCAGCTTCTGCACGAGTTCCTTCTTGGCCTGCGAAACCGGCGCCGCCGCAGGCGCAGGGGTCGACTGGGCCTGAGCCTGCAGCGCGAGGCACAGGGCGGTGAGTGCGAAAAGTCGTTTCATCATGGTGTCTCGGTGGTGGGCGACCCGCTGTCATCGCCCGCAGTGGTGTCGGGGGTGCCTTCTGCGCTGACGTCGTTCTCGACGATGCGCTGCAGGCCGCTCAGGGTGGAGCCGGTGTCGAGCGCGATCAGTGTCACGCCCTGGGTCGCTCGGCCGAGTTCGCGGATCTCGGCAACGCGGGTGCGCACGAGCACACCCTTGTCGGTGATCAGCATGATCTCGTCGTCGGGCCGCACCAGCGTGGCCGCGACCACCTTGCCGTTGCGGTCACTCTGCTGGATCGCGATCATTCCCTTGGTGCCGCGCCCATGTCGGGTGTATTCGACGATGCTGGTGCGCTTGCCGTAGCCGTGCTCGGTGGCTGTGAGCACGCTCTGCGTTTCATCCTCAGCCACGAGCATGGCAATCACGCTCTGACCCGGCTCGAGGTTCATGCCCTTGTTGCCGCGGGCGTTGCGGCCCATCGGGCGCAAGTCCTGCTCCGCGAATCGCACCGCCTTGCCGCCGTCGCTGAACAGCATCACGTCATGCTGACCATCGGTGATGGCCGCACCGATCAGGAAATCGCCTTCGTCCAGATCGACGGCGATGATGCCGGCCTTGCGCGGGTTGCTGAATTCGTCGAGCGAGGTCTTCTTGACCGTGCCCTTGGCTGTGGCCATGAAGACAAAGCGCTCGGCCGGGAACGTGCGTGCCTCGCCGGTCAGCGGCAGCACGACATTGACCTTCTCGCCGGGCAGCAGCGGGAACATGTTGACGATCGGCTTGCCGCGCGAATTGCGGGAACCCTGCGGCACTTCCCAGACCTTGAGCCAGTAGACCCGTCCCTTGTTCGTGAAGCACAGGATGTAGTCGTGCGTGTTCGCGATGAACAGTTGCTCGATCCAGTCGTCGTCCTTGGTCTGCGTGGCCTGCTTGCCCCGCCCGCCGCGCCGCTGCGCGCCGTACTCGGCGAGTGGCTGGCTCTTGAAGTAGCCGGTGTGGCTCAGGGTCACGACCATGTCGGTCGGCGTGATCAGGTCTTCGGTGCCCAGATCCTGCGCGTTGTGCTCGATCAGGCTGCGTCGGGCGCCGATCTTGGTCTGCCCGAACTCCTGCTTGATGGCTGCCAATTCGTCGGAAATGATCGACGTCACCCGCTCCGGGGTCGCCAGGATGTTGAGCAGGTCGGCGATGGTCGTCATCACCTCCTTGTATTCGCCGATGATCTTGTCCTGTTCCAGCCCGGTCAGGCGTTGCAGACGCATCTGCAGGATTTCGCCGGCCTGGTCGTCGCTCAGCCGGTACAGGCCATCCGCCTGCAGGCCGTAGCTTCGGGGCAGACCTTCGGGGCGGAAGGCTTCGCGGCCACCGGGCGCTTCGCTTTCGGCGCGCGACAGCATCTCGCGCACCATCGACGAATCCCAGCTCTTGCTCATCAGCGCGGCCTTGGCGACCGGAGGTGTCGGGGACGCCTTGATGGTCTCGATGAACTCATCGATGTTGGCCAGTGCCACCGCGAGTCCCTCGAGCACATGGCCACGTTCGCGGGCCTTGCGCAATTCGTAGACCGTTCGGCGGGTGACGACTTCGCGGCGATGCTCCAGGAAGACCGCGATGAGGTCCTTCAGGTTGCACAGCTTCGGCTGGTTGTCCACCAGCGCCACCATGTTGATGCCGAAGGTGTCCTGCAGCTGGGTCTGCTTGTAGAGGTTGTTCAGCACGACCTCGGGGACTTCGCCGCGCTTGAGTTCGATGACGACGCGCATGCCGTCCTTGTCGGACTCGTCCTGAATGTGGCTGATGCCTTCCAGTTTCTTCTCGTGCACCAGCTCGGCCATGCGCTCGAGCAGGTTCTTCTTGTTCACCTGGTAAGGGATCTCGTCGACGATGATCGACTGGCGCTGGCCCTTGTCGATGTCCTCGAAATGGCACTTCGCACGCATGACGACGCGGCCTCGGCCTGTCCGATAGCCATCGCGCACGCCGTTCAGCCCGTAGATGATGCCGGCCGTCGGGAAGTCGGGCGCCGGGATGATCTCCATCAGTTCGTCGATGGTGGCCGCCGGATTCTTCAGCAGGTGCAGGCAGGCGTCGACGACTTCGTTGATGTTGTGCGGCGGTATGTTCGTCGCCATGCCCACCGCGATGCCGCCCGACCCGTTGACGAGCAGGTTGGGCAGGCGGCTCGGCAGTACCAGGGGCTCCTTCTCGCTGCCGTCGTAGTTGGGGCCGAAATCGACGGTTTCCTTGTCCAGATCGGCAAGCATCTCGTGCGCGATCTTCGCCAGCCGGATTTCCGTGTAGCGCATCGCCGCTGCGTTGTCGCCATCGACCGAGCCGAAATTGCCCTGGCCATCCACCAGCATGTGGCGCAGCGAGAAATCCTGCGCCATGCGCACGATCGTGTCGTAGACCGACTGGTCACCGTGCGGGTGATACTTGCCGATGACATCGCCGACGATGCGTGCCGATTTCTTGTAGGGCCGGTTCCAGTCGTTGTTCAGCTCGTGCATCGCAAACAGGACGCGCCGGTGCAC
>JAGNWJ010000038.1:0-2110 GCA_017986065.1 Rhizobacter sp. | reverse complement strand
GCCGCTGCTCCAGTCGTGGCTGCTGCTGCGGCACCCGCCAGCGAGAAGGTCACCTTCGCTGCTGATGCCTTCTTCGACTTCGACAAGTCGGTGTTGAAGGACGAAGGCAAGGCCAAGCTCGACGACGTCGTCAGCAAGCTCGGCTCCATCAACCTCGAAGTCATCATCGCCGTCGGTCATACCGACTCGGTCGGTTCCGACGCCTACAACCAGGCCCTCTCGGTCCGCCGTTCCGAAGCGGTCAAGGCCTATCTGGTCGGCAAGGGCGTCGAGAAGAACCGCGTCTACACCGAAGGCAAGGGTGAGAAGCAACCGGTTGCAGACAACAAATCCTCCGATGGACGCGCCAAGAACCGCCGCGTCGAGATCGAGGTGGTCGGCACCAAGACCAAGTAAGCCCCAGGCGCTTGCTGCCAACAAGAAACCCCGCCTCGGCGGGGTTTTTCTTTGGGTACCATCTGTTGATGACCTTGAATGCCGATCCCCAAGAGCTTGCCAAATTCAGCGATCTGGCCCACCGGTGGTGGGACACCGAGAGCGAGTTCCGACCGCTGCACCAGATCAACCCGCTGCGCCTCGACTGGATCGATCAGCGCGCTCGCATCGCAGGAAAGCGCGCCCTGGATGTCGGCTGTGGTGGCGGCATCCTTGCCGACGCGATGGCTCGGCGCGGAGCGAAGGTGCTGGGCATCGACCTGTCGACCAAGGCACTTCGTGTAGCGACTCTTCATGCACTGGAGGCCGGCACGCCCTCGGTCGATTACCGCGAAGTGTCCGCCGAGGAACTGGCCGACGAAATGCCCGGGCAGTTCGATGTCGTGACCTGCATGGAGATGCTTGAGCACGTGCCCGATCCCGCATCGGTGGTGAAAGCCTGCAGTGAGCTTTGCCGCCCTGGTGGCTGGATTTTTTTCTCGACCCTCAATCGCAACCTGAAGTCGTTTCTCTTTGCCATCGTCGGCGCGGAGCATGTGCTGAAGCTCCTGCCCAAAGGTACGCACGAGTACGCGAAGTTCATCAAGCCCAGCGAACTCGCTGGCCAGTGCCGTGCCGCGGGCCTGGATGTGACGGAGTCGAGCGGTCTCGAATACAACCCGCTCACTCGACGCTACTGGCTGTCAGGCGACACCAGCGTCAACTACATGCTGGCTTGCCGCAAACCGGAATGAGGCTGCCGGACTCACCCAGGTTCAGTCGCTGTTGCTCGCCAGGGTCTCCTGCCACGGACGGCGTGCCCCGATGAAGCGCGATATCCGCGCGGTCTTGTTCGATCTGGACGGAACCGTCGTCGACAGTGCGCCCGACCTCGCCGGCGCGGCCAACGAGATGCGGCGTGCCCGCGGATTGGCCGAGGTTCCCTACGCCCGCTTGCGCGCGATGGTTGGTTCGGGTGCGCGGGGCCTGGTCGGTGAGGCGTTCGGCGTGGGACCGGACGACGAGTTGTTCATCGAACTTCGAGATGAGTTCCTGGCGCGCTACGAATCGCGGATGACCCTGCAGACACGGATTTTCGAGCAGGTCGAATCCTTGCTCGATGCGCTGGATGCGCGGGCGGTGCCCTGGGGCATCGTCACCAACAAGGCCATTCGGTATGCCGATCCCCTGACGCGAGCTTTGGGCCTCCACGAACGTGCCGCGGTGGTGATCGGGGGAGACACCACGCCGCACTCCAAGCCGCATCCTGCGCCGCTGCTCGAGGCTGCGCGTCGCATGCACATCGATCCGGCATGTTGCCTCTACGTCGGAGACGACATCCGTGACGTGCAGGCCGGACAGGCTGCAGGCATGTGCACGGTGGCGGTCACCTGGGGCTATCTGGGGGTTGGAGATCCCGTCGAGTCCTGGGGTGCTCACCACACCGTCGACATCGCGATGGACGTCCTGAACCTGCTGGCGACCTGAGCTGCACCTGGCGATCCCGACGTTGCATCTGCGGGTCGCAGCACTCAGGCCTGACGGGTCGGCGTTCGGCTCAGCGCAGCGTCAATCCCGCCGGGCCCTCGGTCACTTCGCCGATCACCGCCGCCTGGGCGAAGCCTTGCCGGTGGAAGATCTCGAGCACCTCGCCCACCTTGTCTGCACTGCAAGACACCAGCAACCCGCCACTGGT
>JAGNWJ010000111.1 GCA_017986065.1 Rhizobacter sp. | reverse complement strand
CGAACCGGAGCCTGCAGCCAGCACGCCCGCGTGGGAGGTGACCCATGCCGTGATCGAGTGAAAGGCCCAGGCCGCCAGAGACCAGAGCACGAGAAGGCCGATAACCACAGACCAGCTGAGAGCGTAGAACATGATCGATTCCTCGTTGAAAGACCGCAACAGGGGGTGAGTCTTTCCTACTCATCCATTCGAATAAAGCAGCGTCGGGAATACTTGGACTTCTGTTTTTCCGATGCGAGATCGGCATGCTCAATTACCGCCATCTGTACTATTTCTGGGTCGTCACCAAGGAGGGCGGATTCGCCCGTGCAGCCGAGCGGCTGGACATGGCGGTGCAGACCATCAGCGCGCAGGTGCGCGAACTCGAGAAGGCGCTTGGTCACCAGTTGCTCAAGCCTGCCGGCCGAGGCGTCGCGATGACCGATGCGGGCCATGCCGCCTTCGCCCGCGCAGAGGAAATCTTTCAGCTGGGCCAGCTGATCCCCGAGGAAGTGCGGGAGGCGGCCAGCAGCAAGGTCGCCCGCCTGGCCGTTGGCCTGTCGGACGGCATTTCCAAGCTGGCTGCACACGCGCTGCTCGAGTCCGTGCTGTCCACGCCATCGCTGCGCCTGGTCTGCCACGAGGGCGAGTTCGAGCAACTGCTGGGCGAACTGGCGCTGCATCACCTGGACCTGGTGCTGACCGGGCAGCCGGCGCCGCGCAACCCCAACCTGCGCCTGACGAGCGAACGGCTCGCCGAGTCGCCCGTGGATTGGTACGGGCCGGCGGCCCATGTGCACAAGGCTGACGTGGATCAGTTCCCGCAATCGCTCAATCGATTGCCCGTGCTGCTGCCGACCGGCCATTCGGCCCTGCGCCCCACGCTGGATCGGTGGTTCGAGGCGCAGGGGCTGCGGCCGCACATCGTCGGCGAGTTCGAGGACAGCGCGCTGCTCGCGGTGTTCGCGGCGCGCGGGCTGGGGGTCTTCCCGGTCAGCCGGCTTGGCGCGGGTGATGTGGGCTTGATGCGCGGACTGCGCTTGCTCGGGCGCTGCGAGGATGTGAAGGAGGAGATCCACGCCATCCGCTCACGCCGCGGACAGCATCACCCCCTGGTGCTGCAGGTCCTCGCCGCGGCGCGCGCCTGACCTCTGTCGCTCAGGCGGCCTGCGTGTCGGCAGCAATGCGGCTCTCCGTGCCTGCTTCCTCACCGAGGCCCCAATAGCGGCGAACCGCTGCAATCACCACGGCCTCCCCGTCGGCGAGATGCCGGTCGGCACTCGCAGCAGCAACCGCCAACTGCAGCACCTTGCGCTGGAGCGCGGGCTCATCCACCTCGGCCATCAGCGATGCCATGACGCCATCGTCCACGCAGGCCATCATCGACCCGCCGGCGTAGGCACCCATCAGCAGGTCCTCGCACAGCGATTGGATGACGAGCGGCATGCCGTCTGGCTCCAGACCCAGCTGACCTGCCCCATCGAGATGGTTCAGTGCATCGAATTCCGAGCGGCAGACATGGCCGTCGGCAATGAGGACGAGCGCCACGATTCGTGCAGCGGCCTCGGGGCTGTTTCGGGGGTAGGAGCGCATGGCAATGTTCTTTCCTGAATGGTGGAGGGTGTGTGTGGGCGAGACGCGGCGGGCAGCAGTGGGGCGGTTGGACAGAGCTTTCATGGCCGGGCCTCGGGGAAGATCGAACAGCCGTGAATGTGGATGCGATGCTGAGGATGAAATAGCAGTTTTTCCGCGAAGCCAGGTTCGGCAAAAGCGAACTGTTCAGGTTTGTCCGATGTCCTCGTTCCGTAAAGACTTCTTTTCCAGAACCGTCAGGAGTTCCAGAGTTCGTCCATCCCTCATCCCATGGAGATTCGTGATGCAAGTGCTCTTCAAGTCCCGCCATCCGCAAGCCACCGACCTGCGCGAACTGACCGAGCGCCGAGTGCGTTTCGTGTTGAGACGCCTGGGCTGGCTGGTGCCCCGAGCCGAGGTGCAGATGTCGGATGTGAACGGCCCGCGTGGCGGCATCGACAAGCGCTGCCAGGTGGAGCTGCGGACCGATGGCGCCGGGTGGGTGGTCGTCTCTTCCGTGGCAAACGACTGGCGCACTGCGCTGGACAACGCGCTGGCGCGTGCCGCGCGGTTCCTGATGCGCTTGTGGCGTCGCGGAAGTGACTCCCGCCGCATGCGCCAGCGCTTCATCAGTCACGAACGCTGAACCCGGGCAACCCGAGGAACAGGCGCCATGAACCCCATCCCTCGACTTCTCGCCACGGCTCTGCGGAACCGCTCCCGGCGGTCTCAGGCCTTGCGGGGCCATCCATCGTCGTCGGCGCGAGCCGGGTGCTGCGCAACACGTACGCATTGCTGTCGATGACGTCTCGCTGCAGGCACCCGGTCCGAATGGCACCTTCCCGCCATTCGTGGACTCGGGTCGCGCGACTGGCGTCGCGATCCCTACACGGCCGGTAACCGGTCAGAGCCGGCGGATGACTTCCTCGTAGCTGATGGTTTCGTACTTCTGGCTGTACTTGATTGCACCATCCGCGATGGCGTCGACCTTCTCGGCGGTGTCCATCTTCTTCATCCGGGTCTTGTCGAGGTACAGGTAATCGATCAGCTCGTTGTAGACCGAGGTGTCGTCTATGGGCAGCACGTAGTACGAGACACCCGCGAGTTCGATCTGGTAGCGCGAGGCGCGTTCGAGATCGGACACGTAGACGAAATACTTGCCGCCTGCCTTGACGCTGCCACCGAGCGCCTCTGCCAGCGCGGGAAGCAGGCGCATCGTGGACAGCGACCCCGCGAGAAACGACAGTGTCGGCTCGTCGCCATCGGCCACGGCGAAGGCCCCTTCCAGCGCCGCTGGCGGATCGAAGGTCAGCGCGATGTCACCGCGAAAGCCGCAGCGGCCGGGCACATGCGTGGGCCCGTTGAGCGTCGGCTTGAGCAAGCGGCCCTCGGTTGCGAGGCGCTGAAAAGCGGGTGATACGGTGCTTGTGGTCATGCGGGGTCCTGATGCAATCGCCCCCACGCGGCGATGCGTGTCAGGCGGGTTGCGGGTTGAGAAACGGCGTGCAGAAACGGAAGCTGGGGCAGCACGCCTGAGCACTCCCTATGCATATACCGGGCCCCGCCAGTAACCCACCCGAGAAGCAGGCGCCGAGTCGACGTCCTGTCGAGCTGGACCGCCGAGATGGTGGCAGTTGGTCGACCGAGGACTATCCCTTTGAACACTCCGATGCCGTGCTGGACGGGCGGCTCATCGGTCGGGTGATCGATCAGCGCACGCAGGGCATGCTCACCGAAGCACGACTGGATGGCTGGGTGGCACAGGTCGGGCCGCTGCTGCAGCCGCGCTTGCGTCAATGGGAGCAGCCGACAGCGTGAGCGATGCCTGATCGCGACCGCCAGGAACCGACCCGCGATTCGTCGAACGAACCGCGGGTGCCCTGTTCGGACTTCAGTCCATCAAGACGATGCGTGCCGGGTCCTGATGGATCAGTCGTCGTCCTGGTGCAGGTCGGCTGCGAGCGCGGGCGGGTTGGCGCGCGACGGGGTCTGTGCCGACGGCGCCAGGCGGTTGCTTCCGTAAGCCACTTCAAAGGCAACGCCGAAGGTCTGCACATTGCTGATGCTGGCCACGGTGTCGACATACCACCACTCGGACACCACGCGCTGCGGCGTCACGTCGAGCAGCATGTAGCCGCGCTTGTTGAGTTCAACGTACTTGAAGTGCGGGTTCTGGCTGCGCACGAAGGCGGCGGTCTGACCGGTCGGGTCATCGAGGCCCGGCGAGGTGACCGAGGTACCCACGAACTCGACCGCGCGAGAGCCTTCGCCCGTGATCGGGTTGTAGCCGCCTGCAGCCACCACCGGGTTGTTCGGGTCCTGGCTCAGGTCGGCCGCCCACGAGCTGTGGATGTCGCCGGTCAGGATGACGCAGTTGTTCACCGGCGGGTGGCTGGCATCGCCTTTCAGCACGTCGTAGATGCGATCGCGGGCGGGCTGGTAGCCGTCCCACTGGTCGCTGTTGAAGAACGCACCGCCCCCGAAGGCCAGCGGGGCGCCCTGGAGCTTGAGCTGGGCGAACATCACGCCCTGGCCGATGACCTTCCAGCGTGTGGTGGCACCGCGCAAGCGCTCGGCCAGCCAGGTCTCCTGCTCGGTGCCCAGCAGCGTGCGGCTGGGGTCGGCGAATTCGCCGGCCTGCACGAACACATTGCCCTGGGGCGTGGGAATGGTGGCCGGCAGTTGCTTTGAACGGGCACCCAGGCGCTCTTCCAGCATGGCCAGGTCGATGAGGTCGCCAAACTGGAAGGCTCGCTGGTCACGGCGCGGGTTGGCCGGGTCGGGCATGCGAACGGGCATCCACTCGAAGTAGGCCTTCAGGCCGGCCGACACGCGGTCGGACCAGCTGCCTTCGGCGCCTTCGGCGTGGTTCTCTGCCCCGTTCTGCCATGCGTCATTGGCGATCTCGTGGTCGTCCCAGATGGCGATCAGCGGGTGCTGGCGGTGCATTTCCTGCGAATCGGCGTCGCGCTTGTACTGCGCATGGCGCATGCGGTAGTCGTCCAGCGAGATCATCTCGGTGGCCGGCTCGGGCGTGCGCACGCTGCCGTACTGTCCGGCGCCGTATTCGTAGATGTAGTCGCCGAGGTGGAGGACAGCGTCCAGATCGGCGCGCTCGGCCACGCGGCGATAGGCATTGAAGTAGCCGGCGGCCAGGTTGGAGCAGCTGACCACCGCCAGACGCAGGCTCGAGGTCGGGCCCACCGGCAGGGTCTTGGTGCGACCGATCGGCGACTTGGCGTCCTCGACCGCGAATCGGTAGTAATAGGTCGTGCCCGGACGCAGGCCGACCGGATCGACCTTGACGGTGTAGTCGCGTGATGCCTGGGCACGCACCTCGCCGCGCGCCACGACGCGGCGCAGCTTCGGATCGGTGGCGACGACGTAGCGGACCTCGATCGATGGGCGTGGCTTGCGCGGGGTCACGCGGGTCCACAGGATGACTCGGTCGGACAGCGGATCGCCGCTGGCCACGCCGTGCTGGAACAGGTCGGGTCTGGAGGTGCCGAGGCCCGCCACCGACAACATCGGTGTCGAGGCCAGCGCCACGGCGGCCGAGCTCGATCGCTTGAAGAAACCACGGCGGGTGGTGCCGGTCGTTGCCGGTTTGACATGCAGGGGACGGCCCATCTCTTGACTCCTGGATTGGTCGGCCCCGCACGCCGGGAGCCACAGCGCCACCGCATGTGCGATGGGGAGGATTGCAGTCAGTCTGGCGGGCGCGTGTGACACCCTCAAGGCAACGTCCAAGGCAGCGGATGTGCGCCGGTCCGCGGGCGCTGGCGGGGTCCACAATGATCTGATGACCCACGGCGAACCGGTATTCCGACCCCTGACCGGCATCTACGAGCCGTCCGCGATCCAGCAATTGCCCGACGGGCGCCTGCTTGTCGTCGAGGACGAGAAGGAACACCCGCTGAGTCTGGTGAGCATCCGCGCCGATCAATCTGTCAAGACCGAGGCCCTGACGCCCGGGCTGTTTCAGTTGTTCAGTTCGTTCTGGAAGCTGGACGACCTCGAAGGCCTGGCGGCAGACCAGGCGGGGTTCATCTACGGCATCACGTCGCACTCGCGCAATGACGATGGCGACGAGAAGAAATCTCGCGAGAAGCTGGTCCGGTTCCGTGTCGAGGGCGACCGGGTCGTGGATCCCGAGGCCGTCGATGGGCTGAAGGATGCCCTGACTTCACGACATGCCGTGCTGGCGGCGGCTGCGCATGTCCGCGAGGTCAAGGCCAGCGGCGGGCTCAATATCGAAGCCCTCGAAATCAGCGCCGACCAGCAGCAGCTGCTCATCGGTTTCCGCAGTCCGTTGCGCGACGGTCGAGCGCTCATCGCCCGTGTCGAGAATCCCTCGGCCGTCTTTGATTCAAATGAGGCGCCCCGCATCGCGCCGGCGCTCGACGAGCTGGATCTCGGGGGCCACGGAATCCGCGGCTTGTCCTATGTTCCCGCGCTGGCAGCGTATCTCGTCATCGGGGGCCCTGCCTCACGTGAAGCGGCGAGCTTCGACCTCTGGTGCTGGAGTGGACAGCCGGGTGCGCCTGCGAGGCGTGTCACCGTGCCGGGCCTGCGCAGCTTCGAGAAGGCCGAGGGCGTCTGCCCGGCACTGGTCGGTGGCTTGGAGCACATCGTGATCGTCAGCGACGACGGGAGCAGGGCGGCCAAGCGTGCGGCAGGCTACCTGTTGCTGGACCCGGCGCAGCTTCAGATCGCAGATTGACCGCACTGCCACCCTGACCGGGCGGCCAACGTTCCCCGGGCGTTGAACCGGTACACCTGCTGACAGTCGTTCTCCTACAGCGTCTCGTCCGCGGCACCTGCTTTCGCATCGCGTCCCGGGTGCCATAAACGGAATGGGCACCTTGATGGTGTCCAGCTCGCTCCCGGAACCCAGCACGTTCCGGAGCCCATCTCACATCCTGGAGACTCGAATGGATTCCTCTATCACCACCCACAGCGTCATTTCGTCCGACAAGGTCGAAGGCACTTCCGTATTCAACCAGGCTGGCGACAAGCTCGGATCGATCGACGACCTGATGATCGACAAGCATTCCGGCCACGTGCGCTATGCCGTCATGGAGTTCGGAGGATTCCTCGGCATGGGTACCGATCGCTATCCGCTGCCGTGGAGCCTGTTGAAGTACGAC
>JAGNWJ010000110.1 GCA_017986065.1 Rhizobacter sp. | reverse complement strand
ACTGTGACCTGCCGAGGATCTCAGCCGTTCTGAAGCTGACGGCCTGCGTCCCGACGGTCTGGCCGACAGGTCCGCCAGCCATCAGATTCCAGTCGTCGCTCCGCATCGGCACCAGCACATTGGTCGAACTGACCAGCTTGCGATCGTCACCCTGGCCGCGGTAGTAAGCAACGTGCAGCCCCACCGTACCTGCCGCAGCCGCATAAGCCTGTGCGGCTTCAGATGATGGATTGGTGAAGATCGGCGCCCAAGAGACGATGTTCGCTCCCTTCGAGGACCAGCCGCCGCCCAGTTCGGAGGGCAACTCGATCTTCGCCTCGGAGGCAGAGTTCTCGGAATGCAGCAAGCCGGACAGGGCCGCGTGAGGCAGGCTTGCCACGAAGACACCTGCGAGCGCCCAGACCAACAAGGAGCTGGGTTGCGCGACAGGCGCTGACCCGCGGCGCAAGTCGATCTCGGACGCATTGACACCCGAGGATGCTGGTTCGGGCTCGGACCAGCGCGAACCGATCATGAACATCAGGAAAATGATCACGCCGAAGAAGACCCAGCCGTAGACGACGTGATCCACGCCGGTGGCGATTCGATTGCCCGAGAAATGAGCCAGCATCACGATCATGTAGGCGCGCAGCCAGTTGGCCACCACGGGCATCACCAGCGAGAAGAGCATGAACGCGGCACGCCGGCCATGCGATTGGTAATTGAGGTACGCAAACAGCGTCCCCACCATGAAGGACGCCATCAGATAGCGAACACCGCTGCATTCGTCTATCACCGACCAGTTGCCGCTCGGTATGACGAACTGCTGGCCTTCGCGGAACACCGGCACGCCGGAGATCTGCAACGCAGACACGGTGAAGTCCGCCGTGAGGTGCATCATGGTCGGAACGACGAACTCACCGAAGGGCACCGCGAAGAACAGGAACAGCAGCGGGAACAAGATGGCGAATGCCACCTCGAGTCCCAACACGAGCGGAACGGCCATCAACAGCATCGCCACCAGCGCGAACTGCGCACCCACATCGACCAGAGTCACCTCCGAAAGCAGCCAGATCAGGGCAGTCAGCAGCATCGGAGCCAGAAGCCAGGGCTGCGGCCTGGGGGACAGTTCGGCCAGCCGGTCGCGCTGGCGCCACACCAGCCAGAGCACGATCGGAACCACCAGCAGGCAGTGCGCGAAAGTCTCCGATCGCCACCAGATGCCTGCCATGACCAGAGCGGTATCGCGGTAAAGCAGAAGAATGGCGGCCTCGAGCATCACGAACGCAGGCAGCGCCGTGCGCCATCGGGAAACGATGCGAAGGTCGGCAGGTACGGCACTCATGGTGATGATTCCATTCGATCAGGCCGCCAGCGATTGCCGGACGCACAACGGTGCAAGGTGGCGCTCGAAGGCCGACAGGTGCGCATCCCAGCTGTAGTCACGTTGCACGCACAGCCGGCCGGCAAGGCCGATGCTGGCGGCTCGCGCAGGTTCGCGAAGCAGCGCATCCACCTCGCGAACAAACGCATCGGCATCGGCAGCACAGATCAATTCGACGCCAGGCCGCGCCGCGATGGCTTCGGCACACTCCTGCGCCGCCACCACCGGCCGGCCCATCGCCATGGCCTCGAGAATCTTGTTCTGGATGCCCCGCGCCAGACGAAGCGGCGCCACGACGACGGCAGCGTGCTGGAGATACGGCCGCATGTCGGGCACCGTACCCGTGACACTGACAGCGACGCCGGCCAGGGCACGAACGGCAGGGCTCGGATTGCGGCCCGCGATGTGCAATCTCAGCGAGGGCCATTGATCCCGAAGTCGGGGCAGGACATCACTGGCAAACCAGGTGACGGCATCGATGTTGGGCCAGTAGTCCATGGCGCCAGTGAACACCAGTGGAATCTCTTCGGCAGAGTAAGGCGATGCGCGCGCTGGATCGGGCGAAAAGTAATCGGCATCGACTCCGTTGCACAGGGCTTCGCAGTTGCTGGCACTTTCAGGCGCCTTGCTGCGAAAGAGAGCCGTTTCCTTTTCTGTCACGAAGAACGACCGGGCCGCGCGAGAAGCGAGACTGCGTTCATAGGCAAGCAATTCCCGGCCTTCACGCTGGTACAGCCACGACATCGGCCAGCGGTGATGCGCAGCGTACTCGGTCCACTTGGCTGAATCGACATCGACAAAATCGACCAGCATCGGCAATCCCGTACCGTCGGCGTACTGAGCCATGGACGACGAGAAAACGACTGCGGCATCGATGCGTTCTGTAAGCACGGTATCGCGCACCCACTGCTGAAGAGCGGCATCCCGGTAGTAGCGCAGGGTGAGCGCCTCGCCATCCATCAGGCCCGTCAGACTCGAAATGCGCGCGCGCGTCGGGTGCAGGCGCGTGACGTGCAGTCCCGCGCAAAGGTCTCTCAGTGTCGCGACGTGCGCTTCATCCTCCGGATCGTCGACGAATGTTCCGACGAAGACCCGATGGCTCGCGGCCAGATGCTTCAACAGGTGGAACGAACGGACCTTGTCGCCCTTGTTCGGCGGATACGGCAACCGGTGCACCAGAAAAAGCAGGTTGGCCATGCCGACTAGCCGAGATTGCGAACAACGAACGGTCCCAGCCAGTTGGCCAGACCGATCGGCATGCGGCGCCACGTCTCGATCATCAGCCGGAACTTGGCGTTGGACGGATTGTTCTGCGGCACAGCATCGCGCTTGTAGAGGCGGTACTCGTAGTTCAGTGGCGCAGGCTCGAAACCCCAGTTCTTCTTGAAGGAAAAAGATCCCGTGCCCTGCTTGCTGCGACCGTAATCGAAGACCTTGAGGCCCCGCGCACAGGACAGTCGCATCAGCTCCCAGTACTTGAAGTCATTCGCGGCGAGGTCTCGTGCGGACTCGTCATCGCCGGCGTAGTAGGGCAGCACTTCATCGCGGAAGTAGAAGCTCATCACGCTGCTCAGAATGCGGCCGTCGGGTGCACTGACGGTCAGCACTTCGCAATCCGAACCGAACTGATCTCTCAGGGCCTGGAAGTAGCGCTTCGGCAGCGCCGGTGTGCCGTGGCGGTGCACGTTGTCGGCATACAGCGCGAAGAATCGATCGACTCCCGGATCGATGTCGCTGCGAAGGCCATTCTTGATGCCCTTGCGCACCATCGCCCGTTGCTTTCTTGGAATGGCCAGCATGTTGGCCTCCTCTTCGGGCAGGATGGCCTTTCGGAACGTCACGTAGAGGTCCTGCTTCGGCCAGTCGTCATGCCGGGCAACCACGTGCCGCAACTCAAGGTGATCGACGCCCAGTCGCTGCGCAATGCGCTGGGCTTCCGCCTCCAGCGCCATTGCCGCGGCTTCATCAGTGGCAGCCACCCCTCCGTAAACGGCAAAGGGCAGACTCACCAGCGCATTGCCAAACAGCATTGACTTGACGTGCGCCAACGGCAACACACCGTCGATCTGTCCATCGGTTTCGGAATAGAGGAAGTGGGTGTCGTGCCGGAACACCTTCGCCATGATCTGCTGCCAGCCCGCACGATGGAAGAACGTGGCGGTTGGACAGGACAGAACGAACCGGTCCCACCGCATTGCATTCGCGGCGTCGTGAAGGGAGAGAGACTTTACGTTCGGCACGGATGCCCCGCCGATGAGTGGCCGACCGCTGGCGGAACAGCTCGATTCAGGAAGATGTGGTCCATTCGACCCCACTGGAAATCCTGGAGCAGGCAATTCAGCCGCTGCTCCATGCGGTCGATGTTCACGTAGTGGCGAAAGCGCGTCTTGCGGTCGATTCCACGGATACGCGGCTGGTCACTGTCTATTTCCCAAGGGTGAAAGTAGAAGATCGCCGACTCTCCTTCGCGGCTGTGAACCTGTCTCAGCATCCACCGTGATACGGCGTATGGGAGCAGCCGGAAATAGCCGCCGCCACTGGCGGGCAGGTTGCGGCCCAGAAGGCGCATCGTGGTGATCGGGATTTCCATCAATGTGTCGTTGACCCGGTGTGCGAAGCGCGGTGCATCGGGCATGCCGTAGTGATCGTGCTGGATCGGATAGATGCTGGAGCTGTAGAGGTAACCCGCGCGGGCCAGGCAATCGAATGCCCAGAGGTTGTCGACGCCGATGGAAAAACTGGGGGCCCGGTAGCCTGTCACCGCAGTGCCGCACACATCCTCGAGGACATGCTTGGCACGCTCGATATCGGCCAGGAAGTCTGCCTCATTGAGGTCCGTGGCGCGCTGGTGCCCATAGCCGTGACTGGCGACTTCGTGACCTTGGTCCGCAATCCGGCGTATCAGCTGGGGATAGCGTTCGGCGATCCAGCCCAGCGTGAAGAACGTGGCCTGAGTCTGGTGCCGATCCAGCATTAAAAGGATGCGGTCGACGTTGCGTTCAACACGGCATTCGCGACGATCCCAATCGCTGCGCGCAATGTAGGGTGCGAAGGCGGAGACCTGGAAGTAGTCTTCGACGTCGATCGTCAGGGCATTGCTGATGGATTCGCCCCGACTTGCGGCGGGCGACTGCATTACCGCTCCTCGGCCGGCAGGCTCAGCCAGCGCCACAGATCGCTGGCAATGCGCTCGGCCGCATGCCCGTCCCACAGTTCAGGAACCCGGCCGCGCTTGCCCTGACCGCCAAGAATCTCGGCGACCGCCTGCAGGATCGCCGCTCGATCGGTGCCGACCAGGGTGTTGGTTCCCTGCTCGATGGTGATTGGCCGCTCCGTGTTGGCTCGCAAGGTCAGACAGGGAACGCCAAGTGCCGTGGTTTCTTCCTGCAAGCCGCCGGAATCGGTCAGCACCAGCGTGGCGCCGGACATCAGCCCGAGCATCTCCAGATAGCCCTGCGGCGGCAGCAGGACCAGGCGGGCGGGGTCGACAAGCGCGCCGAGCTGAAGCTTGTCGATGTTGCTGCGCGTGCGCGGATGCATGGCAAAAACCAGAGGCAGATCCTTGGCGACATCACCCAGCGTGACGAGCAGCGAGCGCAGTGTCTGGGGATCATCGACATTCGATGGGCGATGCAGGGTCACGACGCCGTAGCCCTTCGGATGCTCAAGGACCAGAGGATCGATACCGTGCGCGCGAAGGGTGTCGGCGGCGCTGCGTGCATGCTTTCGATGCGCCAGCAGCGAATCGATCATCACGTTGCCGCTAAAGATCACCCGCTTGGCCGGGATGCCTTCGGAACGTAGATTTCCTTCGGCGCTGCGTTCTGTTGTGTACAGGCGATCCGCGATCTGATCCGTGACGACCCGATTGATCTCTTCGGGCATCTGCCGGTCATAGCTGCGCAGGCCGGCTTCGACGTGCGCGACCGGCACGCCTTTCTTGACCGCAACCAGTGTGCAGGCCAGCGTCGAATTCACGTCGCCCACCACCACGACGCAGGAGGGCCGATGGGCATCGAGCACCGGCTCGAACCGCCGCATGACCTCGGCGGTCTGCACGGCATGACTGCCGGATCCGACATCGAGGTTGATGTCGGGAAGGGGCAACCCGAGGTCAGTGAACAACTGCCCACTCATGTCCTGGTCGTAATGCTGGCCGGTATGGACCAGGAGTGCGGCAATAGGTGGGACGTGATCCGCCAGGGCGCGCAGGATCGGCGCCATCTTCATGAAATTGGGCCGCGCGCCGACGATGCACATCACCGGGCCGAAGGCCTCGCCTGCCAATCGATGAGTCATGTGCTGGACTGGTCCGAAGTCGACTTGACGATGCTGGCCGATCCAACGAGTTTCTGAAGCAATCCCAGGATCTGAACG
Organism: Rhizobacter sp.; assembly: GCA_017986065.1. Classification (GTDB taxonomy): domain Bacteria; phylum Pseudomonadota; class Gammaproteobacteria; order Burkholderiales; family Burkholderiaceae_C; genus PBB1. Next base: position 1,013 of record JAGNWJ010000110.1, on the reverse strand, counting down.
TTCTGCCGCTCCAGACGAAGAATGCTTCTCTCGACGCGCTGCAACTGGTCGAGTCGTTGCTCCGCGACCAACGTGGCCAATTGTCCTGACATGGACTCGCTGGCCTCCGGCGTCAGATTCAGCTTGGTCAGATCGATGTCTGGCGAGAAGTCCAATGCCATCGATTGCGCAGCGACTCCCACTGCCGCCACGCCCTTCGGCTTGACAGGGACCGCCGATTCCTCGGCAGTCTCGGCCACGACTTCATCCACGTCCGAGCGGCTGAAATGCGTCTTCTCGCAGAGGAAACCCAACAACAGGAGGCGATCGCAGAGGGAATTGATTCGACGCGGGATACCCTGGGTGGCCTTGTAGATGCCCTCGAATGCCGCCGGCTCGAAACTGGGCTTGCCGCGAGAGCCTGAACAAGCCAGCCTGTGCTCGATGTACCGCTGGGTCTCTTCCGCATCGAGCGGCCCGATGTGGCAAGTGGCGGCGACACGCTGCCTGAACTGCTCCATTTCCGGGCGCTGCAGGATCTCGCGAAACTCTGGTTGCCCGACCATGAAGCTCTGCAGCAGCGCCTGATTGCCAAACTGGAAATTCGACAGCATGCGCAACTCTTCGACGGCCTGCGGAGTCAGGTTCTGTGCCTCATCGACGATGAGCAGACAGCGCTTGCCCTGGCTCGTCTGGCTCACCAGAAATGCTTCCAGCGTGATCAGCAACTCGGCCTTCGAAACGTCCTTGACGTGAAAGCCAAACGCCGCACCGACCATGCGCAGAGTGTCTTCGGCGCCCAGCTGAGTGGTCACCAGATGACCGATCACCACATCACTGCCATGCAGACCATCGATCAAAGTGCGCAGGATCGTCGTCTTGCCGGCACCGATCTCACCCGTGATGACCACGAAACCTTCATGACGTGACACGCCGTATTCGAGGTACGCCTTGGCACGACTGTGCTGCTTGCTGCCGAAGTAGAAGCTGGGGTCGGGGTTCAGTTGGAAGGGCTTGCTGGTCAACCCATAGAA
>JAGNWJ010000037.1 GCA_017986065.1 Rhizobacter sp. | reverse complement strand
GACCCCTTGCGAGCTCCCGGGCTCGATTCGATTCGGGCGCCTGGCACCGGATGGCCGTGGTCACCTTTCTCGGCTTCGCCTCGGGTCTGCCGCTGGCGCTGACAGGCCAGGCGATGCAGGCGTGGCTGAGCCTCGAAGGCCTCGATCTCGCAACGATCGGCTTCCTCAGCCTGGTCGGCCTGCCGTACACGTTCAAGTTCCTCTGGGCGCCGCTGATGGACCGGTTCGAGCTGCCCTGGCTGGGTCGGCGACGGGGCTGGCTGGTGCTGACGCAGCTCGCCCTGGCTGGCTCACTCTGGTGGCTGGCGGCCACGCCGCCAGCAGAGGCCACACGCGCATTTGCCTTGCTGGCCGTGCTGGTGGCTTTCGTCGCCGCATCCCAGGACGTGGTGATCGATGCCTACCGCACCGACCTGCTGGCCGCCCGCGAGCGGGGCCTCGGTTCGTCGCTCAACGTGCTCGGATACCGGCTGGCGATGATCCTGTCCGGGGGCGTCGTGCTGATCTGGGTCGACCCGTCGAACGCCGGCAGCCCGGGCGGCTGGACCTGGCCCGAGGTCTACCGATTCATGGCCGCGTTGATGGGGGCAGCCGCAGTGCTGTCGGCGCTGGTGCTGCCTCGCGTGCATGCGGCCGGCGACCGGACCAGCGTCGCGCGCCAGGACCTGCTCGGCTTTGCGGCGCTGGTGGCGGCGGTTGCGGTCGGCTTCGTCGTCAGCGACCGCCTCGGTCCGCCCCTGGCCCGTGCACTGCTCGCGCCATGGTTCGACGGCAGTGCGCTGGACGCCGGGCTGAAGGTCAAGTGGACCGACCTGCTGGCGCTGCTGCTGGGGCTGGCCTTCACGCTGCCGCTGGCCGCCTGGGCAGCGCGCGCGGCGAAATTCCAGACGCTGCTGGGCGGGCTGAACAGCTACTTCTCGCAGCGCGGCGCGGCGGCGTTCCTGATCTTCATCGTGCTCTACAAGCTCGGTGACGCATTCGCCGGCTCGCTGATGACGCCGTTCCTGCTGAAGTCCATGGCCTTCGGCCCTGCCGAGGTCGGTGTGGTCAACAAGCTGATCGGCCTGTGGCTGACCATCGGCGGCGCGCTGCTCGGCGGCCTGCTGATGCTGAAACTGGGCCTGTGGCGTGCGCTGCTGCTGTTCGGCGTGCTGCAGATGCTCAGCAACCTCGGGTTCTGGTGGCTGGCGGTCAACGGCAAGGGCGCACTTCCCGGCTTCGTGCTGCCGCCTTTCGACTGGGGTTTCGTGAAGCTCGTGCAGTCCACCGAGATCGATGGCGGCCTGTTGATGGTGATCGCCGCCGAAAACCTGTCGGGCGGCATGGGAACGGCTGCGTTCGTGGCTTTCCTGATGAGCCTGTGCAACCAGCGTTTCACTGCGACGCAGTACGCGCTGCTGTCGGCGTTTGCGTCCGTCGGTCGTGTGTGGGTCGGGCCGCTCGCCGGCGTGTTGTCCGAGGCGATCGGCTGGCCGACCTTTTTCATCGTGTCCACGCTGGTGGCGCTGCCGGCGTTGTGCATGCTCTGGTGGCTGCGCGATTCGGTGAGGGAACTCGAAGCCGATCCGGACGCCCCAACCCCCGGCGATTGACCAACTGCCCCGCAGCGACACTTGACGGATCATCGAGGCTGTCGAGCCTTCCACCATCGACCCGACGACATGACCACGACCACCGATTTCGACCCACAGGCCCAGTTCGAACCCGATGCGGCGGTTGCCGCCTGGCATCGCCTTGGGTGCAGTTGTGCGACGCACTCGCGCCGATTGTTCGGGCGTGCGGTGCTCGGCGCCGGTGCGGCGCTGGCGGTGCCAGCCTGGGCGCGCGAGGGTGTGCAGGTCGACTCCCAGTCCACCCTCGCCAAGCTGGTCCCGGCCGAAGAGGTCGAAACCGCCGCGGCGCAGCAATACCAGCAGATGCTGAAGCAGGCGGCGGAGAAGAATGCGCTGGCGCCGGCGGACCACCCGCAGGTGCTGCGGCTGCGTGCGATTGCCCGGCGGCTGATCCCGTTCAGCAATGCGCCGAACCTGCGCAGCACCTCGCGTGCGGCGAGCTGGAAGTGGGAAGTCAACCTGATCGGCAGCAAGCAGATCAACGCCTTCTGCATGCCCGGCGGCAAGATCGCCTTCTATTACGGCATCCTCGAGACGCTGCAGCTCAGCGACGACGAAGTGGCGCAGGTGATGGGCCACGAGATCGCCCACGCGCTGCGCGAGCACGCGCGGGAGCGCATGGGGAAGTCTGCTGCGACGCGCGGAGCGATCGAGCTCGGTGCCACATTGCTCGGGCTCGGTGGCGGGGGGCGCTATCTGGCCGACATGGGCGGGCAGTTGCTGACGATGAAGTTCGGCCGTGACGACGAATCCGAAGCCGACAAGATCGGTCTCGACCTGGCTGCCCGGGGAGGCTACGACCCGCGCGCGGGCGTCCGTCTGTGGCAGAAGATGGGCGCGGCCAACAAGGGCGCACCTCCGCAGTGGCTGTCCACCCACCCTGCAGGAACCACGCGCATCAGGGACCTGGAAAACAACATTCCGGCGGTCGAAGGGCTGTATGCCCGTGCCGAAAAGCCCGCGCGGCGCTTCGAGCCGCCGAAGCCCAGCCCTTCGGTGACCGATGCGGGGCGCAGCAGCTAGCGCCCGCGCGCCGTCAGGCCAGCACGCCCAGCAACCAGCGGTTGAGGTCGGCGACCTCCTGCGGGCACACCGAATGCGCCATCGGGTACTCGTGCCATTCGACAACGCAGCCCAGCGACTGCAGCACATCGCGCGATGCGGTCGCGCGCGCCAGCGGGATCACGGTATCGCTGCGCCCGTGGGCCAGAAAGATCGGCAGCGCGACGCTGGCTGCTGCGCGCTCCGCGGCTGTCGTGTCGGCGAGCGGAAGGTAACCCGACAGGCCGACGAGACCGGCCAGGCGCTCGGCGTGACGCAAGCCCGTCAGCAGCGTCATCGCGCAGCCCTGCGAGAAACCCATCAGCACGATGCGCGATGCGGGCACGCCGCGCGCCCTTTCGCGGGCGATCAGCGCCTCGATGTCGAGCCGCGAAGCCCGCAGGCCGGCTTCGTCCTCGCGCCGCACCAGGTCAGCCTGCAGCAGGTCGTACCAGGCGCGCATCGCCATGCCGCCGTTGATCGTGACCGGCCTCACCGGTGCATGGGGAAAGACGAAACGCACCGGTCCGACCGTGTCGAGCTCCAGTTCCTCGGCAATCGGCACGAAGTCGTTGCCGTCGGCCCCCAGGCCGTGCAGCACGATGATGCTGGCCGTGGGTTGCGCAGCGGTTTCGAATTCGAGTGCGTCAAGCGCCATGGTGAGAGTCTCTGTAGTGAATGGTTGCCGTGCGCTCGCCCGGCATGGCCGAAGCGCCCGAGCCGTCGCCAGCGGCGCGAGCGCCGGGCGGTGGGCTGAATTTACCTTGTCGACCTCCAGCGCTGCCTGGACGGCAGGTCACCGGCCGAGCGCGTCGCGCAGCCCTTGTCTCAGTCGTTGAGCTGCCGCAGCCAATGCGGCATCCAGGACCGGGGCTTGACGCTCGGGGTGGCAGGGACAGGTGTTGAGTCGGTATTGCGCAGCTTGCACGAGCCCGCCGATGAGACGTCTTCCACTTCGTCGCCGAACTGCGTGGCCACGTAGGCGCGCAGGAACCACTTCAGCGGGTCCTTCGAGATGGCGGGCACCTGGGACCACTCCGGCCCGAACCATTCGAGCAGCGTGTCTTCGATGTGGTACCACTCCTCGGCGATGACGGATCCCGCGTGCGACCAGTCGTGGCTCGGATCGTAGGTGTGCGGGTGCCAGAAGCCGCTGTTGGTGTCGTGCGTGGAGTCCGGCCCCGGATCCTCGCCGACCAGCTGCAGGCCGGCGGATTTGGCGACCCAGAAATTCAGCAACTGTCCATCGAGTCGTTTCACGTTCATGGCGGCTCCCGCGCACATCGCGCCGATCCCGCAACGACGTGTCTCGCCGAGCGGATGGCGGCGTCAGCAGCATGGAACATGCCGCAGGAGGCATTCGGTACGCCTATCGCCAAGTCATTGAATGGAAAAGATAATTTTCATGCAGGCTCGTGATCCCGATTCGCCCCGGACGCGCCGACTGGGTCAATTCAACCGTTGCCTGGGTGATCTCCCCCAATTTCCCGGTCGGTGCCGGCCCGGCTTCGGGCGATTCGGACCCCGAGCGATCGTTCAGAGCACGACGTCGTAATCGATGGTCAGCGGTGCGTGGTCGCTGAAGCGTGGCTCGAGGTGGATATCCGCTCGGAGCGCCCGGGCCGCGATGCCGGGGGTGGCCAGCTGGTAGTCGATGCGCCAGCCGACGTTCTTGGCCCAGGCCTGACCCCGGTTGCTCCACCAGGTGTAGCGATCGGGGTTGGGGTCGAGCGTGCGAAAGACATCGACCAGACCGATACCTGACTCGGCGTCGAGCAGGTGGGTCATCCAGGCGCGCTCTTCGGGCAGGAATCCGCTGTTCTTCAGGTTGCCCTTCCAGTTCTTCAGGTCGATTTCCTTGTGGGCGATGTTGATGTCGCCCAGCAGTACGAACTCGCGTTCGGCGCGCAGCTGCGCCAGGTGTGGCGCCATCAGTGCGAGAAAACGGAACTTGGCCTGCTGCCGCTCCTCTCCGCTGCTGCCGCTCGGGAAATAGCAGCTGATGACACTGAAGCGCGGAAACTCCGGACGGCTGTCGTCGTCGAAGCAGGCCTCGATCCAGCGCCCCTCGTCATCGAATTCGGGGTTGCCGATACCGCTGCGAATCAGGCTCGGGGCGTGGCGCGTGTACAGCCCGACGCCCGAGTAACCTTTTTTCTGTGCGTAATGGAAATGACCGGTCATGCCCGCCACCCGATCGAAGCGCCCATCGACCGTGTCGGCCTGGGCCTTGACCTCCTGCACGCCCATACAATCGGGCGCCGAAGCGGCGGCCCAGGCCTCGAAGCCCTTCGTGGCTGCAGATCGGATGCCGTTCAGATTCAATGTGACCAGACGGAGCACAGGATTCCTCAGATGAGCCCAAGTGGCCGCGTTGACGCCGAAACGGACGATCTTGCCCAGGACTTCGTGAGGTTTTCGCTCGAAGCCGGCGTGTTGCGATTCGGGGAGTTCAAGACCAAGGCCGGGCGCCTGTCGCCCTATTTCTTCAACGCCGGCCTGTTCGATGATGGCGCCAAGCTCGGCCGCCTCGCCGAATTCTATGCACGGCGACTGCAGCAGGCCCGTGCGTCGGGCGCATTGCAGTTCGACATGGTGTTCGGTCCGGCCTACAAGGGGATCGTGCTGGCCGCCGCAGTGGCGGTCGAGCTGGCACGGCTCGGCGTCAACCTGCCGTATGCCTACAACCGCAAGGAAGCCAAGGACCACGGCGAAGGCGGGACGCTGGTCGGTGCGCCGGTGCGAGGCCGGGTGCTGATCATCGACGATGTCATTTCGGCCGGCACCTCGGTGCGCGAATCGGTCGCGATGATCGAGGCGGCTGGTGGCACACCCAGTGCCGTCGTCATTGCACTCGACCGCCAGGAAAAGGCCACCGAGGGTGGGCAGGATGCACCGTGGTCAGCGGTGCAGTTCGTGCAGCAACAACTCGGACTGCCAGTGGTGGCGATCGCGACGCTGGCCGATCTCCTTCACGTTCTGCAGACGACCGACGCTCCGGCGCTGGGTGTCCATGCCGAGCGGGTAGCCAGTTACCGGACACGCTATGGCGTCTGAGCTCCTCACCCGCCAGGATGCACGCGGTGACCGGTTGTGCAATGCGCTGTGCGGCGGGGTTCTGCTGCTGATGTGCTGCTCGGTCCAGGCGGCGGGTCCGATCTATTCGTGCATCGACGCCAACGGCAAGCGACTGACATCGGACCGGCCGATTCCCGAATGCACGTCCCGCGACCAGCGGGTGCTCAACGCGGATGGGTCGACCCGCAAGGTGGTGCCGCCCAAGATGACCGCCGACGAACAAGCCGAGTTCGACGCGCGCGAGCGTGCCAAGGCGGCCGTGCGCGCTGCCGAAATGGACGCCATCCGCCGCGACCGCAACCTGCGTCAGCGTTACCCGACCGAGGCTGCACACCAGAAGGCACGCCAGTCGGCGCTCAACGACCTCGACCGAACGCTGCAGCTGTCGCAGAAGCGTCTGGAGGTGCTGGCAGCCGAGCGCAAGCCGCTGCTCGACGAGGCCGAGTTCTACGTCGGGCGGCAGATGCCGACGCGACTCAAGCAGCAGCTCGATGGCATCGACGCTGCCACTGAAGCCCAGCGCGCCCTGATGCAGAACCAGCAGGCAGAAACGCTGCGCATCAACGCGACCTTCGACGCCGAGCTGGCGCGGCTTCGCGCCTTGTGGGCTGGCGCACAGCCCGGGTCGCTCGGGCCGCTGCTGCCCGCGTCCGCGTCGAAACCGGCGTCGGCGTCGACGCCGCCATCGACGCCGGCCAACGGTCTCAGCCCAGCTTCTTCTTCAGCAACTCGGTGACCTGGGCCGGGTTGGCCTTGCCCTTCGTGGCCTTCATGGCCTGACCGACCAGCGCGTTGAAGGCCTTGTCCTTGCCGGCGCGGTATTCCTCGACCGATTTGGCGTTGGATGCGAGCACCTCGTCGAGCAGACGGTCGAGCTCGCCGGTGTCCGACATCTGCTTCAGACCCTTGGATTCGATCTGCGCGTCGACATCCGCGGGCTCGCCGCTCCAGAGCGCGTCGAACACCTGACGTGCCCCATTGTTCGAGATGGTGCCATCGCCGATGCGTCCGATCAGCGCACCGAGCGTGCCAGCCGCCACCGGGCTGGCTCCGATCTCCAGCCCGTCGGCATTCAGCCGCCGCGCCAGCTCGCCCATCATCCAGTTGGCGACCAGCTTCGGAGATTTGCAGACCGCCGTCGCCGCCTCGAAATAGGCTGCGTGCGCCTTGCTCTGCGTGACCGCCAGTGCGTCGTACTCGGGCAGGCCGTGTTCGCGCTGGAAGCGCGCGGCCATCGCGCGCGGCAGCTCCGGCATGTCGGCGCGAACCCGTTCGATCCAGTCGGGCGCGATCACCAGCGGGGGCAGGTCCGGGTCCGGGAAGTAGCGGTAGTCGTGCGCTTCTTCCTTGCTGCGCATGGCACGCGTCTCGCCCCGGCCGCCGTTGCCGTTCGGATTGAAGAGGGCCGTCGCCTGCTGCACCGTGCCGCCGTCCTCGATCAGGTCGATCTGCCACTGGATCTCGCAGTCGATCGCCTGCTGCAGGAACTTGAAGCTGTTCAGGTTCTTGATCTCGCGGCGCGTGCCGTACGGCGCACCCGGCTTGCGCACCGACACGTTGGCGTCGCAGCGGAAGCTGCCTTCCTGCATGTTGCCGTCGCAGATGCCCAGCCACACGACCAGTGCGTGCAGCGTCTTCGCGTACTCGGCGGCCTCGACGCTGGAGCGCATGTCAGGCTCGGTGACGATCTCGAGCAGCGGCGTGCCGGCGCGGTTGAGGTCGATGCCGGTCTGCCCGGCGTAGTCCTCGTGCAGCGACTTGCCGGCGTCCTCCTCGAGGTGGGCACGCGTCAGGTTGACCCTGTGCGGCGTGTCGCCAACCATGAACTCGACCGATCCACCCTGCACCACCGGCGTTTCGTACTGGCTGATCTGGTACCCCTTGGGCAGGTCGGGGTAGAAGTAGTTCTTGCGCGCGAAGATCGAGTGCGTCGCCACCTTCGCGCCGACCGCGACGCCGAAGCGGATCGCACGCTCGACCGCGCCGCGGTTCATCACCGGCAACGTGCCGGGCAGGGCCAGATCGACCGGCGAAGCCTGCGTGTTGGCCTCGGCGCCGAACTGCGTCGACGAGCCGCTGAAGATCTTGCTTTGGGTCGACAGTTGTGCATGCGTTTCGAGGCCGATCACCACCTCGTACCCGCGGATGAGCTTGCTGGTTGCTGTGATCGTCATGCTGCCGCTCCGGATGTCGCGGCAGCCGGGGCCTGCAGGTGCCAGTCGGTGGCCTGCTGGAAGGCGTGGGCGGCGTGCAGCAAGGTGCCCTCCTGGAAGTAGTTGCCGATCAATTGCAGGCCCACCGGCATGCCGGCGCCATCGCCAGACGCCGCGAAGCCCGCCGGTACGCTCATGCCGGGCAGGCCGGCCAGACTGGCGGGCAGCGTGAAGATGTCGGCCAGGTAGTTGGCGACCGGGTCTTCGCCCTTGCCGCCGAGCTTCCAGGCGACCGTTGGGGCGACCGGGCCGGCGATCACGTCGCACTCGGCGAAGCAGCGCTGGAAATCGTCGGCGATCATGCGGCGCAGCTTCTGCGCCTGCAGGTAGTAGGCGTCGTAGTAGCCATGGCTCAGCACGTAGCTGCCGATCATGATGCGTCGCTTGACCTCGTCGCCGAATCCCTCGGCGCGGGTCTTCTTGTACATGTCGAGCAGGTCGGTGTACTTGGCCGCGCGATGCCCGAAACGCACACCGTCGAAGCGGCTCAGGTTCGAACTGGCCTCTGCAGGCGCGATGATGTAGTAGACGGGAATCGAGAGCTCGGTGCGCGGCAGGCTGACATCGACCAGCGTGGCGCCGAGCCTCTGCAGTTCGGCCAGTGCCGCGCGCACCACACCATCGACCCCCGAAGTCAGCTCAGCCGGGAAGAATTCCTTCGGCAGACCCACGCGCAGGCCCTTCAGCGGCTGGGTTGCCGTGGCGCCCACTCGCGGCTTGCGCATTGCAGCCGCGTAATCCTGGGGCGGGCGTTCGGCGCTGGTCGAATCCCGTTCGTCGAAGCCGCTCATCGCGCCGAGCAGCAGCGCGCAGTCTTCGGCGCTGCGTGCCATCGGGCCGGCCTGATCCAGGCTGGAGGCGAACGCGATCATGCCGAAGCGCGAGCACACGCCATAGGTCGGCTTGATGCCGGTGATGCCGCTGAAGCTGGCTGGCTGGCGGATCGACCCACCGGTGTCGGTACCGGTCGCGGCCGGGACCAGGCGCGCGGCCACGGCCGCGGCGGAGCCCCCCGACGAGCCGCCCGGCACGCGAGTCAGGTCCCACGGGTTCCTGACGGCACGGTAGGCCGAGTTCTCGTTGCCGGACCCCATCGCGAATTCGTCGCAGTTCAGCTTGCCCAGCGTCACCATGCCGGCGCCGGTCAGGCGTGCAACCACGGTCGCGTCGAACGGGCTTCGGTAACCCTCCAGCATCTTCGAGCCGGCGGTGGTCGGCAGCTCGCGCGTGACGAAGATGTCCTTGTGGGCCAGCGGCACGCCCAGCAGCTCCGGCGAACTTCCCCGGCCTCGGCGAGCATCGGCTTCGCGGGCCTGCGTCAGCGCAGCTTCCGCATCGACGCACAGCCAGGCGCCGAGGTGGTCGTGAGCGTCGATGCGCGACAGCAGGTGCGAGGTGACCTCGACACTCGAAACCTGCTTGTCGGCGAGGGCTCTTGCCAGTTCGGCCACACCCAGTTCATGCAGGGCGCCGCTCATTCGACCACCCTCGGCACGAGGAACAGGCCGTCTTCGACCGCCGGTGCGCTGCGCTGGTTGAGCTCTCGCTGGTTACTTTCGGTGACAACGTCGTCGCGCAACCGAAGGCTGACCTCGCTGACGGCCGACAGCGGCGTGTACAGCGGCTCGACACTGCCGGTGTCGACGGCACTCATCCGCTCGACGATCGAGAAGAACGCATTGAGTTGCGTGAGCATGGCGGCCTGCTCGGCAGGCTGCAGCTCCAGCCGCGCCAGGTGGGCGATGCGGCCTACGTCTTCGGGGGTCAAAGCCATGGGAATTTCGGTCCGTTGAGGGGTTGCGGCGGGTCGTGAGCCCGGGTCCATCAGGTATTATCTGCGTTGGTTGTCAACCCATCGGACGCACAGCCCATGCCGTCTTCAGCGGGCGTGTCGCCTGATCGAACCGAGGGTCGCAAACCGCTGATGCTGCGGACAGTTCCGGTCGCGCGTCGCGTCCCGATGACGCTGGTTTCGCCCTTTATCCTCCTCCCTCATTCCATGGAATCGACGGGTTCAAGCGAGGCGCTCCTTCGCTGTGCGCGCCAGCGCTGATCACCGCATACACACTATGTTCGGATCATTTCGTCGCTACTTTTCGACGGACCTCGCCATCGACCTCGGAACCGCCAACACGTTGATCTACGTGCGCGGCAAGGGCATCGTGCTCGATGAGCCCTCGGTGGTCGCCATTCGCCACGAGGGGGGGCCCAACGGCAAGAAGACCATCCAGGCCGTCGGCTCGGAAGCCAAGGCCATGCTCGGCAAGGTTCCCGGCAACATCGAAGCCATCCGGCCGATGAAGGATGGCGTGATCGCCGACTTCACCGTGACCGAGCAGATGCTCAAGCAGTTCATCAAGATGGTGCATCCGCGCTCGGTGCTGCGACCGAGCCCGCGCATCATCATCTGCGTGCCCTGCGGCTCGACACAGGTCGAGCGCCGAGCGATCCGCGAGTCCGCGCTCGGCGCCGGCGCCAGCGAGGTCTACCTGATCGAGGAACCGATGGCTGCGGCGATCGGCGCGGGCCTGCCGGTGTCCGAAGCGTCGGGCTCGATGGTGGTTGACATCGGCGGCGGTACCACCGAGGTCGGCGTGATCAGCCTGGGCGGCATGGTCTACAAGGGCAGCATCCGTGTCGGCGGCGACAAGTTCGACGAATCGATCATCAATTACATCCGCCGCAACTACGGCATGCTGATCGGCGAACCGACCGCCGAGGCGATCAAGAAGAACATCGGCAGCGCCTTTCCGGGCTCCGAGGTCAAGGAGATCGAGGTCAAGGGCCGCAACCTCAGCGAAGGCGTGCCGCGCAGCTTCACGATCAGCAGCAACGAGATTCTCGAGGCGCTGACCGATCCGCTCAACCAGATGGTGTCGGCGGTCAAGAACGCGCTGGAGCAGACGCCTCCCGAACTGGGAGCCGACATCGCCGAGCGCGGCATGATGCTGACCGGCGGGGGTGCGCTGCTGCGCGACCTGGATCGCCTGCTCGCCGAGGAAACCGGGCTGCCGGTGCTGGTCGCCGAAGACCCGCTGACCTGCGTGGTTCGCGGCTGTGGCATGGCGCTGGAGCGCATGGAACGCCTCGGCTCCATCTTCACTTCCGAGTGACGCCGGGGCGGGTGGCTGCAGCGTGACTCCGGGGGCCTTCGCCGTGTTCGTTGCTTGCGGCATCCACCCATGCCCTTAGGCACCCTGGATCGAACCCCGCCGCCTTTCTTCCGGCAAGGCCCGTCTGCGCTGACCAAGCTGGCCCTGTGCTCGGCGCTGGCTGTGTTCCTGATGGTGGCTGACACCCGATTCACGCTGACCCAGCCGCTGCGTGCGCTGCTTGCCACTGCGCTGCACCCGATCCAGCGCACGCTGCTGGCGCCGGTCGACTGGTCGGAGCAGGCAGCCGACTACGCCGGCGGTCTGCAGCATGCCATTGCTGCTGAATCGGCCGCACGGCGTGAACTCGCGGCTCAGGCCGTTCACGTGGCCCGTGCGAATCAACTTCAAGCCGAGAACGAGCGGCTGCGCACCCTGCTTGAACTGAGAGCCGGACTCACGGTGCGCTCGCGCGCAGCGCAGGTGTTGTACGAATCGACCGATCCGTACTCCCGCAAGGTGGTCATCGATCAGGGGCTCGCGCAAGGCATCGTTGCCGGCTCGCCGGTTGTCAGCGATGCCGGAGTGATCGGGCAGGTCACACGGGCCTATCCGCTGTCGTCCGAAGTCACGTTGCTGACCGACAAGGATGCGGCCGTTCCGGTGCTCAACGCGCGCACCATGGCGCGCAGCGCGGCGTTCGGTGGTGCGACCGGAGACTCGCTTGAACTGCGATTCATGGCCGGCAACGCCGATGTGCAGGTTGGCGACCTGCTGCAGACGTCGGGCGTCGATGGTGTCTATCCGCCCGGACTGCCGGTGGCCAGGGTGGTGACGGTCGATCGCAAGGTCGACTCGGGGTTCGCGAAGATCATGCTGGCGCCGGCGGCCCTGCCGGACGGCGTGCGCCACGTGCTCGTGCTGGAACCCATCGGGAGGCAGCTGCCACCTCGACCGGAGCCGAATGTGGACGAGCCCACCGCTGCGGCTTCCTCGGCCTCCGCGCCCGCCAGGAAAGGAGCGCGCCGATGATCATGCCGCGAAGTTCCGACCAGTTGCTGTTGCCGGTCAACCCGCTGTTCCTGTGGTTCACGCTGCTGACGGCGCTCGCGCTGAATCTGGTTCCGCTGGGCCGCCATCCCGCTGCGCCCGACCTGCTGGCGCTCGCGCTGGTGTTCTGGAACGTGCATCAGGTGCGTCGGGTGAGCGTCGGCGTGGCCTTCATGTTCGGGCTGGTGATGGATGTCCACGATGGTGCCATCCTCGGACAGCATGCGCTCGCCTACACGCTGCTGGGTTTCGTCGCCACCACGATCCATCGCCGGCTGCTGTGGTTCACCCTGCCGTCGCAGGCACTGCAGATCCTGCCGCTGTTCGTGGCTGCGCATCTGGTTTCATTCGCGGTGCGGATGATCGCCGGTGGCATGCTGCCAGGCTGGCAGGCGCTGCTGGCACCGGCATTCGAGGCGTTGCTGTGGCCGCTTGCCACCTGGTTGCTGCTCGCGCCGCAGCGCCGCGCGCCAGACCGCGACCAGAATCGACCTTTGTGAGCCTCCACGTCGCTGTCGCTCCTGCCCAGAGGCTTGGCCAAGCCTCTGGGCGTTCCGGCGGGCGACCCCGAGCAGTCGGGGTCGGCGCGTTCGCCTCCACTCCCCCGAGGGGGCGCCAGTGACCGAGATCAGGAACGTCGAGCAGGAGCTCAGCCGGTTCCACGCGCGGCTGGTGGCCGCCACCGCCTTCGTGCTGCTGTGTTTCGGCTTGCTGGGCTACCGCCTGGTTCACCTGCAGATCGTGAAGCACGACGAACTGAGCGTGCAGGCCGAGAACAACCGCATCTCGGTCGTGCCCATCGTTCCGAACCGCGGGTTGATCGTCGACCGCAACGGCGTCGTGCTCGCGAACAACTATTCGGCGTACACGCTCGAGATCATGCCGGCGCGCGTTCAAGACCTCGAGTCGACGATCAGCCAGCTCTCGGAGGTGATCGACATACAGACCCGTGATCGCAAGCGTTTCAAGCGGCTGATGGACGAAAGCAAGAACTTCGAATCGCTGCCGATCCGCACCAAGCTCACGGACGAGGAAGTCGCCCGCTTCACCGCGCAGCGCTACCGCTTCCCCGGTGTCGACGTGAAGGCCCGGCTGTTTCGCAACTACCCGCTCGGCGATGTCGGCAGCCATCTGCTGGGCTACATCGGCCGCATCAACCAGGCCGAGAAGGAAGTCATCGACGAGCTGGAGGACGCGGCCAACTACCGTGGCACCGAGTACATCGGCAAGCTCGGCATCGAGCAGAGCTACGAGAGCGACCTGCATGGCACCACCGGTTTCGAGGAAGTCGAGACCAGTGCCTCCGGGCGTGCCGTGCGGCGCCTGCGCAGCAACCCGGCGACCCCCGGCAACACCGTGGTCCTTTCGATCGACATCCGCCTGCAGGCGCTGGTCGAGACCCTGTTCGGTGATCGGCGCGGCGCTTTGGTCGCGATCGATCCGCGCAACGGTGAGGTGCTTGCGTTCGTCAGCAAGCCCACCTTCGATCCGAACCTCTTCGTCGATGGAATCGACAGCGAGAGCTGGAAGGAACTCAACGAATCGCCAGACAAGCCGCTGCTGAATCGGGCGCTGCGTGGCACCTACCCGCCGGGCTCGACCTACAAGCCGTTCATGGCGATGGCCGCGCTGAACTCGAACAAGCGCTCGCCCAGCGTGCTGATCAACGACACAGGCAGCTTCACATTCGGCGGCCATCGATACGGCAGCCCCGAGAACGAGCGAGGCGGCATCATGGACATGCGCCGTGCCATCGTCGAGTCGAGCAACGTCTACTTCTACACGCTGGCCAATGAGATGGGCGTCGACCTGATCCACGACCAGCTGTCGCCCTTCGGCTTCGGGCGCAAGACGGGCATCGACGTTGAAGGCGAGGTCACCGGCCTGCTGCCGTCGACCGAGTGGAAGCGGCGTGCCTACAAGAAGCCGGAACAGAAGAAGTGGTACGCCGGCGAGACGATTTCGCTTGGCATCGGGCAGGGCTACAACAGCTTCACGATGCTGCAGATGGCCACCGCGATGGCCACGCTGTCGTCCGCCGGCAAGCGCTACGAGCCCCGGCTGGTGCGCCAGATCGACGACGTGCTGACTGGCGCGCAGCGCAAGATCTCGGCGCAGGCGCTCGAGCCCGTCGAGCTGAAACCCGAGCAGGTCGATGTGATCCGCGAGGCGATGAATGGCGTCACGATCGCCGGCACCTCGGCTCGTGTGTTTGCCGGAGCCGGCTACCAGAGCGGAGGCAAGACCGGCACGGCGCAGGCAGTCGGCCTGAAGCAGAACGAGAAGTACAGCGCCCACCGCGTCGATGAGCACCTGCGCGATCACGCGCTCTACATCGCTTTCGCCCCGCTGGCCGACCCGCAGATCGCGGTGGCGGTGATCGTCGAGAACGCGGGCTGGGGCGCGGGGGCTGCGGCACCGATCGCACGCAGGCTGTTCGACTTCATGCTGCTGGGTCGGGTGCCGAGCGAGGAGGACATCGCAGCGACGAAGTCCGGCACCTCGGCCGCGCCGATCGGCCAGCCGCGCAACGTGCAGGATCTGGTGCTGCCGGGCAGCGGCAGTGCCCCGTCGGCGGCTGCCGCGATGATCGGCGCGGCTTCGGCACCTGCAACTGCGCTCGCTGTCGCGCCGATGCCCGGTTCAGGGGGGGCGTCGCTGGTCTCTGCAAACGCGGCGGCCGAAACATCCGACAACCGGGCGCTCAGGCGATGAGGCCGGCATTCGAGAAGCCTTCGCTGCTGCAGCGGATGATTCCGCTGTTTCGCGGCTTCGACGGGCCGCTTCTGCTGGCGGTGCTGATCCTGGCGGCCCTCGGGCTGACGACGATGTATTCGGCCGGTTTCGATCATGGCACCCGGTTTGTCGACCACGCACGCAACATGCTGCTGGCGGCCGGCATTCTTTTCGTCGTCGCCCAGATCCCTCCGCAGCGTTTGATGGCTCTGGCGGTCCCGCTCTATGCGCTCGGCGTGGCCCTGCTGGTCGCCACCGCGCTGATCGGCATCACCAAGAAGGGTGCCACGCGCTGGCTCGATCTGGGCGTCGTGATCCAGCCGAGCGAGATTCTCAAGATCGCCATGCCGTTGATGCTGGCGTGGTGGTTCCAGCGTCGCGAAGGACAAGTGCGCGCGCTCGATTTCATCGTCGCGCTGCTGATCCTGGCGGTGCCGGTCGGGTTGATCGTCAAGCAGCCCGACCTGGGCACCGCGATCCTCGTGCTGGCGGCCGGACTGTTCGTGATCTTCTTCGCCGGGCTGCCCTGGAAGCTCATCGCTCCCGTGGTCGCGGTGGCCGTGATCGCCATCGCGGTGCTGGTCCTGTCGGGCGACGCGATCTGCCAACCCGATGTGAAGTGGCCGATGCTGCGCGACTACCAGAAGAACCGGGTCTGCACCTTGCTCGACCCCACCACCGATCCGCTGGGCAAGGGTTTCCACATCATCCAGGGAATGATCGCCATCGGCTCGGGCGGCATCACCGGCAAGGGCTTCATGAAGGGCACGCAGACGCATCTCGAGTTCATTCCCGAGCGCACCACCGATTTCATCTTTGCCGCCTACTCCGAGGAGTTCGGACTGATCGGTTGTGTCGTCTTGCTGCTCGGTTTCCTGTTCCTGATCGTGCGCGGGCTGATGATCGCCTCCGAGGCACCCAATGTGTTCACGCGCCTGCTGGCCGGCTCGATCACGTTGAGCTTCTTCACCTACGCTTTCGTCAACATGGGCATGGTCAGCGGCATCCTGCCAGTGGTCGGTGTGCCGTTGCCCTTCATCAGCTACGGCGGAACCGCGATGGTGATCCTGGGCCTGGGGCTCGGCATCCTGATGTCGATCGCGAAGAGCCGGCGGCTGGTGCAGGGCTGAGGCCACAGGGCCTCCCCCATCAGAACCCCTCTTCGACCAGCTCTGCCGCGCGGATCAGCGCGCGGGCCTTGGCTTCGGTCTCGCGCCATTCGAGTTCGGGCACCGAGTCGGCCACCACCCCGGCTGCCGCCTGCACATAGAGCATGCCGTCCTTGACGATGCCGGTGCGGATCGCGATCGCCACGTCCATGTCCCCGGCAAAGCTCAGGTAGCCGCAGGCGCCGCCATAGATGCCGCGCTTGACAGGCTCCAGCTCGTCGATGATCTCCATCGCGCGCACCTTCGGCGCACCGGTCAGCGTGCCGGCCGGGAAGGTCGCCTTCAGCACGTCGAGGTTGGTGATGCCGTCCTTCAGCAGGCCTTCGACGTTGCTGACGATGTGCATCACGTGCGAGTAGCGCTCGACCGTGAACGCCTCGGTGACTTTCACGCTGCCGGTCTTCGCGATGCGGCCGATGTCGTTGCGTGCCAGGTCGATCAGCATCACGTGCTCGGCGCGTTCCTTCGGGTCGGCGCTCAGTTCGGCTTCCAGTGCCAGATCGTGTTCGGGTGTGCTGCCGCGCGGGCGCGTGCCGGCCAGTGGGCGGATCGTCACCTTGTCGCCCGCTGGCGTGTGCTCGCGGCGGACCAGGATTTCCGGCGACGCGCCAACGACCTGGAAATCGCCCATGTCGTAGAAATACATGTACGGCGAGGGGTTCAGCGATCGCAGCGCACGGTACAGACTGAGCGGGTTCCCGGCGTAGGGCTTGCGCAGGCGCTGCCCGACCTGCACCTGCATCATGTCGCCGGCGGCGATGTATTCCTTGGCCTTCAGCACGGCGGCGATGTAGTCGTCCTTGGCGAAGTCCCGCAGCACCTCGTTCGGGGTGCGCCGCTCGACCGCAGGTGCCTGCACGCTGTTCTTCAGCTTGTCGGCCAGCGCCGAGAGGCGTCGCTTGGCACGCGGCAGTGCATCGGCTTGCGCCGGGTCGGCGTACACGATCAGCGACAGTCGCCCCGACAGGTTGTCGATCACGGCCAGCTCTTCGCACTGCAGCAGCAGGATGTCCGGCGTTCCGAGACCGCCGGGCAATTCGGTGTGCGCCAGCTTCGGTTCGATCGCGCGCACCGCGTCGTAGCCGAAGTAGCCCGCCAGGCCGCCGCAGAAGCGCGGAAGTCCGGGTTGCAGTGCGACCTTGAAGCGCTGCTGGTAGGCGGCGATGAAGTCGAGCGGGTTGCCCTCATGCCGCTCGATCACGGCACCGTCGGTCACCACCTCGGTCAGGAATCCGGTGGCTCGAAGCATCGTGCGAGCGGGCAGGCCGATGAACGAATAGCGGCCGAAGCGCTCGCCTCCGACCACGGATTCGAGCAGGAAGCTGTGGCGCCGATGCGTGTCCGACGGCTGGCCGCTGTCGTCGGTGCAGGCGAGCTTCAGGTACAGCGACAGCGGCGTCTCCAGATCCGCAAAGGCCTGCGCGATCAGCGGAATGCGGTTGTAGCCCTCGTCGGCGAGGCGTTGGAATTCAGTGTCGGTGATCACGTTGCGGGGCCCTCCACGGCCCGGGACCTCGTCCGGCGGCCAGGGTGCGCATTATCAGGGCGGTGCCTGCGCCAGGGCTTTCGGCATCGACTCGGGCGGGCTCCTAGAATGGCTCGATGGCCCGCCCTGAATTCACCTGCTCCGTCACCGTGCGGCATCTCGCCGAGCAATCCGACCCCAAGGAGCACCAGTACGCATTTGCCTACACGGTGACCATCCGCAACACCGGGGACGTCACGGGCCAGTTGATTGCCCGTCACTGGATCATCACCGACGCCGAGAACCATGTCGAAGAGGTCCGGGGTCTCGCCGTGGTCGGCCACCAGCCGCTGCTCAAGCCCGGCGAGCATTTCGAGTACACGAGCTGGACGCGTATCGCCACGCCTCTGGGCACGATGCGTGGCACCTTCATCTGCATGACCGAGGAGGCCGAACCCTTCGACGCGGCGGTTCCCGAGTTCGGGCTGACGCTCGCTTCGGCGCTGCACTGATGCAGCGGTCGGTCGGCAGCCGTTGACCGCAGTGGCCGGGATGTCCGCGTCCTCGTCGGTGTGGGATCTCACTGCACTGCTCAATGCAGCCGCCCACGCGTCCGATCCCAAGGCGCCGCTGCCCGACTGCAATCTCTGGGTCATCCGCGCGCTCGAGTGGCTGCGCCACCCGACGATGTCCGGCACCGGCGACCCCGCTGCCGATGAAGCTGCCGCAGATGCGCCGCCCGCCACCCCACAGCCGCTGCTCAGGCTCAAGCATCTTCTCAATGTCCTCGATCGTCACCCCGAGCACCGCGCCCAGGTGGCCGGTGTGCTGGGACGCTTCTGGGGCGCGATGGACAGCGCCGCACTGTTCGCCGATTTCGGGTTTTCGTCTCGCGCCAATTTTTTCGGTGAGATCGGCCAGCGGCTGAAACTCAAGCTGCTGCCGCTGACGCCTGCCAGCAGCGATCCGTCCGAACTGTTTGCGCTGCTGTTTCCGGGTGATGACGACGGGGCCTGGATGGAGTCGCTGGACCAGCCCACGCTGATGCGCTTGCTGGGCCTGGTGCCCGGCAATCCGGCGGATGAGCGTGCCTGGCTGACACCGTTGCTCGACGCCATCATGTATCTGGCCAGTGCGGTTCGCGCGGCCGGATTTTCCGGCGCGTTGCGCAGGCGCATGAGCCCCGAACTGCTGGTCGAGGCGCCGTTTCGCCAGCTCGCGGTCGTCGCCGAACGCATCCGGGAGCTGGCGAATACGGCGACCCGGGACAACGCGGCGCTGCTGCGTGAAGCCCAGTACCTGCGTGCGCTGCTGGACTCGTGCCGCCGGTGCGCCGACAGCGTGCACGGGCACCTGGAGGAACACGGCGTATCGATCAACGTCGTGTTCGATGTCGATCAGTTGAAGCAGCGAACCCATCGCATCGAGCAGTTGCTCAACTGCGTCATCAGCCCGGAGCCGGCACGCGAGGTGACGCGCCTGTTCGCCGAACTGGTGCGCACCGCTGCCGACCGCCGCAGCATCCGCGCGCTGTTCGCGCGGCACTACTCGCTGCTGGCCCGCAAGGTCGCCGAGCGCAGTGCTGAAACCGGCGATCACTACATCACCCGGGATGGCGCCGCCTACCGGCACATGCTGCGTGCGGCGATGGGCGGCGGCGCGGTGATCGCGGGGACGACGTTCGTCAAGTTCCTCGTGCTTGCGCTGGGCCTGTCGGCGTTCTGGGGCGGCTTCTGGGCCGGCATGAACTACGCGGTCAGCTTCGTCATCGTGCATCTGCTGCACTGGACGGTGGCCACCAAGCAGCCCGCGATGACTGCGCCCGCGCTGGCCGAGAAGCTGTCGGACGTCGCCGACGATGCTGCGGTCGAGCGCTTCGTCGACGAGGTCGCGAACCTGATCCGCTCGCAGGCAGCCGGCATCTTCGGCAACCTGGCCGCCGTGATCCCGCTCGTGCTGCTGGTGCAGTGGGCGTCGCAGGCCGTCTTCGGCGCGCCGCTGGTTCAGGGACACGCGGCCGAGCATGTGCTGGACTCGATCACGCTGCTCGGCCCGACGGCGCTCTTTGCAGCCTTCACCGGGGTGCTGCTGTTTGCCAGTTCGCTGATTGCCGGCTGGGTCGAGAACTGGTTCGTCTGGCACCGCCTGGACAGCGCGATTGCCTGGAACCCGCGCATCGTCGATCGCCTGGGCGTGGCTCGCGCGCAGCGCTGGGCGGCCTACTGGCGGGCCAACATCTCGGGTTTCGCGTCGAACATCTCGCTGGGCCTGATGCTCGGCATCGTCCCGGCGGTGGCCCTGTTCTTCGGCCTGCCACTGGAGGTGCGGCACGTCACCCTGTCGACCGGCCAGCTCGCCGCCGCAGCCGCCGCGCAGGGCCTGTCCGTGCTGCACCACGGCCCCTTCTGGTGGTGTGTGGCCGGCATCGTCGTCACCGGACTGCTGAACCTGACGGTGAGCTTCTTCCTGGCGTTCAGGGTCGCGATGCGCTCACGCGGCATCCGGCTCGCCGACCGCAGTCGCATCCGGCAGGCGATCGCAAGACGGCTGCGCAGTCGCCCGGCTTCGTTCGTGTTGCCCCCCGGGCTACCGGGTTGACGCACATCGTTTGACTTGATCGGCTCGTTCAAGAGCGTCAGCAACACTCTCTACGTAAGTGGATCGTGGAGGTAATTGAAACTCAGCACTTTTGCCAGTGCTTCGATCCATTTCTAAATCGATATGAATGTGGAACTACTGCACTGGTAGCGTTTTAGAAATCGGCTCCACGCGACGGATGAACTCGTCACGCGGAAGCTAAGGTGCATTAGCAACCAGACTTGCATCCGCGCTTGTTATGTGAGCCCGAGGCTGCTCCCGAAAAACTGCTGGACAAGTTTCCTGGAAAACCATCGATTGAGTTCGACCCGAGGATTCGGATTCCAAGGGTGAGCACAAAATATTTAAATTTAACCTTTTGTTACGAGGACAATAGTGACTCCCTTGAACCTTTAAGAATGCAAATGAAAATTTCCACTGCCATCCATCCTTTGCGGCGCTTTGCGGCTTTTGCCCTTTCTTCGCTTTCCTTGCTTGCCGCAGGTTGCGCCTCGATCACGGACGGTACAAGTCAGACCTTGATCTTTAAGGTTACTCCAATCGAAACTCGGTGCGCAGTCTCGCGCGATGGGCAGCAGTTGGGTTCCTTCACCGGCAAAAACTCTAGCCTGACGGTTAGCAAGGGTGCCAAGGACATAATTATTGCCTGCGAATCGCCGGGTTATGAAGGATCCAGTCAGAGAATCAGCAGTAGCACGCAGACTGCCGGTGTTGTTGGTGGCCTTATAGACCTCGGAATCACCGACATGCTGACTGGTGCGATGTGGAAGTACCCGAACGAAATCACTATCGCCTTGGAGAAAACCCCAGAAAAGGCGAAATGAATTGATATTGTTCCGAGAATATCACATCCTTCAGTGAGCACTGAGGGATGTGTTTTAAGGAGGGGCTAAGTTCGACCTGTTTGAAATCCCGCCGAGCGTGCCTGCCAATTATTGATTTGGTGCTTATTTTGTGCCATGAAGAGACGTTACATAAGCGCCTAGTCTCTTGGCATTAATGGCTGGGTCTGGACGAGTCACTGGACTCGAAGCTTCATTGAATATAATTCTCGGAAGATTCTCATGGCACGAAACTGATGCTTTTTCTCTGAAAAGCACCTTGTTCTGCTGGGAAATTTAATTCAAGAGATAGCGATGTACTCCATAAAGGCGACGAGGATGGTGCACTGTTCGCCAGAGTTCGTGCAGTAAGCTGTCGATTTGGTCGAAACCGGCAGTTTCTGCATTTTTACTCTTCGATTTTCACTCCCATTCCCATTGCATCGATGTAGCCCCAAGTCGTCAAACCAACGCCTGTGACGTAGTTCACGTTGATGATGGCATTGGCACCCATGGATCGCGCTTTTTCTGTCAGAGCAGCATTGGCCATATCACGGGTCGGGTCGCTATGAAAGATCGTCAGTTTCTTGATTGAAACATCCACTTGGCCGATCCTTGTGAATTTCTTGCCTTCTGGCTGCCCTTCGAAAATCTGAACAGGGGCTAACGAAGTGGAAGTCCCAAGAGGCTTTCCATCTAGGCTCGAACTCACGCGGTATGAAGCACATCCAGAACTCAATGCCACTAATGTGGCAAGCATGGAAACTGTGGCGAATCGTTGGATTTTCATTGGTTGATTATTTGAAGGGTTTCAGAATTTTGGTGTTTGTTTTCCACCCGACTTGATCTCAATAGAGCGAGCCTACCTTACCAAGGTTGCACCAATAGATCTATTCAATTTCGCTTAGATGATCGACTAGTGCGTGTAGTTAATTGACAACAAAGCGTCGAAATAGGGGTTAATTCGAGCTCCCTTATTCTTGCCCCGCGCGAACAGTGCGCACACTTCGGATCCTTCTCCCCGGCGGTCGCTAAGCGCCTAGATGGTATTAGTGGTGGTGACTTTTGAACCGCATGCCAGCGCTGTAATGATTGTTCATGTGCCCATTCAGAAAGTGCCGAAATTCCATTTGTGCGTCAGGCCCGATAGCAGGTGCGTAAGACCGACCGGCGAATCATCAAGTTGAAGCCCGCTCGACAGGATGCTGAATAGAAGCTGGAACGCGTTTGACTTCCCGAACTTGAGAGTTGGCGCACCAACAAAGCGGGTCGCTTGATGGCAGTGCGAACATTGCGACGCTTCTGTACCTTAAGTTGGAGTCATTCCTCCGTCGATTCGACCCATATGGTGGCGTCGCGCTCGTTGTGGGCCCGACAGCATCGGCCATCAACCCTCAGCATCATGAGCAACGTGGCGTCGAGCGCTTCCAGTAACAGGCACATGACACGCATCGTCGCTTTGTGCGCAGCGGTTCTGGGCGTGCTGGTCGGGTGCTCCAGCGCGCCGACAGACACCTCCCCACCGGCCGACCAACCGGCGCCGGACGCGCGGGCTCCTGACGCTGCACCCAGCGCAGCCAGCGTGCAACGCGGCCGGGCTCGCTGGGTGCCGGCGCGCTGGAGTGACCTGCCGGGCTGGGAGGTCGATCGCACCGCGGAGCTGTGGCCCGCGCTGCTTCGGGGCTGCGAGAAGCCGGCCGCGGGCTGGAACGGCATCTGCGCCGAAGCGCGTCGCAGTGCCCCGGCGGACGACGTCAGCGCGCGGGTCTGGCTTCAGCGCCATCTGCAACCCTACCGGGTCGAGTCGCTCGACGGATCGGATCAGGGGTTGATCACCGGCTACTTCGAACCGCTGATCGAGGCGCGCCGCATGCCGCAGGCAAGGTTCCGCGTGCCGGTTCACGCGCCGCCGAACGATCTGTCCAGCCGCAAGCCCTACTGGACCCGCCAGCAACTCGACACGCTGGCGCCCGCGCAGGCCAGCGTGCGTGGCCGCGAACTGGCCTACCTCACCGACCCGCTCGACCTGCTGATCCTGCAGATCCAGGGTTCGGGTCGACTGTGGCTGACCGAAGCCGACGGCAGCCGCCGGCAGGTGCGTGTCGCGTTCGCCGGGCACAACGATCAGCCTTACAAGTCGGTCGGTCGCTGGCTGATCGAGCAGGGCGAGTTGCGCGCCGATCAGGCGTCGTGGCCCGGCATCAAGGCCTGGGCGCAACTGAATCCGCAGCGAATCAACGAGTTGATGTGGTCCAACCCCCGCGTGGTCTTCTTCCGCGAGGAGCCGCTGCCTGACCCGACCGTCGGGCCCCGCGGCGCGCAGGCGGTTCCGCTGACCCCGGGCCGCTCCGTCGCGATCGACCCGACCAGCATCCCCTACGGGACGGTGCTCTGGCTCGACACCACGGAGCCGCTGTCGAACACGCCCCTGCGCCGCGTCGTGATGGCGCAGGACACCGGGAGTGCCATCACCGGTGCGGTCCGGGTGGACTATTTCTGGGGATGGGGCGACACCGCCGAGCAGCAGGCCGGCCGCATGAAGCAGCCCTTGCGGGTCTGGGTGCTGGCACCACGCAACTGATGGACCGGCTCCAGGTCATTCGGATTGCCGCGGGCCTGACGGTGCTCGCCGTCCTGGTCACCACTGCCGTCGTCGTTTACCGGTGGCGGGATGCCGAACGGGTCGCGGCGTTGCAGCGAGCCGAGACCGAGCGCACCCGAAAGGCATTCATTCAGGCGGCCGAGGCGGCCGAGCGTGCCGCAGCGGCGACGACGCCACCCGAGGTGTTGCAGGCACGCAAGGATGCGGCACTGCGCGAGTTTCGAGCTGCCGAAACCGAGATGCTCCTGCAGCAGACACGGGCCAGGCTGGCGCGTGAGGAGCGGCAGGCCGCCGCGGGCAGCACCCCGGGTCCGGGAGCATCTGCTCCCGGACCCTGAGGTCGGGCTCACGAGGCGACGCGCGTTCGCCTACTCGGGGTCCTTGTCGGCATCGGCATCGAGGGCCGCTTGCTTGGCGTCGATGCTGTCGCTCGTGGGCTGGGTCCCGTCGAGCGCGGACTGCGCGTCCGCGATCTCGGTGGCCGTGGGCACGCCCGTACCGCCGGCGGTGTCATCGTCGGCATCGCCGCCACACCCTGCCAGCAGCATCGTCGTCACACAGAGTCCCCAGCCGAGCAGCCGGAGCCGGGCCAGCGGTCCGGGGTCGCCGGGCGGTGCGGCGTTGAATTGGAAGGCCATCGCGTTCCTCCTCAATTCGTCACGGCAGGCAGGACGACGCTCTTCTCGCTGTTGCCGCAATCGGCATGCTGGAACCCTGTGTTGCCGTACATGATGCCGTCGTCGCCGCTTGCAGCGACAGGCTGGTTGGACGAACCCACTTGCGCGCTGCGCACGCCGCCGGGCACGCGATTGGCGATGGTCACGCCGGAGAAGCCGGCGGTGGCGAGTCGGTGCCGCAGCTTCCAGGCGATGTTGTGATCAGCGCACGAGGTGTCGCCGCTGACGCCCACCGCCCCGAGCTTGCCGCCGGTGCTGTAGAGGCCGACGCCGCCGCCGAACACATTGATGCCGCCCGGCTTCAATCCGAGCATCGGGTCGTTGGTGGTGCCGTAATTGGTCGGGTTGCCGCGGTAGACCACGCGCGGGTCGACCGGGTTGCTGAACTGCAGGCCGTTCAGCGAGTTGCCGTTCTGCGTCGGGGTGAACAGGTTGGCGGTCGATAGTGCGAAAGTCGGGCGGCTGAATCCGTTGGCGGTGTAGGCCTTCTGCGCCGAGATCACCCGACTGTTCAGCCATGCGTCATCGGCTGCCGTGCCCGAGGTCGCGACCGCACAGACGACACCGTACCGGTTGACGACCGTGGCCCACATCGGGAAGTCGAGACCGCCGTTCGACTCCGAAGCGGAGCCGCCGGCTGCTGCCGGCACCACCGCCTTCAGGGCGGCCTCAAGGACCGCGCTGCTGGGCAGGCCGGCGCAGTCGTTGGCGGGATTGTTCGGTGCGGCCAGGGCACTCTGGGTCGCGAAGAGGCTCATCGCGGCCAGGGCCACAGAGCACAGGGTACGGGTGGGGTGGGTCACTTCGGGGTCTCCCTTGTTGAGTCAGTCGGGTTCACATCAAGCCACGAGTCGCAGGGCAAGTACACCCCCGGACACCCTAGACACCCTGGAAATGGAGAACCGATTCGGGCCGCGTTCACAGCGCGGCGCGACCTGTTCTGGCGGGCCTCGTTGTTATCCTCGACCGATGGGCCTTTTCGCAGTAACGGTTTTCCTCTCAGCTTTCCTTCTCTTCCAGATCCAGCCCATCGTGGCGAAGATGATCCTGCCGTGGTTCGGCGGGTCGTCTTCGGTGTGGAGCGTGTGTCTGGTCTTCTTCCAGGTCGAGCTCCTGCTGGGATACGCCTATGTGCATTGGCTGCACGAGAAGGTCGCGGCCCGCAGGCAGCCGCTCGTGCATGGGGCCTTGCTGCTGCTGAGCCTGGCACTGCTGCCGGTCGGCGCCGACCCCGCGTGGAAAGGTTCCACGCTGTCCCCGGGCCTGAGCGTGCTGGCCGTGCTGGCCACCGCGGTGGGCGCTCCCTACCTGCTGCTGTCGACGACCGGCCCGCTGATGCAGACCTGGTACGCGCGCTCGTTCCAGAGTGCCGGAGCCGACGCCAGACCCTACCGGCTGTATGCGCTGTCGAACCTGGCGTCGATGCTGGCCCTCTTGTCGTACCCGGTGCTGGTCGAGCCGGTGCTGCCGGTGGGCACGCAGGCGCAACTGTGGTCGGCGGCCTACGTGGCTTTCG
>JAGNWJ010000036.1 GCA_017986065.1 Rhizobacter sp. | reverse complement strand
TCCTGCGCAAGCTTCAGCGTCGAGTCGGGCAACGGATGGCCATGCGCCTCATAGGCCGCACCGCCCACCAGGGCTGATTCGGTCTCGAACCGCAGGTCGAGCACCTCGAGCACGCGCACGGCCTCGGTCACGATTTCAGAGCCGATGCCGTCACCGGGAAGGATCGCAATTTTCACGAGTCAAGGTCCTTTGGATCGGTCTCGGGTCTTGCTCGCGACCCGGACCCAGTGAATTGAAAGACGGCCCCGGGCCTGGTTCAGAGGCTGTGGGCCAGCCACGGCTTCTTGAGCAGGCGCTCGGCCTCGTAGGCCTTGATCTTGTCGGCATGACGCAAGGTCAGGCCGATATCGTCGAAGCCGTTGAGCAGGCAGTACTTGCGGAACGCCTGCACCTCGAACGGCACTTCGGTTCCGTCGGCCTTGATGATCACCTGCCGCTCGAGATCGACGGTCAACTGGTAGCCGACGAAAGCCGCGACTTCATCGAACAGGCTCGCGACTTGGCTTTCCGGCAGAACGATCGGCAGCAAGCCATTCTTGAGGCAGTTGTCGAAGAAGATGTCAGCAAAACTCGGGGCGATCACCACCCGGAAGCCGTACTGATCGAGCGCCCAGGGCGCGTGCTCGCGCGACGAACCGCAACCGAAATTCTTGCGGGCGATCAGCACCGATGCACCGCGATAGCGCGCCTGGTTCAGAACGAAATCCGGGTTCGGCCTGCGCGAGGAAGGATCCTGACCTGGGAAGCCCGCATCAAGGTAGCGCCACTCGTCGAACAGGTTGATCCCGAAGCCCGACTTCTTGATCGACTTCAGGAACTGCTTCGGGATGATCGCGTCGGTATCGACGTTCTCGCGGTCCATCGGGGCCACAAGACCTTGGTGCACACGAAATGGGTTCATCGGGCGCTCACTTCTTCTTGGCGGCGTCTTCGACGACTTCGCCGGCCCGCTGCACATCCTTGCCGATGCCTTCGACCGTATTGCAGCCGGTGAGAAAGACAACCAAGACAGCGAGAGCAAAAAGGATGCGATTCATCGAGATCTTCCTGGGTCGAAATGTAGAAAAAGTAGCCACTCGGGCGCTCAAGTGAGGATGGGAATCGGTGACCAAACCAGGCTTACAGCAGGCGCCGCACATCGACGAAGTGCCCTTCGATCGCAGCAGCAGCCGCCATCGCTGGGCTCACCAGATGGGTTCTGCCACCGGCGCCCTGACGGCCTTCGAAATTGCGATTCGACGTAGAGGCACACCGTTCGCCGGGCTCGAGCCGGTCGGCGTTCATGGCGAGGCACATCGAACAGCCGGGCTCACGCCACTCGAACCCAGCCGCCTTGAACACCGTGTGCAGCCCTTCCCGCTCAGCCTGCTCCTTGACCAGACCCGAACCGGGAACGACCAGGGCCAGCTTCACGTTCGAGGCGATCTTGCGGCCCAGCTTGCGCACGACCGCCGCAGCTTCGCGCATGTCCTCGATGCGCGAATTGGTGCAGGAACCGATGAAGACCTTGTCGATCAGGATGTCGGCAATCGGCTTGTTGGGCGTCAGAGCCATGTAGGTCAATGCCCGCTCCATCGCACCACGCTTGTTGGCGTCCTTCTCCCGCTCCGGATCCGGCACCCGGTCCTCGATGGACAGCACCATCTCCGGCGACGTTCCCCAGGTGACCTGCGGACGGATCGTGGCTGCATCGAATTCGACCAGCGCATCGAACGTCGCATCGGGGTCGGATTTCAGCGTGCGCCAGTAGGCGACAGCCTGATCCCACTCGACACCTGACGGCGTGAACGGGCGGCCCTTGACGTACGAGATCGTCGTGTCATCGACAGCGATGAGGCCGGCGCGCGCGCCCGCCTCGATCGCCATGTTGCAAACCGTCATGCGGCCTTCCATGCTGAGCGCACGGATGGCGCTGCCGGCGAACTCGATCGTGTAGCCGGTGCCGCCGGCGGTGCCGATCCTGCCGATGACCGCCAGCACCAGATCCTTGGCACTGCAACCAGGCGAAAGCACTCCGTCGATGCGGATGAGGAGGTTCTTGGCCTTCTTGGCCAGCAGGGTCTGAGTGGCCAGAACGTGCTCGACCTCGCTGGTGCCGATGCCATGTGCGAGCGCGCCGAAGGCGCCGTGCGTCGACGTGTGCGAGTCGCCGCAGACGACGGTCATGCCCGGCAGCGTCGCGCCCTGCTCGGGGCCGATCACGTGCACGATGCCCTGACGCCGATCGTTCATCTTGAACTGGGTGATGCCCACCCGGTCGCAGTTGGCGTCCAGCGTGTCGACCTGGAGGCGCGAAATCGGATCGGCAATGCCGTTGGAGCGATCGGTGGTCGGGACGTTGTGATCACTCACGGCCAGATTGGCGGACAACCTCCAGACCTTGCGGCCGGCCAGATCGAGCCCCTCGAACGCCTGCGGGCTGGTCACTTCATGGACCAGGTGACGATCGATGTACAGGACGGTCGTGCCGTCGTCCTCGGTGTGAACGACGTGCTCGTCCCAGAGTTTGTCGTAGAGCGTGCGGCTCATCGGTGGTGACCTATGAAAACAGAACCGGTGATTTTAGGCGCGGAGCATGCTGCGAAGCAGCAAACAAGGGCGCTCGACCATTCCAGATGCAAGAAACCCGGCATGCAGCCGGGTTTCTGTGCCTCGGACAACCCGTGTTGTCAGCGTTCGCCGATCGGCTTCACATCACGCGATGGTGAGCCGTTGAACAACTGGCGCGGCCGGCCGATCTTGTACTCGGGGTCGCTGATCATCTCGTTGAGCTGGGCGATCCAGCCCACCGTGCGAGCCAGAGCGAAGATGGCGGTGAACAACGAGACCGGAATGCCGATCGCACGCTGGACGATGCCGGAGTAGAAGTCGACGTTCGGGTACAGCTTGCGCGAAACGAAGTAGTCATCCTCGAGGGCGATCTTCTCGAGCGCCATCGCCAGCTTCAGGATCGGATCGTTGTTCTTGCCCATCGCGCCAAGCACTTCGTGGCACGTCTCGCGCATCAACTTGGCGCGCGGATCGTAGTTCTTGTAGACACGGTGCCCGAAGCCCATCAGCTTGACGTTGGAGTTCTTGTCCTTGACCTGCTTGATGAATTCGCCGATCTTCTCGACGCCGCCCATCTTCTGCACGTCTTCGAGCATGTTGAGCGCGGCCTCGTTGGCGCCACCGTGTGCCGGCCCCCACAGGCAGGCGACGCCGGCCGCGATGGCTGCAAATGGGTTGGTGCCCGACGAGCCGCACAGGCGCACCGTGGACGTCGAGGCGTTCTGCTCGTGGTCGGCGTGGAGGATGAAGATGCGATCCATGGCGCGCACCAGCACATCATTGGGCACGTAGCTTTCGCAAGGCGTGGCAAACATCATCTGCATGAAGTTGCCGGCATACGACAGGTCGTTCTTGGGGTAGATGTACGGCTGACCGACCGAGTACTTGTAGGCCATCGCCACCAGTGTCGGCATCTTGGCGATCAGGCGGATCGCCGAGACTTCGCGATGCTCGGGGTTATTGATGTCGGTGCTGTCGTGATAGAAGGCCGACAGACCGCCGACCAGTCCGGTCAGGATGGCCATCGGGTGCGCGTCACGACGGAAGCCACGCAGGAAGAACTGCATCTGCTCGTTGACCATCGTGTGGTTCGTCACGCGCTTGGTGAACTCCACGCGCTGATCGGCGTTGGGCAGTTCACCCTTCAGCAACAGGTAGCAGGTTTCAAGGTAATCGCACTTGGTGGCGAGCTGCTCGATGGGGTAGCCGCGGTAAAGCAACTCACCCTTGTCCCCGTCGATGTAGGTGATCTTGGAGTTGCAGGACGCCGTCGACAGAAAGCCGGGGTCGTAGGTGAACTTGCCGGTCTGCCCGTAGAGCTTGCGGATATCGATCACGTCCGGGCCAACCGAACCTTTGAAGATCGGCAGGTCCATGCTCGGGCTGCCGTCGGAAAACGACAAGGTGGCTTTGACGTCGGAAGGGGTCATGATCGGTCCTTGGGGTGAGGCTAGACAGGTCGTCGGGGTGGATAAAGCGGGGGGTTCAGCGAGGTTCCCGCATCAATCGCAGGACCTCCAGAATGTTGTCGTTGAGCAATTCGCCTTCGGGCTGCTGCCGGGCCAGCAGCAGATCGAGAAGGTCGTTGTCCGAAAGATCCATCAGCACCATCAGGCCGTCGGCCTGTCGCTGCGTCAGGGTGGATTGATATCGGTCAAAGAAGCGCTCGACAAAGAGATCGTTTTCCAGCAGCCCACGCCGGCAGCGCCAGCGCAGCTTGCTCAATGCACGGTCATCGATCAACGCATCCATGGTGTGGGTCGAAGTTGAGCCGCCTTCAGACCGAACGGCGGATCATCATTTCCTTGATCTTGCCGATGGCCTTCGTGGGGTTGAGCCCCTTCGGACAGACGTCGACGCAATTCATGATGGTGTGGCAGCGGAACAGGCGGTACGGATCCTCGAGATTGTCGAGCCGGGCTTCTGTGTCCTGATCCCGACTGTCGGCGATGAAGCGGTACGCTTGCAAGAGTCCTGCCGGCCCGACGAACTTGTCCGGGTTCCACCAGAAGCTGGGGCAGCTGGTCGAGCAACTCGCGCACAGGATGCACTCGTACAGGCCGTTGAGTTCCTCGCGCTCCTCGGGGCTCTGCAGGCGCTCCTTCTCGGGCGGGAACTCGTCGTTCACCAGGTACGGCTTGATCGAGTTGTACTGCTTGAAGAACTGCGTCATGTCGACGATCAGGTCGCGGATCACCGGCAGACCGGGAAGCGGCTTGAGAACGATCGGATCCTTCAGCGTGCGCATGTTGGTCAGGCAGGCCAGGCCATTCTTGCCGTTGATGTTCATCGCGTCCGAGCCGCACACACCTTCACGGCAGGACCGGCGGAACGACAGCGTCGGGTCGACCGCCTTCAGCTTGTTCAGCGCGTCGAGCAGCATGCGCTCGCTGCCGTCCAGCTCGACCTCGAGGGTCTGCATGCGCGGCTTGGTGTCGGTATCGGGGTCGTAGCGGTAGATCTGGAACACGCGCTTGGTCATGACTGCTCTCCGTCGCGGTGGGTGGAACTGGAATTGATGGGCATCATCGAGTCGATACGCTCCGACATCAGAAGGTGCGCACCACCGGTGGAATCGAATCGGCAGTGAGCGGCTTCAGGTTCACCGGCTTGTAGTCGAGCCGGTTGCCCGCGCTGTACCACAGGGTGTGCCGGAGCCATTCCTTGTCGTTGCGCCCGTTCGGAAATTCAACCGAGTTGGCATAGTCATCGACCGTGTGCGCGCCTCGGCTCTCATGGCGTGCGGCTGCCGAGATCATCGTCGCCATCGCCACCTCGATCAGGTTCTCGACCTCGAGTGCTTCGATGCGAGCGGTGTTGAACACCTTCGACTTGTCAGCCAGGTGAATATTCTTCACGCGCTCGGCGATCTTCTTGATCTCGACCACGCCGGCATCCATCATGGCCTGCGTGCGGAACACGCCAGCATGGCGCTGCATCGAAGCGCGGATGTCGTTGGCCACGTTCTGCGCGTACTCGCCGCCGGTGCTGGTCTCGTACTTGTTCAGGCGCCCCAGCGTGAAATCGGCCGCATCCGCGGGCAGCGGCTTGTGGGCGCGTGGCTTCAATCCGCTGTCGACGATGTGATTGCCCGCAGCACGCCCGAACACCAGCAGATCGAGCAGCGAATTGGTACCGAGTCGGTTCGCGCCGTGCACGCTGACGCAGGCGCACTCGCCCACCGCATACAGGCCCTTGATGATCTCGTTGGGCTGTCCGTTCTTGGGCGCAACGACCTGGCCGTGGATGTTGGTCGGTATGCCGCCCATCTGGTAATGGATCGTCGGCACGACAGGAATGGGTTCCTTGGTGATGTCGACATTGGCGAAGTTGTGCCCGATCTCGTACACCGAGGGCAACCGCTTCATGATCGTCTCTGCACCAAGGTGGGTCATGTCGAGCACCACATAGTCCTTGTTCGGACCGCAGCCTCGACCTTCCTTGATCTCCTGGTCCATGCACCGCGAGACGAAGTCGCGCGGCGCAAGGTCCTTCAGCGTGGGCGCATAGCGCTCCATGAAACGCTCGCCGTTGCAGTTGCGCAGGATCGCGCCCTCGCCTCGGCAGCCCTCGGTCAGCAGCACCCCGGCACCGGCGACACCGGTCGGGTGGAACTGCCAGAACTCCATGTCTTCAAGTGGGATGCCGGCGCGAGCCGCCATGCCCAGCCCATCACCGGTATTGATGAAGGCGTTGGTGGAGGCCGCGAAGATACGACCTGCGCCACCGGTGGCCATCAGCGTGGTCTTCGCTTCGAGGATGTGCACCTCGCCGGTCTCCATCTCCAGCGCCGTCACGCCGACCACGTCACCGTCGGCATCGCGGATCAGATCGAGCGCCATCCACTCGACGAAGAAGTTGGTGCGCGCCTTGACGTTCTGCTGATAGAGCGTGTGCAGCATCGCGTGGCCGGTGCGATCGGCAGCAGCGCAGGCACGCTGGACGGGCTTCTCGCCATAGTTGGCGGTGTGACCGCCGAACGGACGCTGGTAGATCGTGCCATCCGGGTTGCGGTCGAACGGCATGCCGAAGTGCTCGAGCTCATAGACGACCTTGGGCGCCTCGCGGCACATGAACTCGATCGCGTCCTGGTCACCCAGCCAGTCCGAACCCTTCACGGTGTCATAGAAGTGGTAGTGCCAGTTGTCCTCGGACATGTTGCCCAGACTCGCACCGATGCCACCCTGCGCGGCGACCGTATGTGATCGCGTGGGAAACACTTTCGACAGCACCGCGACATTCAGACCGGCACGAGCCAGCTGAAGCGAGGCCCGCATGCCGGAACCGCCGGCACCAACGATCACGACATCGAACTTCCGCTTCGGAACAGAAGAACTCAACGAACTCATTGTTGACGAACCCATTTGCATTACAGCCTCCACAGCACTTGGATTGCCCAACCCGCACAGCCCACCAGCCAGACGATGGTGAACACCTGCAACGCCAGGCGTATGCCGACCGGCTTGACGTAATCCATCCAGACGTCACGCATGCCCACCCACACGTGGTAGAGCAACGAAACGATCACGACGAAGGTGAGCACCTTCATCCACTGCTGGGAGAAGATGCCCGCCCACTTGTCGTAGCCCATCTCGCCGGGCAGCAAGATCTGGACGATGACCGCCATCGTGAACAGGGCCATCACGGCGGCCGTTACCCGCTGCGACAACCAGTCACGCAGCCCGTAATGCGCACCGACGACGATGCGCTTCGATCCGAAATTCTGTGCCATGAGGTCCGATTCAGAAGAAAAGCTTGGAACCGAGCAGAGCCGTCAGCAACAGGCTCAAACCGAGGGTCGCGAGCGCCGAGCTGTGACCGAACTCCTTGGTCACTGCATGCGTCATGTCCATCCACAGATGGCGGACCCCGGCGATGAAGTGGTGGAGAAACGCCCAGGTCAGGCCCAGCGCGATCAGCTTGAAGAGCCATCCCGGCAGGATGCCCAAGCCTCCCGTGAAGACGCTGGTGAACTGGCTGTAGGAGATCTCGGAAGTGACGCTGGTGTCGAACATCCAGATGATGAACGGCATCAGCAGGAACATGCCGACACCACTGACGCGGTGCAGGATCGACACGATGCCGGCAGGCGGCAAACGGTACTTGACGATCTGGCTGATGTGAATATTGCGGTGAGTGGGCCGCGGCTTCAGGGTTTCTGACATCTAAATCTTTCGTTTCGCAGCGATCTGCAAACCACTGAGTTTATTGCAATGCAGCACGTGCTAATACCGTCATGAGTCGAAACGCATGAATGACTGCGCACGGACGCGAGCGAGAGGGGAATTCAGCTGAGCGCATTCCGGTAGTGGTAACGCGACGTGTTGTACAGGCCACGACGCAACTCGACCGGCTTGTCGTCGTAGGTCAAGGACAGGCGCTCGACACTGAGCAGCGGGAAACCCACGTCGACCGCGAGCAACTGCGCAGACGCGGCATCCGCCGTCACCGCACGGATCTTCTCGTCGGCGCGGATCATGTGGACCCCGAACTCGCTTTCGAAGAGCCCGTACATCGGGCCCCGGTAATCGCTCAGACGCTCTGCAGTCAGGCCCTTGAAGAGGAGTCCGGGCAACCAGATGTCGTCGAGCACGACCGGCGTGGAATTGAACGTGAGAACCCGACGGACGTTGACGACCGAATCGCCCGGGCTCATCGCGAGCGCACGTGCCACATCGGCAGTCGATCGGAGACGTCGGCAATCGATGAAACGCCGCTGGACGGTACCGGATTCGCCGTCATCCGGCATCAGGCGCAGGAACCGGTACTGCACCTTCTGCTCGGCATGCGTGGCAACGAAAGTGCCCTTGCCCTGCCGCCGCACGAGCAGGTTTTCCGCCGCCAGTTCGTCGATGGCCTTGCGCACCGTACCCTGGCTGACCTTGAAGCGCGCGGCAAGCTCCATTTCGCTCGGAATGGCCTCGCCCGGACGCCACTCGCCCACACGCAGGCTGCGTGTCATCAGCGTCTTGATCTGCTGGTAAAGCGGACTGAAGGACGGAGAGGTGCCATCGCCCGGACGAGCCGCCGGCAGCGGCTCCACAGCAAGTGCGGGCGAATTTTTCATGGCGCGAATTGCAGCACAGGAGTGAGGTGATAGTCCAGCCGAAGCTGGTGATGTTCGACTGATATCTTATGTCTTACATAAGACTTTTGACTTGCCCCGGGTTCATCCCTACACTTCAAAGTCCCGCTGCATACAATTAGGGGTTTGCTCGGTTGCCGTCCAGACCGCGCCACCGCTTATCCGTCCCGATTCCGTACTCAACCTTTTCTGGAGATTCCCCATGAGCAAGTCCCCCGTTCGCGTTGCCGTCACCGGCGCTGCAGGCCAAATCGGTTACGCACTGCTGTTTCGCATCGCCTCTGGAGAAATGCTCGGCAAGGACCAGCCGGTCATCCTGCAACTGCTCGAGATCCCGGACGAAAAGGCCCAGAACGCGCTCAAGGGCGTGATCATGGAACTCGACGACTGCGCGTTCCCATTGCTGGCTGGCATCGAAGCCCACAGCGACCCGGTGGCAGCATTCAAGAACACCGACTACGCGCTGCTCGTGGGTGCCCGCCCACGCGGCCCCGGCATGGAGCGCTCCGACCTGCTGGCCGCCAACGCCCAGATCTTCACTGCCCAGGGCAAGGCGCTGAATGCGTCCGCCTCGCGCAACGTCAAGGTGCTGGTGGTCGGCAACCCTGCCAACACCAATGCCTACATCGCGATGAAGAGCGCGCCCGATCTGCCCGCCAAGAACTTCACCGCCATGCTGCGTCTCGATCACAACCGCGCTGCATCGCAGATCGCCGCGAAGACCGGCAAGCCGGTGTCGAGCATCCAGAAGCTGGCCGTGTGGGGCAACCACTCGCCGACCATGTATGCCGACTACCGCTTCGCCACGATCGACGGCCAATCGGTCAAGGCCATGATCAACGATGACGCGTGGAACAAGGACACGTTCCTGCCGACCGTAGGCAAGCGCGGCGCCGCCATCATCGCCGCGCGCGGCGTGTCGTCTGCAGCGTCGGCCGCCAACGCCGCCATCGACCACATGCGCGACTGGGCGCTCGGCACCAACGGCCAGTGGGTGACGATGGGCATTCCGTCGAATGGCGAGTACGGCATCCCCAAGGGCGTCATGTTCGGCTACCCGGTCACCACCGCGGGCGGCGAGTACAAGATCGTCGAAGGCCTGGAAATCGACGCCTTCAGCCAGGAACGCATCAACATCACGCTCAAAGAACTGACCGACGAGCAGGACGGCGTCAAGCACCTGCTCTGATCCCGGACCCACACAGCTGCGTCATGCGCCCAGCGCCCAAGCCGGCCACCCCTGCGGAGGCCGGCTTTTTTTCGGCTGTTCGGGTGGCTTCGGCCCGGAACCTGCAGCAGCTGTTCGGCGCAACCAGCCGTTTCGAATTTTCGCGCCTCCCGCGCTCGATGTGCACCGAGCTTGTGCTGAAAATCCCTGGTCCGAACCACCGGTGACGTCAATGAACGCTCTCGCATCAATTTCGACTCCATCGTGCCCGGCCGGCGCTGCGGCGAGCAGGCTGATCGCGTGCGCATCGGTGTCCGCTGCAGCGCTTTGCGTCGCACTGGGCGGGATGGTGTCGCTGCCCGCGCTCGCGGCCGAGCCTGCCGCGGTCAAGTCGGCCGACAAGGTTGCGCCGAGAGCCAGCTCCCAAACCAAGGCCAAGGCGGGTTCGAAGAAGGCACTGCCCAACGATCAGCCGCCCGAACCTGCAAGCGACGAGCAACGCAGCGCTGCGGAACGCGTCTACTACGGCGAGTACCAGTGCGAGTTCAAGCAGGTCGTCCACACCAAGCCAAGCGAACAGCATCCGGCCTATGTCGACCTGCGATTCGCCAAGTCGACCTACCTGATGAAGCCCGTGCTGTCATCCACCGGCGCGATCCGGCTGGAGGACGTGAAGGGGCAGACACTGATGGTGCAGATTGCCAGCAAGTCGATGCTGCTCAACGTGAAGGCCGGAAATCGTCTGGTCGACGAATGCGTGGGCGAAGGACATCGAGCGGAGCTCCTGGCCGCAAGGGAACGCCTCGCGCTGGAGGCCGATCAGCCGTCACTTGGAAATTCCATCAGTGCCTCTGCGAAGCCCGCACCCTGAGCTGCGAAACCGCGGATATCGACAAACCATACCCAGCAAGACGTTCGCCCTGTCCCGCCGGTCGGAGCAGACCGAACGTTCGAATTCCAGTCATCTATGAAGGAGCCACACCATGCTTGAAGCCTATCGCCTCCATGTCGCCGAACGCGCCGCCCTGGGGATTCCGCCGCTGCCCCTGTCGGCCAAGCAGACAAGCGAGTTGATCGAGTTGCTGAAGGCCCCCCCGGCTGGAGAAGAGAAGACGTTGGTCGATCTCATCACTCACCGCGTGCCTGCCGGCGTGGACGACGCAGCCCGCGTCAAGGCCAGCTACCTGGCGGCTGTCGCGCACGGCACCGAGAAGTGTTCGCTGATCAGCCCCGAGACCGCAACCCAGTTGCTCGGCACGATGCTCGGCGGCTACAACATCAGCCCGCTGATCGACCTGCTCGACAGCTCCGCGGTCGGCTCCGTTGCCGCAGCCGGCCTGAAGAACACGCTGCTGATGTTCGACCAGTTCCACGACGTCAAGGACAAGGCAGACAAGGGCAATGCCAACGCCAAGTCGGTGCTGCAGAGCTGGGCGGACGCGGAATGGTTCACCTCGCGGCCCGAGGTGCCCAAGAGCATCACCGTGGCGATCTTCAAGGTCACCGGCGAAACCAACACCGACGACCTGTCGCCCGCACCGGACGCCTGGAGTCGCCCCGACATCCCGCTGCACGCGCTGGCGATGCTGAAGAATGCGCGGCCCGGCATCACGCCCGAAGAAGACGGCAAGCGCGGCCCGATCCGTTTCATCGAAGACCTGCGCGCCAAGGGCAACCTGGTGGCCTACGTCGGCGACGTGGTCGGCACCGGCTCGAGCCGCAAGTCGGCCACCAACTCGGTGCTGTGGTTCACTGGAGAGGACATCCCGTTCGTGCCGAACAAGCGCTTCGGTGGCGTGTGCCTTGGCACCAAGATCGCGCCGATCTTCTACAACACGATGGAAGACGCCGGCGCACTGCCGATCGAACTCGACGTGAACCAGATGAACATGGGCGATGTGGTCGAGTTGCGCCCCTACGAGGGCAAGGCACTGAAGGACGGCAAGGTCATCGCCGAGTTCAAGGTCAAGAGCGATGTGCTGTTCGACGAAGTGCGCGCCGGTGGCCGCATCCCGCTGATCATTGGCCGAGGCCTGACTGCCAAGGCTCGCGAAGCGCTGGGCCTGCCGGTCAGCACGCTGTTCCGTCTGCCGCAGAACCCAGCCGACACCAAGAAGGGCTACAGCCTCGGCCAGAAGATGGTCGGCAAGGCCTGCGGCCTGCCCATCGTCAACGGCCAGCAGGTGGGCGTGCGTCCTGGCACCTACTGCGAGCCGCGCATGACCTCGGTCGGTTCGCAGGACACCACCGGCCCGATGACTCGCGACGAGCTGAAGGACCTGGCGTGCCTGGGCTTCAGCGCCGATCTGGTGATGCAGTCGTTCTGCCACACCGCTGCGTATCCGAAGCCGGTCGACGTGAAGATGCACCACGAGCTGCCCGACTTCATCAGCCACCGCGGTGGTATCGCGCTGCGCCCGGGCGACGGCGTGATCCACAGCTGGCTCAACCGCCTGCTGCTGCCTGACACGGTGGGCACCGGCGGCGACAGCCACACGCGCTTCCCGATCGGCATCAGCTTCCCTGCCGGTTCGGGCCTGGTGGCGTTCGCCGCCGCCACCGGCGTGATGCCGCTCGACATGCCCGAGAGCGTGCTGGTGCGCTTCAAGGGCAAGATGCAACCGGGCGTGACGCTGCGCGATCTGGTCAATGCGATCCCGCTGTACGCGATCAAGGCCGGTCAGCTGACCGTCGAGAAGAAGGGCAAGAAGAACATCTTCAGCGGTCGCATCCTCGAGATCGAGGGCTTGCCCGACCTGAAGGTGGAACAGGCCTTCGAACTGAGCGATGCTTCGGCCGAACGCAGCGCCGCCGGTTGCACCGTGCACCTGAACAAGGAGCCGATCATCGAGTACATCCACAGCAACATCACGCTGATGAAGTGGATGATCTCCGAGGGCTACGCCGATGCCCGCACGCTGGCGCGCCGCATCGCAGCGCAGGAGGCCTGGCTGGCCGATCCGCAATTGCTGAAGGGCGACGCCGATGCCGAATACGCTGCGGTGATCGAGATCGACCTGGCCGACATCCACGAGCCGATCGTTGCCTGCCCGAACGACCCGGACGACGTGAAGACGCTCTCCGAGGTTGCCGGCGCGAAGATCGATGAAGTGTTCATCGGCTCGTGCATGACCAACATCGGTCACTTCCGCGCCGCCAGCAAGCTGCTCGAGAACAAGCGCGACATCCCGGTCAAGCTGTGGGTTGCACCGCCGACCAAGATGGACGCGAAGAAGCTCAGCGACGAAGGGCACTACGGCGTGCTCGGAAGCGCCGGCGCGCGCATGGAAATGCCGGGCTGCAGCCTGTGCATGGGCAACCAGGCGCAGGTCAAGGAAGGCGCGACCGTGTTCTCGACGAGCACCCGCAACTTCCCGAACCGCCTCGGTAAGAACAGCAACGTCTATCTTGGCTCGGCAGAACTGGCCGCGATCTGCTCGAAGCTCGGCCGCATCCCGACCCGCGAGGAGTACCTGCAGGACATGGGCGTGCTGACCGCAGCCAGCGACAAGGTCTACCAGTACCTGAACTTCGACAAGATCGAGGAGTTCACGGACGCCGCGGAGAAGGCATCCGCCTGATTCCCGCCGCTGGCGACAGCCCCATCAAGCCCCGCTGCTCGCAGCGGGGCTTTTTGTTGGGGCAGCGCAGGTAGGCAGCCGCGGACTGCATGCAAAATCGCGCGGCTTCGATTGTTCAAGGAGAAAGCATGGGATTCCTGACTGGCAAGCGGCTCTTGATCACTGGCGTCCTGTCCAGCCGGTCGATCGCCTACGGCATCGCGCGCGCTTGCCACCGAGAAGGCGCCGAACTGGCGTTCAGCTACGTCGGCGAACGCTTCAAGGAGCGCATCACCGAACTGGCGGCCGAATTCGGGTCGACGATGGTCTACGACTGCGATGTCGCCGACGATGCGCAGATCGAGCGGTTGTTCAGCGACATGGGCGAGTTGTGGCCTGAATTCGACGGCTTCGTGCACTCGATCGGCTTTGCCACGCGCGAGTCGATCGCCGGCGACTTTCTCGACGGCCTGTCACGCGAGGGGTTTCGCATAGCACACGACATCTCGGCCTACAGCTTCCCGGCCATGGCCAAGGCGGCCCTGCCCCGGCTGCGCCCCGGTGCGGCCTTGCTCACGCTGACCTACCTCGGCGCGGCGCGCGTCGTGCCGAACTACAACACGATGGGTCTGGCCAAGGCCTCTCTCGAAGCCAGCGTGCGCTACCTCGCGTCCAGCCTCGGGCCGCGCGGCATCCGCGTCAACGGCATCTCGGCCGGGCCGATCAAGACGCTGGCCGCGTCGGGCATCAAGGGCTTCGGCAAGATCCTGGAAGTGGTCGAGACCAATGCGCCACTGCGCCGGAACGTGACGATCGACGACGTCGGCAACGTGGCCGCCTTCATGCTTTCCGACCTGGCAGCCGGCGTGACCTCCGAGATCACGTACGTCGACGCCGGATTCAGCCACGCGATGGGCGGCGGCACCGACGCCGGCTGATCAGAGCTCGTTCTTGACCAGTTCGTAGACCTGCTCTGCCAGCGGCACCGCGCTGGCGAGCAGCGCATCGATCTCGGTACGCCGCGAGAGCGCAAACGCCTCGTCCCTGATGCTCGGCACGTTGATATAGACGTTCAGCGCAGCGCTGCGCAGCGCTGCCTGCGCAGCGAGCGCGCCGACCCCGGCGTCGCTGATGACGTTGCGATTGCCCACCTGTGCCGCACGCATGGCCACCGCAATCACGCCGGCGCTGGCACGCGCGCAGGCCAGCGGCACGTCGGTAGCCGCCTTCAGCCCTTCCTGGATCGCAGCACTGCGCTTGGTCTTTTGCTCGTCGGTGTCCTTGGGCATCGCATAGGCGGCCATCAGTGCATCGAACGCACCGATGTCTTCGGCCACCATGCCGGCGAGTTGCAGGCGAAGTTCCTCGGCAGCCGCCAGCAGCGACTGCATCTCGCCCTCGACCTCGGCGTAGTTCTTCTTGCCGATGGTCAGGTTGCACATCATGCTGACCAGGGCCGCACCCATCGCGCCCATGATGGCCGCGGCGCTGCCACCACCGGGTGTGGCCGAGCCGCTGGCAAGGTCGTCGAGAAAGGTCGTGACAGGTTGTTGAACGATCATGGTGGCGGTGTTCCGGTCAGACCATCGATTTGGCCTGGGCGTAGATGGCCTCGGCGTCCAGCACCTGGTCGGGCGCCTCGAACAACTGCGCGATGCAGGCACGATGCACGGCGAGCTTGACCGCGCCGAATCCGATCGCTCCCCAGCAGATGCGGCCGTCACGCTCGATGCCGCGATCCATCATGTCCATGCCCTCGATGCCAAGCGGCGGCGTGGCGTTGGCGTCGGCCATGTAGCGGATGGTTGGGTTGCTTTTCCAGTCCGACTCCCGCAAAAGTACCGAGCTCGCCGCGCCGGTGGCCAGAACCACCTGTGCGCCCTCGCAGGCCCGAGCGCGGGAATCCAGATCGGGCGCCTCGATCGCGGTCACGTCGATACCGAAGCCGGCCTTCAGGTGATCGCACGCCTTCTGCGCATTGCCCAGGGTCCGCGAGGTGATCGCCACCGAGACGCCTTCCTTGGCCAGCATCACCGCCGCACGCTGACCGACCGGGCCGGTGCCGGCGAGGATCACCGCCCGCTGCCCGGCCAGACTGCCGCCGGCACTCTTCAGCAGACAGGCCACCGCCGCAGCGGCCGTCGTGTTCGAGCCATTGCTGTCGAGCATCACCGAGACGCGGAAATTGGAGAAGAACTTCTTCTGGACCGCCTTCAGCAGGGCCTCGCCCGCAGCCAGGTTGCTGCCGCCGACGAAGATCGCGGTGAAGCGCTTCTCCCTCGGTGAGCGCGTGAAGATCGTTCCATCGACCAGCGGGCCGACGTTGTCGGGCGTGATGCCGCCGTGGGCCGTCACGTGATCGGCACCGCCGTCGTAGGCCACCACGGTATCGAACACCGCGGGAATCGGGTCGGTGTCGATCTGGAACAGGAGCTTCTTCATGTCGTGATCTCGAACAAGTGGATGCGATGCATTGCGTCGGATGAACCGTCAGGTCACCAGATGCCGCGGGGTGCCTTTGACGAACAATTCGACATTGTCGATCAGCTGATCGGCCAGTATCTGCATGGCACCACCGGAAGCCCAGGCGACGTGCGGTGTCAGGATGAAATTGGGCAGCCGCAGGTCGAGCAGGGGGTTGCCCAGGCGGGGCGGTTCGGTGGTGAGCACATCGAAGCCGGCGCCGGCGATCCAGCCCTCCCGCAGGGCCGTGACCAGCGCCTCTTCGTCGACCAGCCCACCGCGCGCGGTGTTGATCAGGATCGCGCTGGGCTTCATCCGGCGCAACTGCTCGGCACCGATCAGGTTGCGGGTGGCCGGCGTGAGCGGGCAGTGCATCGAGATCACGTCGGATTCGGCCAGCACCTGATCGACCGGCGAGCGCTCGGCACCGGCCTGGCCGGTCGGCGAGACTGCGGCGAACAGCACT
Source organism: Rhizobacter sp. (assembly GCA_017986065.1). GTDB lineage: Bacteria > Pseudomonadota > Gammaproteobacteria > Burkholderiales > Burkholderiaceae_C > PBB1. Next base: position 9,505 of record JAGNWJ010000036.1, on the reverse strand, counting down.
CGCATCCCGAACGCGCGGGCCAGTGCGGCGGTGCCCTGCCCCAGCGTGCCGCCGCCGAAGATGCCCATCGTGCTGCCGTGGAGGTCGCGGATCGGGTGATCGAAGAAGCAGAATTGATCAGCCTGCTGCCAGCGACCGCGCTCCACATCCGCGCGGTAAGCCAGCAGGCTGCGACGCAGCGCCAGGATCAGGGCAAAAACGTGCTCGGGCACCGTGTGAACAGCGTAATTCCGGATGTTGCAGACCGCGATGCCTCGTTCGCGGCAAGCGGCGACATCGATCACGTCGTAGCCCGTGGCTGCAACCGCGATCAGCTTCAGCTCCGGCAACCGGCCCAGCGCCTCGGCGCGCAATGGCACCTTGTTGGTCAGCGCAATGGTGGCATGGCGCAGGCGCTCGACCGCCTGTTCGGCCGATGAGGCGGGAAACTCTTCCCAGGTGTGGTCGAAGGTGGGACGACGCACGGTCGCCTGCAAGGTCGAGCGGTCGAGAAACACCAGGTGTTCGGTCATGTCGTGGTCCTGTCGGGCGGTTCGGTCATCGAATGATCGGGCGTATCGTGCTGCGCGGTCGATCAAAATCCCGCATTGTCGACAGAGCTTGCCGCCAGGAGTCCCCCCATGAGCTTCACCGTCATTCCGCAGGCCAGCCCACGTCTGCACCGATCGGAGCTGGCGGTCCCGGGCTCGAAGACCCACCTCTTCGAGAAAGCAGCGCGCTCCGCTGCCGACGCGGTGTTCCTGGACTGCGAAGACGCCGTGGCGCCCGACGACAAGGAACAGGCGCGCCGGAACATCGTTGCCGCCCTCAACGACATCGACTGGGGCAGCAAGACCGTGATGGTGCGCATCAACGGGCTCGACACGCATTACATGTACCGCGACGTGATCGACATCGTCGAAGCCTGCCCACGGCTGGACATGATCCTGATCCCGAAGGTCGGCGTCGCTGCCGACATCTACGCGGTGGACATGCTGGTCTCGCAGATCGAGGCTGCGAAGCAGCGCACCAAGCGCATCGGATTCGAGGCGCTGATCGAGACGGCGCTCGGCATGGCGAACGTGGAGGCCATCGCGCAATCGTCGAAGCGGCTGGAGGCCATGAGCTTCGGCATCGCCGATTTCGCCGCGTCGACGCGCGCACGCACCACCTCCATCGGCGGCGTGCATCCGGACAGCACCGTGCTAAGCGACCCCGATGCCGCAGGCCAGCGCCACGCCTTCTGGACCGATCCGTGGCACGCCGCGCAGGCCCGCATGCTGGTGGCCTGCCGCGCCTACGGCCTGCGACCGGTCGACGGGCCTTTCGGCAATTTCGCCGATCCCGAAGGCTTCGTGTCCGCAGCCCGCCGCGCCGCGGTCCTCGGCTACGAAGGCAAGTGGGTGATCCACCCGTCGCAGATCGAGCCAGCCAACGAGATCTACACGCCGACAGAGGCCGAACTGCATCAGGCGCGGCGCATCATCGAGGCACTGGCGCACGCCAACAAGCAGGGACTGGGTGCGGTATCGCTCGACGGCCGCTTGATCGACGTCGTGAACATCCGCATGGCCCAGGCGCTGATGGCCAAGGCCGCCGCGATAGGCGCCCCACGCTGAAAGTCGGGCACGAAAGTACCGAGTCCGCGGCGGCGGCTCCCGTATAAAGTTGCGCCCCAGCGCATCGAGGGCCACGAGCCGGAGTTCTCGAGCACCACGCATCACGGAGTAGACATGGCATCCGACATCGACATCGCCCAGCAGGCCACGATGCACCGCATCAACCAGGTGGCGGCCCGCATCGGCATCCCGGAGGATGCACTCGAGCCCTATGGGCACTACAAGGCGAAGATCTCGCTCGAATACCTGAACAGTCTGGATGCGCGCCCCGATGGCAAGCTGATCCTGGTCACCGCGATCAGCCCGACGCCCGCCGGCGAAGGCAAGACCACCACCACGGTGGGCCTGGGCGATGCGCTGAACCGCATCGGCAAGAAGACGATGATCTGCCTGCGCGAACCGTCGCTCGGCCCGGTGTTCGGAGTCAAGGGCGGCGCAGCCGGCGGCGGATACGCGCAGATCGTGCCGATGGAAGACATCAACCTGCACTTCACGGGTGACTTCCACGCGATAGGCGCCGCGCACAACCTGCTGTCGGCGCTGATCGACAACCACATCCACCAGGGCAACGAGCTGCGCATCGATCCGCGCCTGATCCAGTGGAAGCGCGTCGTCGACATGAACGATCGCGCGCTGCGCAAGATCGTCGTCGGCATGGGCGGCACGGCCAATGGCTTCGTGCGCGAGGACGGCTACGACATCGTCGTGGCCTCGGAAGTGATGGCCATCCTGTGCCTGGCGCTCTCGCGCAACGACCTGAAGGCGCGCCTGGGCCGCATCGTCATCGGCTACACCCAGGGTGACCGCAAGCCGGTCTACGCCCGCGACCTGAATGCCCAGGGCGCTATGGCCACCCTGCTGAAGGATGCGATCAAGCCGAACCTGGTGCAGACGCTCGAGAACAACCCGGCCATCATCCACGGCGGCCCGTTCGCCAACATCGCGCATGGCTGCAACTCGGTCATGGCCACGAAGGCCGGCCTCAAGCTGGCTGACTACGTGGTCACCGAGGCAGGCTTCGGCGCCGACCTCGGTGCCGAGAAGTTCATCGACATCAAGTGCCGCATGGCCGGGCTGAAGCCTGCTGCGGTGGTGCTGGTGGCGACGCTGCGAGCGCTGAAGTTCCACGGCGGTGTCAAGAAGGAAGACCTGAACCGGGAGAACCTCGAGGCCCTCGACAAGGGCATCGTCAACATCGAGCGCCACCTGAAAAACATCACGCTGCACTACGGCTTGCCGTGCGTGGTGTCGGTCAATCACTTCACCTTCGACACCGAAGCCGAGATCGCGCTGCTGAAGGGGCGCATCGAGGCGCTGGGCGGTCATTTCGTCCTGGCGCGTCACTGGGCCGAGGGTGGCAAGGGGGCCGAGGACCTGGCGCGCGCGGTGGTCGCGCTTGCAGAGGGCACGCATGGGCCGCACAAGTTCGTCTACGAGGACACCGACACGCTGCAGGCCAAGATCACTGCCGTCGCCACGAAGATCTACGGTGCAGGGCAGGTGACCTTCACCGATGCGGTGCGTCGGCAGCTCGACGAGTGGAACAAGGACTACGGCAGCTTCCCCGTCTGCATGGCGAAGACGCAGATGTCGTTCTCGGCCGACCCCTCGGTGCGCGGCGCCCCGAGCGGGCACACGCTGAACGTGCGCGAGGTGCGGCTGGCCAACGGCGCCGGGTTCATCGTGGCGATCTGCGGCGACATGATGACCATGCCGGGTCTGCCGAAGGTGCCTTCGGCAGAGCGGATCGACATCGACGACGACGGGAAGGTGTCGGGTCTGTTCTGAAGCTCGGCAGGCGGCGAGCCCGTTCCCGCCAGCGAATTCAGGCCGGCGGCTCGATGCCCCGGCACACTGCCGCCAGCTTGTGGCCGTCCGGGTCGCGAACGTAGGCCGCGTAGAAGTCGGGGCCGTAGTGGGCACGCAGACCGGGCTCGCCTTCGGAGATGCCACCGTGTTGCAGGGCCTCACGGTGGAAGGCCTGCACCTGCTCCCATGACGACGCGGCAAAAGCCACCATGGTCCCGTTGCCGACGCTGACGGGCTGGCGATTGAAGGGTTGGCAAAGCCACAGCGCGACCTCCACCCGACCCGCATCGAGGTAGGTGCCCCACCCGATCCAGCCCTCCCAGTCGGGCTCGTTCGATGTGTCGCAGCGCTGCAGGCCGAGGGCGGCCATCACGGGGTCGTAGAACGCAGCCGCCCGCACCAGGTCACTGGTGCCGAGACAGATGTAGGTGAACATTCGAAGCCCCGGCGCGACGCCTTCAGTCTTCGCGCACGCAGTCGACGCCGTAGCGCTTGCCGCCGCCTTCGAGGTCTTCCTCGACCAGGCCGTGCACATCGGTGTCGAAGCCCGGGAACGCCGCGTTGAAGTCGCGCGTGAACCGCAGGTAGTCGACGATCTTCTTGTTGAACACCTCGCCCGGAATCAGCAAGGGAATGCCCGGCGGGTAAGGCGTCAGCAGCGTCGTCGTGATGCGCCCTTCGAGGGACTCGATCTCGACGCGTTCGGTCCTGCGATGCGCGATGTAGGCGTAAGCGTCGCTCGGCTTCATCGCCGGCTGCAGGTCGGAGAGGTACATCTCGGTGGTCAATCGCGCGATGTCGCCCTTGGCATACATCGCGTGGATGCTCTGGCACAGGTCACGCAGGCCCATGCGTTCGTAGCGGGGGTACTTGGCGACGAACTCCGGCAGCATCTTCCACATCGGCAGGTTGCGGTCGTAGTCGTCCTTGAACTGCTGCAGCGCAGTCACCATCGTGTTCCAGCGGCCCTTGGTGATGCCGATCGTGAACATGATGAAGAACGAGTAGAGACCGGTCTTCTCGACCACGATGCCGTGCTCGGCGAGGTACTTGGTGACGATGCTCGCCGGGATGCCGGTCTTGGCGAACTTGCCCGACATGTCGAGCCCCGGAGTGATGACGGTGCTCTTGATCGGGTCGAGCAGGTTGAAACCCTCGGCCAGATCGCCGAAGCCGTGCCACTTCTCACCGGCCTTCAGCACCCAGTCGGCGCTCTTGCCGATGCCATCGGCGCACAGCTTGTCCGGGCCCCAGACCTTGAACCACCAGTCGCGGCCGAACTCCTTGTCGACCTTGCGCATCGCGCGGCGGAAGTCGAGCGCCTCGCTGATGCTTTCTTCCACCAGTGCGGGCCCGCCCGGCGCTTCCATCATCGCCGCCGCCACGTCGCAGCTGGCGATGATCGCGTACTGCGGGCTGGTGCTGGTGTGCATCAGGTAGGCCTCGTTGAAGAGGTGGCGGTCGAGCTTGCGGTCGACCGCGTCCTGCACCAGCACCTGAGAAGCCTGGCTGATGCCGGCGAGCAGCTTGTGCGTCGACTGCGTCGCGAACACGATCTGGTCCTTCGGGCGCACGCGCTTCTTGCCCATCGCGTGGTAGCTGCCGTAGAAGCGGTGGAACGCCGCGTGCGGCAGCCAGGCCTCGTCGAAATGCAGCGTGTCGATGTAGCCGTCGAGCGCGTGCTTGATGGTCTCGGTGTTGTAGAGCACTCCGTCGTAGGTGCTCTGCGTCAGCGTCAGGATGCGCGGCTTGACGGTCTTCGCGTTGACGCCCTTGAGCAACGGGTTGGCGGCGATCTTCTTGCGGATCGCGTCGGGCGAGAACTCCGACTCCGGGATCGGGCCGATGATCCCGTAGTGGTTGCGCGTCGGCCTCAGGAAGACCGGCACCGCGCCCGTCATGATGATCGCGTGCAGGATCGACTTGTGGCAGTTGCGGTCGACCACCACCACGTCGCCCGGCGCCACCGTGTGGTGCCACACCATCTTGTTGGAGGTGCTGGTGCCGTTGGTGACGAAGAAGCAGTGATCGGCGTTGAAGATGCGCGCGGCGTTGCGCTCGGACGCGCCGATGGCGCCGTTGTGGTCGAGCAGTTGGCCGAGCTCCTCGACTGCGTTGCAGACGTCGGCACGCAGCATGTTCTCGCCGAAGAACTGGTGGAACATCTGGCCGACCGGGCTCTTCAGGAACGCCACGCCGCCACTGTGACCGGGGCAGTGCCACGAGTAAGAGCCGTCCTGCGCGTAGTCCATCAGTGCCTTGAAGAACGGCGGCGCCAGCCCGTCCAGGTAGGTCTTGGCCTCGCGGATGATGTGACGCGCGACGAACTCCGGCGTGTCCTCGAACATGTGGATGAAACCGTGCAGCTCGCGCAGCACGTCGTTCGGCAGGTGCTGCGAGGTGCGGGTCTCGCCGTAGATGTAGATTGGGATGTCGGCGTTCTTGAACCGGATTTCCTCGATGAACTTGCGCAGGTTCAGTACCGCCGGATCGAGCTCGGGGCCGGGCGTGAACTCCTCGTCGTCGATCGACAGGATGAAGGCACCGGCGCGGCTCTGCTGCTGCGCGAACTGGCTGAGGTCGCCGTAGCTGGTGGCACCCAGCACTTCGAAGCCTTCCTTCTCGATGGCCTGCGCCAGCGCACGGATGCCCAGACCGGAGGTGTTTTCCGAGCGGTAGTCCTCGTCGATGATCACGATCGGAAAGCGAAAGCGCAGCATGGCAGTCCCGGTGGGCAGCGTGGAAAGAGCGCGAAGTTTAGGCCGAAGGCGTGACGGCTCGACGCCCATTGATCCGCGCTCGACCCAACTGCGCCCCACGTCGATAAATCGCACGGGAACTACACTGCGCCCGGTCGATACGGACCTGAAATAGCGAGGGTGTCATGGACTTTGCACACGCCACGTTCTGGTGGGTGGCGGCCGGGCTCGCGGTGGCGGTCGAGCTCGCCACCGGAACCTTCTACCTGCTGATGATCGCGCTCGGCCTCGCCTGTGGTGCACTGGCGGCACACCTCGGGCTGGGTGGTTCGATGCAGGTCACTGTTGCGGCAGTGGTTGCGAGCGGAGCGACAGCGCTGTGGCACTGGAAGCGCATGCAACATCCGCACAGCCTGCCCGCCCGCGAAAACCGCGATGTCAACCTCGACATCGGCGAGACCGTGCAAGTCGTCGAATGGGCGCCCGACCTCACCGCTCGCGTTTCCTATCGGGGCACCGCCTGGACGGCCCGTCTGCAGCCGGGCTGTGCAGCGGCTGCGGGCATGCACCGCGTCACCGCCGTCGAGGGCAACTGGCTCGTCGTGGCCCCCGCGTCATCGGCATCGCCATCACCAGCGGACCCGGCCACCACGGCACCGCACTCGGCCCTGTAGTTCGGCCCCACTCGCTCACTCAAGGAAAGCCAGCCATGGAATTCGCCGTCGTCATCGCTGTCATCGCGATCATCTTCATCGTCCGCACCTTCAAGATCGTGCCCCAGCAGAACGCCTGGGTCGTAGAGCGGCTGGGCAAGTACGACCGCACACTGACTCCGGGACTGAAGTTCGTCGTCCCGTTCGTCGAACGCGTGGCCTACAAGCACTCGCTGAAGGAAGTGCCGCTCGACGTGCCCAGCCAGATCTGCATCACGCGTGACAACACCCAGTTGCAGGTCGACGGGATCATCTATTTCCAGGTCACCGACCCGATGCGCGCCAGCTACGGATCGAGCAACTACATCGTCGCGATCACGCAGCTGGCGCAGACGCTGCTGCGCTCGGTGATCGGCAAGATGGAACTCGACAAGACCTTCGAGGAACGCGACACCATCAACGCCTCGGTGGTCAACGCGCTCGACGAGGCCGCCGCCAACTGGGGCGTAAAGGTGCTGCGCTACGAGATCAAGGACCTGACGCCGCCAGCCGAGATCCTGCGTTCGATGCAGGCACAGATCACCGCCGAGCGAGAGAAGCGCGCGCTGATCGCGGCTTCCGAAGGCCGCAAGCAGGAGCAGATCAACATCGCCACCGGCGAGCGCGAAGCGTTCATCGCCCGCTCCGAAGGCCAGCGCCAGGCCGAGATCAACAATGCGCAGGGCGAGGCTTCAGCCATCATCGCGGTGGCCGACGCCACCGCCGAGGCCATTCGAAAGATCGCCGAAGCGATCCGCTCGCCGGGCGGTGAACAGGCCGTCCAGCTGAAGGTCGCCGAGAAGGCCGTCGAGGCCTATGCGCAGCTGGCACAGAAGAACAACACGATGATCGTGCCGGGCAACATGAGCGAGGTGTCGGCCTTGATCGGCACCGCCATGACCCTGCTGAAGACCAAGCCTCCCGGAGCGAACTGACCGTGGCCGCCAACGTGCTGGGCACCGAATTGATGCCCTGTTCCTACGATCCGCTGACCGGCTTCTTCCGCGACGGTTGCTGCAACACCCGCGCCGACGACACCGGCACGCATGTGGTGTGTGCCAAGGTCACGAAGGAGTTCCTGGCTTACTCGGCCGAACGGGGCAACGACCTGACGACCCCTCACCCCGAGTTTCGGTTCGCCGGCCTGAAGCCGGGTGACCGCTGGTGCCTGTGCGTCACGCGATGGCTGGAAGCGCTGAAGGCCGGTGTCGCCCCGCCGGTGGTGCTGGAAAGCACGCACCGCAAGGCGCTCGACCACGTGTCGCTGGAGACATTGAACGCCCACGCACTGAAGCCCGTCGGATAGACTACCGGGCTCCGGAGAGATGGATGAGCGGTTTAAGTCACACGCCTGGAAAGCGTGCGGGGGCTAATAACCCCCCGCGGGTTCGAATCCCGCTCTCTCCGCCAGGTAGCTAAAAAACACGGGCCTTCGCGGCCCGTTTTTATTTCTACCCATCAAAGAAGCCGCGAAGAAAGTGCGCTTGGGAAGCTCGGTTGCCCCACCCCGGAAGTCGCCAGTTCGGACTCCTCGGTTGCGCCCCAAGAATTTCCGTGCTGGGCAAACCGGCGGATCCTCTCCAGGCGGCCGTGTCAGATCCCAATCGCCTTGGAATTCGTGGAGGCTGTCGAGAGCGCCCCGTAAGCGGCGCAATTTCAAGTGATCGTCAACACAGCTCGCGCACCTGTCGTCGCACTCGAGCGACTTCCTGGCGCTCGGCGGTCCGTGACGTCATCCGGCCATCGATTCCTCACCTGAATGCGGCCCGAAATGGCGGCTTGATTCTTCCCATTTCGGACTCCTTCTGCCCGGAGGACGAGGTGCCCGCAGACTTGGGGCATCTTTCGAGCGGCGCTGCAAGTGATGCCAGCGATCGGAGTGTTTGTGATAAGTTCAGACGTCACCACTCGGTGCGCGCAACGCTCCCTGTGGTATCGCCACGTGACCGAGACCCCAGCCAGTGTCCACCACGCTCGAACTAGATCTCAGTCCACTGTCGCCTCTGGCCCGTGAACTGGCCGCGACCATTGCCCACGTTGCTAGCGACATAGCGCTGGTCATCGACGCAGACGGTGTCATCGCCACCGTGGCCGCTGGGGCAGCCGTGCAGGAGCACGGTTGCAATCAATGGGTGGGTCAGCACTGGATTGACACCGTCAGCGCAAGCACCCGGCCAAAGATCCAGTCGTTGATGGACGAGGTCGCGAGCAGCGGCCTCACGGCGCGCCGGCGCGAGGTTAACCACCTGTCGCAGATCGGTGACGAACTGCCTGTCACCTGGTCGGCAATTCGCCTCGGTGCTGATGGGCCGGTTCTTGCCGTTGGTCGCGACCTGCGCGCAATCGCGGCCATCCAGCAGCGCTTCGTCGAGGCGCAGCAGGATATGGAGCGCCAGTACTGGAACCGCCGTCAGGCTGAGACTCGGTATCGACTCCTCTTCCAGGTAGCCAACGATGCCGTCCTGTTGATTGACGCGGACAGCCAATGCGTGCTCGCGGCGAACCCCGCATGTGAGGAGCTTCTGGGGGTTCCACCGACCGTCATGCAAGGCAAAGCCCTGACCGATAGCCTGCCGCAAGCGGCTCGGGCGAAGGTCGCCGAACTGCTGACCACTGCCCGAAGCACAGGCCGCGCAGTCGAGATCCGATTGCGGGCCCTGAGCACCGGCGGGATGCTGGAATTCTCAGCCACGCCTTTCCGATTCGA
>JAGNWJ010000035.1 GCA_017986065.1 Rhizobacter sp. | reverse complement strand
ATCAGTTCGGAGGCCCCGTTGCCGAGATACACGTCATCGACGGTCACGCCGTGGACGTGCTTTTCCTGCATGTAGTGCACCACCGCCTTGCGAGGAGCAAACAGGCCCTTGCTGTCGGTGTAGCCGGCGCTGTGCGGCAGGTTGCGGATCATGTCCTGCACGATCTCGTCGGGCGGCTCGAGCCCGAACACGGCGAGATTGCCGATGTTCAGCTTGATGATCTTCTGCCCTTCTTCCTCCATCTGCCGGGCCTTGTCGAGCACCGGACCACGGATGTCGTAGCAGACGTTGGCGAGCTTGCTCGACTTGGCGACAGCTTTCAAAGGGCTCTCCGGCATCGCGCCAGAACGGCGCAAAGCCTACAATTTTACGCTCTAGACACAGTGAGAACGCGACCTTGAAACTGCATGCCGAACGGATCGAAGGTACCAACGCGATCGCGCGCCATGGCAAGGACGGTGTGATGGTCAACGGGGTCCAGTTCACTTCGAGCGTCGTGGTGCCATGGACTGGACTCGTCACGCTGTGGCCGGTGGCTCGCTTTGCCGACCTGAACACCGAGCATTTCGCCGCGCTGGCGCAGCACGAGCCCGAACTCATTCTGTTCGGCAGCGGCGAGAAGCTGCGCTTTCCACCTGCCAGTCTGTTGCGAACCCTGATCGACCGGCGCATCGGTTTCGAGACGATGGATACCGCAGCCGCCTGCCGCACCTACAACGTGCTTCTCTCCGAGGGCCGCAACGTCGTGGCCGGCCTGCTGTTCGAGCACTGACGCAACGCCAAGGGCGCGCGTTGCCGTCTGAGAGGGCCCGTGGTCAGCCCCTATAATTGTGGGCTACGCCAACGACGGCGCGACACCTACAAGACTCCATGACGCCAGCCCTCAACAAACCCCTCCCGGAATTTGAAGCGCTCGCCACCAGTGGAGTGAAGTTCACCCCGCAGGCCTACGCCGGCCAGTCGATCGTCCTGTACTTCTACCCGAAAGACAACACCCCCGGCTGCACCACCGAGGCGATGCAGTTTCGCGATCACCACAAGGATTTCATTGCCGCCGGTGCCGTGGTTTTCGGGGTTTCCCGCGACAACATGACTTCGCACGAGAAGTTCAGGCAGAACCTGGAACTCCCGTTCGACCTGATTGCCGATACCGAGGAGAAGCTTTGCCACATGTTCGGCGTGGTCAAGAACAAGATCATGTACGGCAAGAAGGTCAAGGGCATCGAGCGCAGTACCTTCCTGATCGACGGCGCAGGCGTGCTGCGCGCCGAATGGAGAGGTCTCAAGGTCGCCGGCCACGTCGAGGAAGTTCTCAAGACGGCCAAGTCCCTGAAGGGTGAAGCCTGATTGGTTCAAAGATTGCATACAGGTACCAGCGCGTCACGTCGCCCTGTTCAAATGGAAGCCGCACAGGAACCTGCGCGGCTTCTTTGTTTTCCAGCCTGAGTCCTGTCTCCACCCGCCTGTCACTCATCATCCTCCGCCCTCATGCCACTGCCCAAGCCGCCTGCCAAACGCGCCTCCCTGTTGTCCGTCACCGACTTCGAATCCCAGGCAGCACCCAAGCCCGCCAGGCGTTCGCCACGCACCAGCGCTGCAGCGGAGCCGGCCGCGCCAGCCGAGTTGAGCCTCTACGACCCGGCGGCGCTTGCACCGACACCTCCAACGCGTGCTCCGATGGCAGCCGAGTCCCTGGATGCCAGTGCCGCGCCGATCAAGCGTGCCGAACCGAAGCCGCGCGCGTCCAAGCCGAGAGGCACCGGCCCGGCCAAGCTGTTCGTGCTCGACACGAACGTGCTGATGCACGACCCGATGAGCCTCTTCCGCTTCGACGAGCACGACATCTACCTGCCGATGATCACGCTCGAGGAGCTTGATGGACACAAGAAGGGGATGACCGAGGTCGCACGCAATGCGCGCCAGGTCAGCCGCGACCTCGATGCGCTGGCCGCAAGCATGGCCACGCGCGACATCAATGGCATGACCGAGGGACTGCCGCTGTCGCGCACCGGGCATCGCGAGGCGGGCGGCAAGCTGTTTTTCCAGACCAACCTGGTGAATGTGACGTTGCCGGCCGGCCTGCCTCAGGGCAAGGCCGACAACCAGATCCTCGGTGTGGTGCAGGCACTGCGCGAGCAGCAACCCGGGCGGGATGTGGTGCTGGTGTCCAAGGACATCAACATGCGCATCAAGGCTCGGGCACTGGGGCTGCCGGCGGAGGACTACTTCAACGACAAGACGCTCGAGGACGGGGACCTGCTCTACACCGGCGTGCTGCAACTGCCCAGCGACTTCTGGGACCGTCACGGCAAGACCATGGAGAGCTGGAACCAGGGCGGCTTCACCTTCTACCGGATCAGCGGGCCCATGGTGCCTGCCTTGCTGATCAACCAGTTCGTCTACCTCGAGGCGCCGGGGGCCGCGCCACTGCATGCGAAGGTCACCGAGATCACAGGCAAGACGGCGGTGCTGCGCACGCTGCGCGAATACACCCACGCCAAGAACGCGGTGTGGGGCGTGACCGCGCGCAATCGCGAGCAGAACTTTGCTTTGAACCTGCTGATGGACCCGGAGTGCGACTTCATCACGCTGACGGGCACCGCGGGAACCGGCAAGACGCTGATGACTCTGGCTGCCGGGCTGAGTCAGGTGATGGACGACCGCCGCTACACGGAGATCATCGTCACACGCGTCACCGTGCCGGTGGGCGAGGACATCGGCTTCCTGCCTGGCACGGAGGAAGAAAAGATGGGCCCCTGGATGGGCGCGCTCGACGACAACCTCGAGGTGCTTTCCAAGACCGATGGCGGCGCCGGCGAATGGGGCCGCGCGGCGACCAACGACCTGGTTCGCAGCAAGATCAAGATCAAGAGCCTGAACTTCATGCGTGGCCGCACCTTCCTGAACAAGTTCGTGCTGATCGACGAGGCCCAGAACCTGACGCCGAAGCAGATGAAGACGCTGATCACCCGCGCCGGCCCGGGCACCAAGATCGTCTGTCTGGGCAACCTGGCGCAGATCGACACGCCGTACCTCACTGAAGGCAGTTCGGGACTGACCTATGCCGTGGACCGGTTCAAGGGCTGGCCGCACAGCGGCCACGTGACCCTGGCTCGCGGCGAGCGTTCGAGACTCGCCGATTTCGCCAGCGAAGTGCTCTGACGAGTCACAGGTCGGTATCGCGCGCCCGCCAGTAGCTGGCGAAGCGCGGGACACCGCCCGGCGTGTGACCCCGGTGGGTGTAGGTGATCCAGCTTCCAATCGGCGGCGGATCCCGGCGCTGCGCGTCGGCGAAGCCGCTTCCGATGCGGAACGCGACGCCAACCTCATTTCGCACCTGCAGGGCACCCATCAGTCCCGTCAGACGCCCGCGTCCGGGCTCGTGCGCCAGGACCTGGGCTTCGGCATCCTGCAGAGGCTTGAGCTTCAGCACAGACCGGTCTCTCCCCGGCGCCCAGGGCGCATCCTCGCGATGCAGCACCAGGCCTTCACCGCCGCCCCGCACCACCGCGGCGAGGCGACTGCGCAAGGAGGCGCGGTCGGGGACCACCGATTGCTCGACGGCCCCGAGAAACTGCGCTGACGACATCCGCACGTGGTCTGCAATGCGCGCCGCGCGCAGGGCGAAATCGCCTGCGGATCCGGGAAGCTCGAAGATCATGAATCGCACCGAGCGCCACAGCGCATCGTCGGGCGAGTTCCGGCGTACCGCTCCGGACACGAAATCGAAGCGACCACGGCCGCACCACAGTTCGCCATCGAGTGCAGTCACCGGCAGTGCCTCGGTGAACCATGCAGGCGCCGCAATCGGCCGTCCGCTCCGAAAGCGCAGCTCGCTGCCGTCCCAGAGGGCCCTCACCCCATCGAGCTTTTCGCTGACGAGGTAGCCGATCGGGTCGATGTCTGCCGGCGCTTCGGTCAGCAGTGACACGGCCGGTGGCGGCGATTCCGAGGGCGCAGCCGGCGCCTCCAGGCAGCGCAGTGCAGGCCACGGCATGGCCAGGGTCGCCAGGACACGCCGGCGTGTGATGCGGTCGAACGAGTTCATGCTGCTGCTCCGGTGATGGTTGGAGCACCAGTCTGTGCAGCGGCCGGCGGGCCGTCATCCCCCGGAGGATGGACGGACCCACCGAATTGCGAGCGATCTCAGCCGGAGATCGATTCCCTGATCTGCTGGAGCGAGCTCGGGTCGTCGATCGTGGTCAGGTCCCCCGGGTCGCGCTGTTCGCACACGGCCTGGATCGCGCGCCGCAGCAGCTTGCCCGAACGCGTCTTGGGCAGGGCCCCGACGAACCGCACACGCGCAGGCCGGGCCAGGGCGCCGAGCTGCTTGTCGACCACCTTCATGACCTCGGCTTCGAGACTGGCGGCATCGGCCTCCGTGGCCGCCTTAGACGCGTCCTTCAGCACCACGAACGCCATCGCGACCTGGCCCTTGAGCGCATCGGCCACGCCGACCACAGCGACCTCGGCCACGCTCGGGTGGCTGGAAATGCTCTCCTCGATCTCGCGGGTGCCCAGGCGGTGGCCCGCAACGTTGATCACGTCGTCGGTACGGCCGAGGATGAAGAAATAGCCATCCTCGTCGCGGATTCCCCAGTCGAACGTGCTGTAGACCTGCTTGCCAGGCTTGCCGCTCCAGTAGGTCTTGACGAATCGGGCGTCGTCGCGCCAGACGGTCTGCATGCAGCCCGGCGGCAGCGGACCCTCGATGACCAGCACACCCTTCTGATTGGGCGCGGTGACTTCCTCTCCCGTCAGTTCGTCCATCACCTTGACGTCGTAGCCGTACATCGCGAAGCCGGGACTGCCGAACTTGGCAGGAGACTTCTCGATGCCATTGGCAATGGTCAGGATCGGCCAGCCGGTTTCCGTCTGCCAGTAGTTGTCCACGATGGGCTTGCCCAGCGACTCCGCGATCCACTTCGAGGTCGGCTCGTCCAGCGGCTCGCCGGCCAGGAACAACGCACGCAATGTCGACAGGTCGTACTGCGCGAGGTACTTCGGATCGGCCTTCTTCAGAACGCGGATCGCGGTCGGGGAACTGAACATGACCGAAACACGGTACTTCTCGACCAGACTCCACCAGATGCCGGCGTCCGGTCGCGTCGGCAGACCCTCGTAGAGGATGGTCGCCATGCCGTTGATCAGCGGGCCGTAGACGATGTAGCTGTGACCGACGACCCAGCCGATGTCGCTGCCGCAGAAGAAGGTTTCTCCGGGATTGCCGCAATAGATGTGCTTCATGCTGGCGGCCAGCGCCACCGCGTAGCCGCCGGTGTCGCGCTGCACGCCCTTGGGCTTGCCGGTGGTCCCGCTGGTGTACAGCGTGTAGCTGGGGTGGGTGGATTCGACCCAGCTGCACGGCACCACGGCATCGAGGTGTTGCTGGCGCAGTTCGGCGTAATCGACGTCGCGTCCGGGCACCCGGTCCATCGGGCTGAGCCCGCGGTCGACCAGCAGTACCTTGGTCGGCTTGTGCTCAGCCAGCCGGATGGCCTCGTCGAGCAGCGGCTTGTAGGGCAGCACCTTGCCGGAGCGGCTGCCCGCGTCGGCGCTGACGATCACCGTTGGCTGCGCATCGTCGATGCGGCTGGCCAGGCTGACGCTCGCGAACCCTCCGAACACCACCGAGTGGATGGCGCCGATGCGCGCACAGGCCAGCATCGCAAACACCGCCTGCGGGACCATCGGCATGTAGACCAGCACGCGATCGCCCTGCTTCACCCCCAGTGAAAGCAGGATCGCCGCCATGCGCTGGACCTCGGCATGCAGGTCACGGAAGCTGTAGGTGTGTTCGGTGTCGGTTTCGGTCGACACGCAGATCAGCGCCGCCTGATCGCCTCGCTGCGCCAGATGGCGGTCGACGGCGTTGTGGCAAAGGTTGGTCTGGCCGCCGACGAACCAGCGCGCAAACGGAGGATTGCTGTGATCGCAGACCTGGTCGAAAGGTCGATGCCAGTCGATCAGCGCGGCCTGTTCGGTCCAGAAGCCGTCGCGGTCGGTCAGCGAGCGTTGATGGAAATCCGTGTAGCGCGTCATGTTTCGTCTCCGTAGTTTCTTGTTGGATGGACGGCCTGGCTTCAGGCGATCGAAACCACCAGCCGTCCTCTCACCTTGCCGTCGATCAGGTCCCGGGCTCGTGTCACGCAGTCTCCCAGGGCGATGTCTTCGGCCATCTCTTCAAGCAGATCCAAGTCGATATCCCTGGCCAGGCGCGCCCAGGCCTGCACCCGCAGAGGCAGCGGTACGAGCACGCTTTCGACTCCAGCGAGTGTGACGCCGCGCAGGATGAAAGGCATCACCGTGGCCGGCAGATCGGCGCCCTGCGCCAGCCCGCAGGCAGCCACCACGCCGTTGTAGCGCGTCTGAGCCAGCGCGTTGGCCAGCGTGTGGCTGCCCACGGCATCGACGACTGCCGCCCAGCGCTCCTTCTGCAGCGGCTTGCCGGGAGACGACAGTTCGGCGCGGTCGATCACCGCGGTCGCGCCCAGCCGCATCAGGTAATCGGCCTCGGCCGACTTTCCGGTGGCAGCAACCACCTTGTGCCCGATCTTCGACAGCAGCATCGTGGCCACGCTGCCGACACCCCCGGTGGCACCGGTCACCAGCACCTCTCCGTCGCCTGGCCGCACGCCGTGGCGTTCAAGCGCCAACACGCACAGCATGGCGGTGTAGCCGGCAGTGCCCAATGCCATCGCCTGCCGTGCCGTGAAGGCTTCTGGCAGCTTGACCAGCCAGTCACCCTTCAATCTCGCCCGCTCGGCCAGGCAGCCCCAGCGGGATTCACCGACGCCCCAGCCGTTGTGGATGAAGCGGTCGCCCGGCTGCCATTGGGGGTGGCTGCTTTCGATCACCGTTCCCGCCCCATCGATGCCGGCCACCATCGGCCAGGCACGCACCACAGGTCCACGCTGCGTGATGGCGAGGCCGTCCTTGTAATTGAGCGTCGAATGCGAAGGGGCAACGAGCACATCCCCTTCGGGCAGCTGAGCCTCATCGACCAGCTTCACCCCGGCGGTGAAACCCGCTTCGGTCTTCTCGAGCAGGAGTGCCTTGAACATCGGAGTTCCTCTGCGTTGATCCGGTCTGCGAGCATCGCCCATGTTGCTGTCGGGCGTCTGACGACCTGAAGTTGCACCACTTAGGTGCAATTGACGGGCCTCGGAGCGTCACCTATCCTGCCCCGATGCCAAAGCCAGCCCACCCATGCGCCCCGCCCCGTCGTCGCGCGGATCGCGCCTGCAACATGGCACTGGTGACCAGCTTCGGCATGTTGGCGATTTTCTGGCAAGCGCAGGCGCTGGCAGCGCCGGACATCGACGGCGACGCGGTGACGCGGCTGTTGATCGAGCGCGGTCTGGTCTCCGAAAGCAGCGGTGCGGCGCCGGCGGATCCATCTCCGACGCTGGTTCAGCGGGTGCGCGACGGAGCCTCCGACATGGTCATCGTCGCGATGAATTTCCTCGGCGTCCCGTATCGCCGCGGAGGGTCCAGCGAGGCAGATGGTTTCGATTGCAGCGGGTTCACGCGCCACATCTTCGAGATGAGCCTCGGACTGGTGCTGCCGCGTCGGGTCGATGACCAGGCGAGCGCCTCCGGGCTGATCGAGGTGACCCGCGATCAGTTGCGGCCGGGAGATCTGGTGTTCTTCAACACCCTGCGACGGACGTTCTCGCATGTCGGCATCTACGTGGGCGACGGCAAGTTCATCCACTCCCCTCGCAGCGGCGGCGCAGTGCGCGTCGAGGACATGCGCTTTGCCTACTGGAGCCAGCGGTTCACCGGCGCACGCCGGGCCGGCGCCCCAGCCCATGCGCCAACTGCCGATCCAGCGGCGGCACGCTGACCCCTGACGGCGCCGGCAGGGTCGCGGTCAGGCAGCGTGTCCCGCCGGCACAAGGTCAATGTCCAGCGAGCACAATTCGAGCATGTCTGAGAAAGTGATTCCGCTGGCGGACCACCGGTATGCGTCTGCCGTCCCGACCGTGCCGGACATCCTGCGTGCACCGACCGGACGGCTGCTCGACCGACGGGACCGTCCCCTGCGCGACCTGCGCATCTCGGTCACCGACCGATGCAATTTCCGCTGCAGCTACTGCATGCCGAAGGATGTCTTCGACAACCGATACGACTTCCTGCCGCAGAGCTCGTTGCTGAGCTTCGAGGAAATTTCGCGGCTTGCCGGCTTGTTCGTCGCACACGGGGTGCACAAGATCCGGTTGACCGGTGGCGAGCCGCTGCTGCGCAAGGGTCTCGAGAACCTGATTCGCATGCTCGGCGAATTGCGCACGCCAGAGGGACACCCGGTCGACCTGACGCTGACAACCAACGGCTCTGTACTTGCAAAGAAGGCACAGGCCCTGCGCGATGCAGGTTTGCAGCGCATCACCGTCAGCCTCGATGCACTCGACGACACCATCTTTCGGCGCATGAACGACGTGGATTTCCCGGTCGCCGAAGTGCTCGATGGCATCGAGGCTGCCGAGCGAGCCGGGCTCGGTCCGATCAAGGTCAACAT
Source organism: Rhizobacter sp. (assembly GCA_017986065.1). Classification (GTDB taxonomy): domain Bacteria; phylum Pseudomonadota; class Gammaproteobacteria; order Burkholderiales; family Burkholderiaceae_C; genus PBB1. Next base: position 17,279 of record JAGNWJ010000035.1, on the reverse strand, counting down.
GGTCGTCAAGCGAGGTACCAACGACTCCGAGATCGTGCCGATGGCCGCACGCTTCCGGAACACGAAGGTCATCCCGCGTTTCATCGAGTACATGGACGTGGGCGAAACCAATGGCTGGCGCATGGACGAGGTACTGCCGTCGGCAGACGTCGTGGCGCGCATCGCTGCCGAGTTTCCGCTTGAGCCGATGGAGGCAAGCGAGCGGGGCGAGACCGCGCAGCGATGGCGCTATCGCGACGGCAGCGGCGAGTTCGGCGTGATCTCGAGCGTCACACAGGCTTTCTGCCGCGACTGCAACCGCGCGAGGCTGTCGACCGAAGGAAAGCTGTTCCTGTGCCTGTTCGCGAACCAGGGGCACGACCTGCGCGCGTTGCTGCGGGGCTCCTGCACCGACGAGCAGATCGCCGCCGCCATCGGATTGATCTGGAACGGCCGTGACGACCGCTATTCCGAACTGCGCAGCGGCCTGATCGCCACGGCCGAGTCTGGCGCCAGACGCGTCGAGATGCACTACATCGGAGGTTGACATGGGTCGCTTGTGGAGTCAGGTTCCCGTCGTGGTTAAGCGTCGACTCGGCTGGTCTGCGGTGGCCTGCGTGGGCGTGCCATGGTTGCTTGCGACCGCGGCCAAGACGGCTTTCCAGCCGGGCATCGCGAACGACCCGGACCACATGACGCGTTTCATCGACATCCTCGCTATCAGCGCCAGCGTGTTCGCGCTGTCGATGGTGTGCACCGTTGCGCTGGGCTGCGTGCTCGTCGCCGCCATGAAGGGTCCGTCGTATCTCGGCGACGAATTCCCTGCCGACCGGCCATGATCGAGCGCGCACAGATCACCGGCCTCGTCCTGGCCGGAGGACGCGGCAGCCGGATGGGGGGCGTCGACAAGGGTCTGCAGAATCATCAAGGCGTGCCGTTGGCACTGCATGCGATGTTGCGCCTGGCGCCGCAGGTCGGCGCGATGATGATCAATGCCAATCGCAACCTGGCTGCCTACGAATCCTTCGGCGTGCCGGTGTGGCCGGATGCGATCGCAGACTACCCGGGGCCGTTGGCGGGGTTCCTGGCCGGACTGGAACACTGCGACACGCCGTACCTGGTGACCGTGCCGTGCGACACGCCGAATTTTCCAGCCGATCTGGTCGCACGACTCGCCCGCAAGCTGGTTGAGCACGATGCACGCATCGCGATGGCCGCTACGCCTCTTGCCGACGGCATGCAGGTGCAGCCCGTCTTCTGCCTGATGGAGTCCAGCCTGATGTCCAGTCTGATCGAGTTCACGCAGGGTGGCCAGCGCAAGATCGACCGATGGACCGCCCTGCACCGCTGCGTCGAAGTGGTTTTCGACGACGCAGAAGCCTTCGCCAACGCCAACACGCTCCAGGAACTGCAGCAGCTTCAGGCGACCACGCGCTGATTGCCTGCACCTGCCTGCCCCCCGCCCAGCGAACCCGCCATGACACGACTGCAAGACATCGCCGCACAGCTGAGCGGCTACGACCCGAGTGCGCTTTCGGTAGCCAAGGCACAGGAGTTCATCGCCCGACTCGTGCCCCGGGTCACAGCTGTCGAGAGCCTACCGCTGCGCAGCGCTCTCGGCCGCGTGCTGGCCCGCGACATCGTCTCCCCGATCAACGTGCCGGCGAGCGACAACTCGGCCATGGACGGCTACGCGCTGCGATCTAGCGAGCTCAGGGCCAGCGGTCCCAGTCACTTCGGTGTCGCCGGCACCAGTTTCGCCGGCATGGCTTTCGACGGTGCGGCAGCACCCGGCCAATGCGTGCGCATCATGACCGGTGCGGTCATGCCCGAGGGGTTCGACACGGTCGTTCCGCAGGAATTCGTTCAGTTGACGGCAGACGGCACGGTGACCGTGCCAGCGGGCGTCGTGCGATCCGGCGACAACCGCCGCCTGGCCGGTGAAGACCTGCGCCGTGGCGAGCCCGCACTGCAGGCCGGCAGGGTGCTGCGTCCGGCCGATCTCGGATTGATGGCCTCGCTGGGTCGCGCCGAGGTACCGGTGTTCAGGCGCCTGCGCGTGGCCTTCTTCTCGACCGGCGACGAGTTGCGCTCGGTCGGTGAATCACTCGACGAGGGCTGCGTCTACGACAGCAACCGCTACACGCTGTGGGGCATGCTGCAGCGGCTCGGCGTCGAGCTGATCGACATGGGCGTGGTCCCCGACGAGCCGGATGCCCTGGAGGAGACGTTCCGGGCCGCGGCCGAGAATGTTGACGCGGTGATCACCTCGGGCGGCGTCAGCGTGGGCGAGGCCGATCACACCAAGCAGGTGATGGCGCGGATCGGTGACGTGCTGTTCTGGAAGATCGCGATGCGCCCAGGCCGGCCGATGGCGATCGGCCGCATCGAGAGCAACGGCCGCCACGCCATCATGTTCGGGCTGCCGGGGAACCCGGTGGCGGTGATGGTGACCTTCTATGCCTTCGTGCGCGATGCGCTGCTGGCGATGAGCGGCGCCGCGTCCTGCCCGCTTCCGATGCTGCGAGCCGCCACCACCGAGGCCATACGCAAGAAGGCCGGCCGCACCGAATACCAGCGCGGCATCGTCAGCCGGGCGGCCGACGGCAGTCTGCAGGTCGCCATCACCGGTTCACAGGGCTCAGGGATCCTGCGCAGCATGAGCGTCGCCAACGGGCTGGTGGTGCTCCACCACGAACAGGGCGACGTCGAGGCCGGCGGCTGGGTCGATGTCCTGCCCTTCGACGGCCTCGTCTGACAGAACGTCAGCGCCTGGCCAGGCGCTGCCACGTCTCGACAACCGTGTCGGGATTCAGCGAGATGGAGACGATGCCTTCGGCGGCCAGCCAGTCCGCGAAATCGGGGTGATCGCTCGGCCCCTGGCCACAGATGCCGATGTACTTGCCGACCGCTCGGCACGCCGAGATCGCGCGTGAAATCATCGCCTTGACCGCAGGGTCGCGCTCGTCGAAGTCGCGCGCCAGCAGTTCCAGGCCGGAGTCTCGGTCGAGCCCCAGCGTCAGTTGCGTCAGGTCGTTCGAGCCGATCGACATGCCGTCGAAGTACTCGAGGAACTGTTCCGCCAGGATCGCATTGCTTGGTATCTCGCACATCATGATGATGCGCAGGCCATCGGTGCCGCCCAGCGCTGCGCGCTTCAGGCCGCGCTCGGCCAGCATCTCGGTGACCCGCTTTGCCTGGCCCAGCGTACGCACGAACGGGATCATGATCTCGACGTTGTTCAGGCCCATGTCGTTGCGCACGCGCTTGAGCGCTTCGCACTCCATCGCGAAGGCCTCGCCGAACTCCTCGCTGACATAGCGAGACGCGCCGCGGAAACCGAGCATCGGGTTTTCCTCTTCAGGCTCATAGCGCGAGCCACCGATCAGCTTGCGATATTCATTGCTCTTGAAGTCCGAAAGCCGCACGATCACCGGCTTCGGCCAGAAGGCGGCAGCAATCGTCGCCACCCCCTCGACCAGCTTGTCGACATAGAACGCTCGCGGCGAGGCGTGTCCGCGCGCCACCGACTCGACCGCCTTCTTCAGGTCGGCATCGACGTTCGGATAGTCGAGGATCGCCTTCGGGTGGACGCCGATGTTGTTGTTGATGATGAACTCGAGCCGCGCCAGACCCACGCCGCTGTTCGGCATCTGTGCGAAATCGAACGCGAGCTGCGGATTGCCCACGTTCATCATGATCTTGATCGGACAGTACGGCAGTTCACCGCGAACCACGTCGCTGATCTCGGTCTCGAGCAGACCGTCGTAGATGTAGCCGGTATCGCCTTCGGAGCAGGCCACCGTCACCAGCGCACCGTCCTTCAGCGTGTCGGTCGCGTCACCGCAACCCACCACGGCCGGCACACCGAGCTCGCGCGCGATGATGGCCGCGTGGCAGGTGCGCCCGCCACGGTTGGTGACGATCGCGCTGGCGCGCTTCATCACCGGCTCCCAGTTCGGATCGGTCATGTCGGTCACCAGCACGTCCCCGGGTTGCACCGTGTCCATGTCGGCCAGGCTGTGCACGATGCGCACCGGACCGGTCCCGATCTTCTGGCCGATCGCGCGTCCCTCGGCAAGCACGGTGCCGGTACCCTTGAGCTTGTAGCGCTGCTCGACCTTGCCCTCGCCCTGACTCTTCACCGTCTCGGGCCGGGCCTGCAGGATGTAGAGCTTGCCATCGCCGCCGTCCTTGCCCCATTCGATGTCCATCGGACGGCCGTAATGCTGTTCGATGACGAGCGCGTAACGCGCCAGTTCGGTCACGTCGGCATCGGTCAGCGAGTAGCGGTTGCGCTGCTCGGGCGCGGTATCGACCGTGCTCACCAGCTTGCCGGAGGCGGCGCGGTCGGCCTCGCTCGCGAATTCCATCTTGATCAGCTTCGAGCCCAGATTGCGCCGGATGATCGCCAGCTTGCCGGCCCTCAGCGTCGGCTTGTGCACATAGAACTCGTCGGGGTTCACGGCGCCCTGCACCACCGTCTCTCCGAGCCCGTAGCTCGACGTGATGAAAACCACGTCCTTGAATCCGCTTTCGGTGTCGATGGTGAACATCACGCCAGCGGACCCCAGGTCCGATCGCACCATGCGCTGCACGCCGGCCGACAGGGCGACATCGGCATGGGCGAACCCCTTGTGAACGCGGTAACTGATGGCGCGGTCGTTGTAGAGGCTGGCAAACACCTCCTTCATCTTGTGCAGCACGGCATCGATGCCGACCACGTTCAGGAAGGTCTCCTGCTGACCGGCAAAGCTGGCATCGGGCAGGTCCTCGGCCGTGGCCGACGAGCGCACCGCGAAAGAAGCGCCCGGGTTGCCCGCGGTCAGCGTCTCGAAGTGGCTGCGAATCGCCTGATCGAGATCGTCCGGAAACGGCGTGTCCTCGATCCACTGCCGGATCTGCGCACCGGCTTGAGCCAGGGCCCGCACGTCGTCGGTGTTCAGCGTGGACAGGCGCTGCTCGATGCGGGCGGCCAGCCCGTTGTGGGCGAGGAAGCGCCTGAATGCGTTCGCGGTCGTCGCGAAACCGCCGGGCACCCGCACGCCGGATGCAGCCAGTTGACTGATCATTTCGCCGAGCGAGGCGTTCTTGCCGCCTACCGACTCGACGTCGGACATCCTCAATTCTTCAAAGGGAACGACCAGGGCGGCCGCCAGGTTCTGGGTTGACATGAAATAGCTCCGTGATGTGAAAAAACTGGTGCGTCCCGCCATGCCTCGATGCAGCCCGAGCGGATTCGCTTCGAGGGCCGCGGACCATCGCAGTGCGTCTTGCGTGCAGCAGCGTCGAACGATGGTGGGTGGGTGGGCATGTCCGCCTGTCGGTGGCTGTGCGGGAAAACTGAAATCGAGTTTACGGTTGAATCCCTATGATGTGGCTGGTCATTCAACCGATAGGTCTGCCTAGATGCCAAACCGCACAGTCTTCTTCGTCTCCGACGGCACCGGCATCACCGCCGAGACCTTCGGCAACTCGATCCTGAACCAGTTCTCGTTCAGGCCGCACCATGTTCGACGCCCGTTCATCGACACCGTGGACAAGGCTCACCAGGTGATGCGAGAGATCAATCACGCCGCGGAAGTCGAAGGCCGTCGGCCCATCGTCTTCGTCACCCTCATCGACCCGGCCGTGCAAGCCATCATCAAGGAACACAGCAACGGCCTGGTGCTGGACCTCTTCAACACCTTCATCGAGCCACTGGAGGCCGAGTTCGGCGTCAAGTCCAATCACCGGGTCGGCCGGTTTTCCGATGTGTCCAAGAGCCAGGAGTACACGGACCGCATCGAAGCGATCAACTTCTCCCTGGCCCACGACGATGGCCAGTCGTCCAAGAACCTGCTGTCGGCCGACGTGATCCTGGTCGGCGTCAGCCGCAGCGGCAAGACGCCGACCTCGCTGTACCTGGCCATGCAGCACGGCATCAAGGCCGCGAACTACCCACTGATTCCCGAGGACTTCGATCGAGGCTGCATTCCATCCAGCCTCGCCGCCTACAAGAAGAAGTGCTTCGGCCTGACGATCGATCCGGTGCGCCTGAACCAGATCCGCACCGAGAGGCGACCCGACAGCAAGTACGCCTCGCTCGAGAACTGCCGCTATGAGGTCCGGGAAGCCGAGACCATGATGCGCCGGGAAGGCATTGCGTGGCTGTCGTCGACACACAAGTCGATCGAGGAGATCGCGACCACCATCCTGCGGGACATCCGCCCCGATCGCCTGATGTACTGAAGTCGAGCCCCCAGCGGCTCGTATCATCCGCGCCGATGCAGCAATTCGACGCGGTGATCATCGGAGCCGGCGCTGCCGGGCTGCACTGCGCCGCGATCGCCGGCCAGCGCGGAGCGCGCGTGCTGCTGATCGATCACTTCGAGCGCGTCGCCGAGAAGATCCGCATCTCGGGCGGCGGGCGCTGCAACTTCACCAACCGAGACACCACGCCAGCGCAGTTCCTGTCGGACAACCCGGCCTTCTGCCGGTCGGCGCTGGCCCGCTACACGCCGCAGGACTTCATCTCGCTGCTGCAGCGGCACCGCATTGCGTTCCACGAAAAGCACAAGGGCCAGTTGTTCTGCGACGACTCGAGCGAGGACATCATCGCGATGCTGTTGCGCGAGTGCGAGGCAGGCGCCGTGTCTCGATGGCAGCCCTGCGCGGTCAATGAAGTGACCCGGACGGCGAACGGGTTTGAACTGGCCACCGGCCGCGGTGCGGTGAGCACGACACGCGTGATCGTTGCCACCGGCGGACTGTCGATACCGAAGATCGGTGCCAGCGACTTCGGCCACCGACTGGCGCGTCAGTTCGGACACACCATCGTCGAGCCCCGGCCTGCGCTGGTTCCGCTGACCTTTGACGCTGCGGCCTGGCATCCTTTCGTGCCCTTGGCCGGGCTGTCGCTCGAGGCGGTCGTGGCCACCGGCAGCGGGAAGAAACGTGGCGAATTCACCGAGGATCTGCTCTTCACGCACCGCGGACTGAGCGGTCCGGCCATCCTGCAGATCTCGAGCTACTGGCGTCCGGGAACGCCGCTCGACCTGGACCTGGTCCCCAGTCACGACTTGCGGGAAGCACTGGCGACAGCCAAGACGACCTCGAGGCGCAAGCTCTCCAATGAACTCGCCGAATGGCTGCCGCGTCGGTTGGCCGACGCCTGGCTGGCCAGCCACCCCGACATCCCGGACCGGGCCGTGCCTGAAGTGCGTGACCGCGATCTGGCAAACTTGGCAACCAGTCTGAAGCAATGGAAGCTGGTGCCCAGTGGAACCGAGGGCTATCGGAAGGCCGAAGTGACAGCGGGCGGCGTCGACACTCGCGAGCTGAGCTCCACATCACTTGAAAGTCGCCGTGTTCCCGGGCTGCATTTCATCGGTGAGGTGGTCGATGTGACCGGCTGGCTCGGGGGTTACAACTTCCAGTGGGCCTGGGCCAGCGCGGCGGCCTGTGCCGATTCGATAAGCGTGTGAGCACGCAGTCCGCAGTTTCCTGGCAGGCAACATTGCCAGTATGCAAATGGCTGTCTATAATCTCGCGCTTTGCTGGCAAACACGCTTGACGGTGGTTTGCTTGCGCGACTCGAGAGTCCGGACCTTCCGTTTCGATGTCGAGCAACCCGCTTCAAGCACATTCAATCTGGATTCAATCGATACATGACTACGATTCGCGTGAAAGAAAACGAGCCATTCGACGTGGCGCTGCGCCGCTTCAAGCGCACCATCGAGAAGCTCGGCTTGCTGACCGACCTGCGGGCTCGCGAGTTCTACGAAAAGCCCACAGCCGAACGCAAGCGCAAGAAGGCTGCAGCGGTCAAGCGCCACTTCAAGCGCGTTCGCAGCATGCAGTTGCCGAAAAAGCTGTTCTGACAGCCACTTCGCACGTCGAATAGCCTCAAAGCCCGCTCCGTGCGGGCTTTGTTAATTACGCTGCCGGCTTTTTCCCTTGATTCCCACCGACTGAGCGCACCATGACACTGAAAGACCAGATCAACGAGGACATGAAGACGGCGATGCGCGCCAAGGATGCGCCCCGGCTGCTGACGATTCGCGGGCTGCTGGCCGCGTGCAAGCAGAGAGAGGTCGACGAGCGCATCGTGCTCGATGACGCTGCGGTGGTTGCCATCATCGACAAGCTGATCAAGCAGCGCAAGGATTCGATCTCGCAGTTCGGAGCAGCCGGTCGCTCCGATCTGGTCGACAAGGAAACTGCCGAGTTGAAGGTGCTTGAAGGCTACCTGCCACAGCGCCTGAGCGCGGAAGAAATCGCGGCCAGGGTGCAGGCCATCGTGATCGAACTCGGTGCAGCGGGCCCCGGTGACATGGGCAAGGTGATGGCTGCGGTCAAGACGCAGCTCTCCGGCCAGGCCGACATGGGGCTGGTTTCCGCGGCCGTGAAGCAGGCTCTGGCCCGTTGAGCCGACTCCAGACGAAGGAACATCCATGAGCCTGCCTGCGCTCCACAACCTGAGCCCTGATGTCTGCGCGACCGCCCAGCTCGACGCCGCAGCGATGGCCCACCTGGCTCAGGCCGGATTCAAGAGCGTGATCAACAACCGGCCCGATCACGAGGGCGGTCCCGACCAGCCGACCAGTGCCACGCTCGAAGGTGCGGCCACCGCGGCCGGCCTCGCCTACGCCCACCTGCCGGTCGCTCCCGGCTATCAAAGTCCTGAGGAAGCCGCGCAGTTCCGCAGCCTGCTCGACACGCTGCCGCGGCCGATCCTCGTGTTCTGCCGAACCGGGACGCGCTCAGGCAAGCTGTTCCAGGCGGCGATGTCCATCTGAGCACAGCCGGCGCGTCGGCTCACTGAACGTGCTTGCGCTGTCGCGGTACATCGACAGGTTCAACGAGGCCGTTGGACGCGGCGTCGCCTGGCTGGTGCTGGCAGCGGTACTCGTCAGCGCGGGCAATGCGGTCGTCCGCAAGCTGTTCAACACCAGCTCGAATGCATTCCTCGAGATCCAGTGGTACCTGTTCTCGGCGGTCTTCCTGCTGGCAGCCGGGCACACGCTGCTGCGCCAGGAGCACGTTCGCATCGACGCGCTCTCCGCGCGCCTGTCCGCGCGATCACGGGCCTGGATCGACATTTTCGGCATCGTACTTTTCCTGATGCCGCTGGTCATCGTGGTGATCGGCCTGTCGTGGCCGCTGGCGGCCCGCGCTTATGCCAGCGCAGAGATGTCGAGCAATGCCGGCGGCCTGATCCGCTGGCCGGTTCTGATGCTGCTGCCGCTCGGCTTCGCGCTGCTCGGCGCGCAAGGCGTGTCCGAACTGATCAAGCGCGTCGCTTTCCTGCGCGGCGACTCGGCTGACCCGGGTATACCGACGCCCTGCTCCGAGACGGGCGAGGTCTGATGATCGAGTCACTCGCCGCCAACATGGCGCCCTGGATGTTCGGCTCGCTGGTGGTCTTCCTGCTGATCGGCTTCCCGGTTGCTTTCTCGCTGGGTGCCTGCGGTCTGTTCTACGCGCTGGTCGGCATCGAGCTGGGCCTGATGCCCGCGTCGCTGATGCAGGCGCTGCCGCTGCGAATCGTCGGCATCATGCAGAACGACACCCTGCTGGCGATCCCCTTCTTCACCTTCATGGGCCTGATCCTCGAACGTTCGGGCATGGCGGAAGATCTGCTCGACACGATCGGCCAGTTGTTCGGCCCGATACGCGGCGGGCTGGCCTATGCGGTGATCTTCGTAGGCGCCATGCTCGCGGCCACCACCGGCGTGGTCGCGGCTTCAGTGATCTCGATGGGACTGATATCTCTGCCGATCATGCTGCGCCACGGCTACGACCGGCGTGTCGCCAGCGGAGTGATTGCAGCGTCCGGCACGCTGGCTCAGATCATTCCGCCTTCGCTGGTGCTGATCGTGCTGGCCGACCAGTTGGGGCAGAGCGTGGGCGCGCTGTACCAGGGCGCGCTGGTCCCCGCACTGACGCTCACCGGGTTGTACGTCGTCTACGTTGCGGTGATCAGCGTGGTGAAGCCGCAGTGGGTGCCCGCGATGCCGGCATCGGCACGCAGGCTGCGCGAAGATCCGCAGACATCGACCGGGCGATCGCAGGTGGCCCTGTTCTGGCGGGTCGGATGCGCGCTGGTTCCGCCGCTGGCGTTGATCTTCCTCGTGCTCGGCACGATCTTCCTCGGCGTCGCCACCCCGACCGAAGGCGGCGCCATGGGAGCAGTCGGCGCATTGGTGATGGCCATCGTGCGCGGGCGCCTCGACATGTCCCTGCTGCGTCAGGCCATGCAGAGCACCGCGAGGCTGTCGTGCTTCGTGCTGTTCATCCTGATCGGCTCGACCGTCTTCAGCCTGTCGTTCCAGGCGGTCGACGGACCCAAGTGGGTCGAGCACCTGCTGACCTCGCTGCCCGGCGGCGTGCTGGGATTCCTGATCGTCGTGAACCTGCTGGTCTTCCTGCTGGCGTTCTTTCTCGATTTCTTCGAGCTCGCCTTCATCGTGGTGCCGCTGCTGGCCCCGGTGGCGACGGCGCTCGGCATCGACCTCGTGTGGTTCGGCGTGCTGCTGGCGGTGAACATGCAGACCTCATTCATGCACCCGCCTTTCGGCTTCGCGCTGTTCTACCTGCGCAGCGTCGCGCCGGATCGCGAATACACCGACACGGTGACCGGCCAGCGGATGGCGCCGGTCACGATCGGACAGATCTACCGTGGCGCGATCCCGTTCGTGCTGATCCAGCTGGCCATGGTGGCGCTGATCATGGCGTTCCCGGGCCTGGTGTCCCGGGGGCATGACGTCCCGGCAGGCATCGACGCCGATGTGGAGTTGCGCCGGATGCAGTCTGACCAGAACGCGGCCGAGAGAGCCAACCCCGTACCGGTCACGGCAGATGGCAACTCCGCCGACGAGGACCCGATGAAAGCGCTGCAGCAAGCCGTCGAAGCCGATCGCAAGGACTCGCCGAAATGACGCGCCGCAGCGTCAGAGCTTGATGCCCTGCATGTAGCGATCGAAGCTGGCTTCGGCAAACCGGAACCACAGGTTCTGCTCGCGGCGGAAGGCAGCGTAGTCGTCGTAGACCTTCTTCCAGTTCGGGTTCTTCGCACCCAGCTCCTCGTACAGCGCCATGGACTGCTTGAAGGCCTCGTCGAGCACCGGCTTCGGAAACGGCAGCACCTTGACGCCCGCGCCCACCAGTGCCTTCAGCGCCGCCGGGTTCTTGGCGTCGTAGTTGGCCTGCATGTCGACATGCACATGCGACGCGGCCATCTCGACGATGGCCTTGTAGTCAGGGGGCAAGGCGGCATAGGCCTGCGTGTTGATGAAGAAATCGATCTGAGGCCCACCCTCCCACCAACCGGGGTAGTGATAGAACGGAGCGACCTTGTTGAAGCCCAGCTTCTGGTCGTCGTACGGACCGACCCATTCGACCGCGTCGATCGTGCCCTTTTCAAGCGCCTGATAGACCTCTCCGCCAGGAATGTTCTGGGCCACCGCCCCCATGCGCTCAATCACGCGCCCGGCGAATCCACCGATACGGATCTTCAGCCCCTTGATGTCGGCCAGCGTCTTGATTTCCTTGCGGTACCAGCCGCCCATCTGCACCCCGGTGTTGCCGCCGGGAAAGTTGATGATGTTGTACTTGGCGTAGAACTCGCGCATCAGCTTCAGGCCGTTGCCACGGTACATCCAGGCCGTCATCTGTCGTGAATTCAGGCCGAAGGGAATCGCCGCGCCGATCGCGAAGGTTTCGTCCTTGCCGAAGTAGTAGTAAGGGACCGTGTGGGCCATCTCGACCGTGGCGGCCTGCACGCCGTCGACCACGCCGAACGGCGGCAACAGTTCGCCGGCCGGATGCACGCTGATCTGGAACTTGCCACCGGTCATCTCGCCGACCTTCTTCGCAAACAGCTCGGCGGCACCGAAGATGGTGTCCAGCGATTTCGGGAAACTCGATGCAAGCCGCCAGCGCAGGTTGGCCTGTGCGTGCACGATGGCTGGCGCTGCGCCTGCAGCGAGCACGCCGGCGAGGCCGCTGTGATGAATGAATCGACGACGTTGCATGCCTCGCGCTCCTGTGACTCTTCGGACCCCGCTCTTCCCAGACTGGATGCAGCGCAGATCAGCTGCCGGCGATCTTCATGGAGTCGATCAGCACCGAACCGATGGTCTTGCCGCCCATCGTGTAGGCATCGGCGCCGACGGCGGAGATGTTCTGGAACATCTGCTTCAGGTTGCCGGCGATGGTGATCTCGTGCACCGGATACGCGATGCGACCGCGCTCGACCCAGAACCCGGCCGCTCCCCGGGAATAGTCGCCAGTGACCTGGTTGACGCCCTGCCCCATCAGCTCGATGACGAACAGGCCGCGGTCAAGCTTGCGCAGCATCGCGGCCAGGTCGTCGCCTGGATGGGTGAGGCGACTTGTCAGCGTGAGGTTCTGCGATCCGCCGGCATGGCCGGTGGTGCGCATCCCGAGCTTGCGGGCCGAGTAGCTCGAAAGGAAATACCCCTGGGCGACGCCGCCCTTGACGACCTCCCGGGCGCGGGTGACCACGCCTTCATCGTCGAACGGCGAACTGCTCTTGCCGCGTCGCACGTGCGGGTCTTCGTTGATGTCGATGTGCCTGGAAAGCACCCTCTTGCCCAGGCTGTCGAGCAGGAAGCTCGACTTGCGATACAGCGCACCGCCGCTGACAGCCTGCACATAGGCACCGAGCAAGCCGGCCGCGACCGTCGACTCGAACAGCACAGGCACTTCGCAGGTCTTGACCTTGCGCGCCTTGAGCCGCGAAAGCGCCCGCTCGGCGGCGTAGCGGCCCACCGCTTCCGGCGGGGCCAGCTCGGTGGCAGAACGCATCGAGCTGTACCAGGCATCGCGCTGCATGTCGTCGCCGTTGCGGCCGGGCAATGAGGCAATCGGCGCAACCGACAGCGAATGCCGAGAGCTGGCGTAGCCACCGCGAAAGCCGCGACTGTTGCCGGCAAAGAAGTGCGACTGCTGTGCCGAAACGCCTGCACCCTCGGAATTGGTGATGCGCTTGTCGACGGACAGCGCCGCGCGCTCGCAGCGCCTGGCGAGATCGGCAGCGCCTTCCGCATCGATGTCCCACGGATGGAACAGATCCAGGTCGAGCGTGGCGACATCGCCGAACGCCAGGTCTGCCGTGTCGGGCAGCCCGGCCGCGGGATCCTCGGCGGTGAAGCGCGCGATGTCGTGTGCTGCGCGCACCGTCTGCTCGAGCGCTGCGGGAGAGAAATCGGACGTGCTCGCGTTGCCGCGGCGCTGGCCCACGTAGACCGAGACACCGATCGACTTGTCTCGATTGCGCTCGACGTTCTCGATTTCGCCCTTGCGCACCGACACCGACAGGCCGACGCCTTCCGACACCTCGGCACCGGCGTCGGTGGCCCCGAGCGAAGCCGCCAGTTTCAGCGCGTCGTCGACGAGTTGCTGGAAATCCGCGCGGGAATAGGCGAATCCGGTGGACGAAGATGACGGCGAGGTCGTGCTGGGCATGGGGTGTGGACGCAGGGTGAGGTGCTGGGTGCGGCAATGCCGTATCGGGTCGGATTCGCGCGGGCATCGTCGCATCGACGGAAATGCCGTGCCGCTGCAGGCCGGGCGCAGAGGCCGAAACCTCGTGGCTATGATACCGAGCGCTTGCACGCAAAGGCCGCTGTCCTGCACATCGCCCAGCGCCCCGACTCGACCGGCGCGCAACCACGCAATTTCTCATCCCGACATGCCACAGAACGACTCCGCCGACCCTGCAGAAACCGAACCGATCCCGGCGTGGCTGACCCGTCCGAGCAAGACGAGACGCAAGAAGGATTCTCACGACCTGCAGGATCTGGGCGTGGCGCTGGTCGAGATGCCGGACAACCGGCTGGTCGATCTGCCGATGGACGAGATCCTGCTGGACGCCATCCGGCAGTACCGGGGCACCCGCACTCACGAAGGCAGGCGCCGCCAGATGCAGTACATCGGCAAGCTGATGCGCCGGACTGATCCCGAACCCCTGCGCGAGGCGTTTGCCGCCATGCAACTGGGCCACGCCAAGGATGCCCTGGCATTGCACGATGCCGAGCGTTGGCGCGCCGAACTGATTGCCAGCGACGACGCGCTGACCGAATGGACGGCGAACCGCCCGCAGGCCGATGTGCAGCAGCTGCGCAGCCTGATCCGCGCGGCACGCAAGGATGCCTCGCTGGTACCCGAGCAGCGCAGCGGGCGCGCCTTCCGGGAGCTGTTCAAGTTCATACGCCAGCATCCGGCCGAATCGGCCGAGAAGAGCTGACGACAACCGACACGAGACCCCCATGAGCGAAACCACCGCCCCCGCCTTCGACACCGTTCGCATCGGCGTCGTGTCGATCAGCGACCGCGCCTCGGCCGGCATCTACGAGGACAAGGGCGTGCCGGCGCTCAAGGACTGGCTGACGCGCGCCGTGCTGAATCCGGTGAACTGGGAAACCCGCCTGATCCCTGATGATCTGGAGGACATCCGAGCCGCGCTCTGCGAACTGGTCGACGACGTCGGCTGCGACCTCGTGCTGACCACCGGTGGCACCGGCCCGGCACTGCGCGACGTGACTCCGGAGGCGACGCTGGCCGTGGCCCACAAGGTGATGCCGGGCTTCGGCGAGCAGATGCGCAGCATCAGCCTGAATTTCGTGCCGACCGCGATCCTGTCGCGGCAGGTGGCCGTCATCCGTGGCAAGACGTTGATCATCAACCTGCCCGGCCAGCCGAAATCGATCGCCGAGACACTGGAAGGACTGCCTTCCGCCACCCCGGCCATCCCGGGCATCTTCGCGGCCGTGCCCTATTGCATCGACCTGATCGGCGGACCGTACTTCGAGACCGATCCGGCGGTCTGCAAGGCGTTCAGGCCGAAAACAGCAGTTCGACCGAAACCCCAGTGACGCACGCCGTTCGGCCGTTGCGTCAAACCGCTCACTTCATCATCTGCTTGTAGTGCTCGGCATCGAAGGCTTCGGTCGTCTGCGGTTCGCGACGAACCTCGCAGCCAGGCTGGGCGGCCGACAGCGCCTCGATGGCGGACCACAGCAGCGCAATCTGGTGCGCCGACCCGGCCGCGTTGTCGATCAGTCCGCGCATGGCCTGCGCCACCGGATCATCACCCTGCGTCACGCCGTAGGCAGAAAAGCCCATGCGGGCCGATGCCTCCTCGCGGGCCGCCTCTGACCGTGCCTCGATGATGCGAGCCGGTATGCCCACCGCCGTGGCGCCGGGAGGCACCGGCTTCAACAGCACCGCGTTCGATCCGACCCGTGCGCCATCGCCCACGGTGAACCCACCCAGCACCTTGGCTCCGGCGCTGACGACCACGCCCTTGCCCAGCGTCGGGTGACGCTTGCTGCCCTTGTAGAGCGAGGTGCCGCCGAGGGTCACGCCCTGGTAGATCGTGCAGTCGTCGCCGATTTCGGCGGTCTCGCCGATCACGACGCCCATGCCGTGATCGATGAAGACCCGGCGCCCGATCACGGCGCCCGGGTGGATCTCGATCCCTGTCAGGAAGCGCGCCACATGGGAAGTGAAACGTCCCAGCCAATGCCACTCCTGCAGCCAGCAGGCGTGCGCGATCCGATGCAGCGCGAGCGCATGCAGGCCCGGGTAGCAGGTGAGCACCTCCAGCTTCGAGCGAGCCGCCGGGTCGCGTTCGCGGATGCAGGCGATGTCTTCGCGCAGGCGTGTGAACATGGAAATGCGAAAAACGAATGAGGCCGCGAGTTTAGCGACGCGGCTGCGGAGTCGGCCGGGGTGCGGATATGCGGCAGGCTGGACGGCTCCTCAGCCAGACTTGTCCCTGCTTGCCATTGGCGCCTGCGAAGCAGCACGCGCAATGCCGCGCAGGATGTGCACCTCCTCCTGCGTCAGCTGCGCGCGGTTGAGCAACTGGCGCAGCCGCGGCATCAGTTTCTGCGGCGCCTGCGGGTTGTGGAAGCCGATGTCGATCAGCACCTGTCGCCAATGGTCGAGCGCGCCCTGCACGGCCACCGCGTCGGCCAGAGCCGGATCGGCAGTGCGCGAAACCACCTCGAAGCCTCCGAGGGCCTGCCGCCAGTCGTAGGCGATCAGCTGCACCGCCTGCGCCAGGTTCAGCGAACCGTAGCCCGGCGCGGTGGGAATGCTGAGACACGCGTGGCACAGATACACATCGTCATTGCTCATGCCGTACCGCTCGGAGCCGAACACGAACGCGACACGCTGCGGCTGCTGCACCAGAGTCTGGAAGAGGTCGCGCGGTGCATGGGTGGGTGGACCGAAATCGCGTGGCGTCATCGCCGTGGCACAGGCATAGGTCACCCCGTCGAGTGCCTCGGCGAGTGTCTCCACGACGCGTGCGCCATCCAGGACATCGAGCGCACCACTGGCCAGCGATATGGCATCGGCCTTGCCCTTGACGTTCGAATAGCGTGGTGAAACCAGCACCAGGTCTGTGAAGCCCATCACCTTCATTGCACGCGCGGTCGACCCCACATTGCCCGGGTGGCTCGTGTTCAGCAGCACGAAGCGCGTGGTGTCGGCGATCTGGGCCGGCGGGAAATCGAGGGTTTGCATGGGGTGGCCGCTAAAATCACGATTATCGGAAGTCAGCGACGCGCGCGATCGCGCCGCCAGACTCCGAACCGCTCTTTCTCCCCGCCAGTCCCCACCACACCACAGGGTTGCACCATGTCGCAAGCGCTCCATCCGATGCTCAACATCGCCATCAAGGCAGCACGAACGGCCGGTGCATTGATCAACCGGGCATCGATGGATGTCGACCTGCTGCGCGTCAGCAGCAAGGCGCCGAACGACTTCGTCACCGAAGTCGATCAGGCCGCCGAACGCGCGATCATCGAAGTGCTGCTGGCGGCCTATCCCGGCCACGGGATCCTCGGCGAGGAAACGGGCAGCGAGCATGGTGCCAAGGACAGCGACTACGTCTGGATCATCGATCCGCTCGACGGCACCACCAACTTCATCCACGGCTTCCCGGTCTACGCGGTGTCGATCGCGCTCGCCTTCAAGGGGCAGGTGCAGCAGGCCGTCGTCTACGACCCGTCGCGCAACGACCTGTTCTACGCATCGAAGGGGCGCGGCGCGTTCCTCAACGACAAGCGCCTGCGCGTGTCCAAGCGCATCCGCATGTCCGAATCGCTGATCGGCACGGGCTTCCCGTTCCGCAAGGGCGACAACTTCAAGCGCTACGTGCAGATGTTCGAGGCGGTGATGCAGAACTGCGCCGGACTGCGCCGCCCGGGCGCCGCCGCGCTCGACCTCTGCTACGTGGCGGCGGGCTACTACGACGGCTTCTTCGAGACCGGCCTGAGCCC
>JAGNWJ010000034.1:24354-26404 GCA_017986065.1 Rhizobacter sp. | reverse complement strand
GGGCCGCCCGTGACGTGCTGCGGAGACCGTGGTGATCTCCCTCAAAATGGGCGCACAAGCCCATTCCTGTCACGGCTCATCTGAAGAAGGTCATCTTGAATCAACAAGTCAGCGCCTGGCGCCTGAGCGTGGCGCCGATGATGGACTGGACGGATCGGCATTGCCGCTACTTCCATCGGCTGCTGACGAAGCGCACGCGGCTGTACACCGAGATGGTGACCACCGGCGCGCTGATCCACGGGGATGTGAAGCGGCACCTCGAGTTCAATGCCGAGGAGCATCCGCTGGCGCTGCAGCTCGGCGGCAGCGAGCCGGCCGATCTGGCGCATTGCGCGCGTCTGGCCGAGGACTGGGGCTATGACGAGGTCAACCTGAACTGCGGCTGCCCGAGCGAACGGGTGCAGCGCGGCGCGTTCGGCGCCTGCCTGATGGCCGAGCCGCAGCTGGTCGCCGATGGCGTGAAGGCGATGCGTGATGCGGTGTCGATTCCGGTCACGGTGAAGCACCGCATCGGCATCGACCGCGGTGAAAGCTACGACTTCGTGCGCGACTTCGTCGGCACGCTGTCCGACGCGGGCTGCGAGGTGTTCATCGTGCACGCGCGCAACGCCTGGTTGAAAGGGCTGAGCCCGAAGGAAAACCGCGAAGTGCCGCCGCTGCGCTACGAGTTCGTCTACCGGCTCAAGCGCGACTTCCCTTCGCTCACCATCGTTCTGAACGGCGGCGTGACCACCGACGAGCAGATCGCCGAGCACCTGCACCATGTCGACGGCGTGATGCTGGGCCGCGAGGCGTACCACCGGCCGTGGTGGCTCGCCGGCTGGGACGAGCGGCATTTCGGCGACGCGCCATCGGGCCTGGACCTCGACGCGGCCGAGGCGGCCATGGTCGACTACATGCAGCGCCTCGTGGCGCAGGGCGAGCCGTGGACGCGCGCCTCGCGCCACATGCTGGGCCTGTGGAACGGCATTCCGGGTGCGCGCCATCGGCGGCAGGTGTGGTCCGATCACCGGCGCAAGGACGATCCGCCGGAAACGGTGTCGCGTGCGGCGCGCTCGCCGCTGGGCATCGCAGAGAAAGTCTGAACCGGGCTGGTCGCCGGTGCGCCAGGGCTGTTCCGGCGGCGGGCGTCAGTCCAGCATTGCTTCCAGGCCGCTCGTCAGTTCGGCCAGCGGTGGCATCGCAGGCAGGCCGCTCGAGGCTTCGAAACCCAGCGTGCCTTCGGCTGCGAGCCAGGTCACCGGCAGGCCGATCGTTCGGCCCAGTGCGCCGGGACAACCCGCCGCGGCCTGGGCCGCATCGAGATCGAACAGCGCCACGCGCGATCGCCAGGCGGCGATGTGAACCAGGCTGCCGATCTCTGAAGAGGCGCCGGCACGCAGCGGATCTGCCGCCGCCCGGAGGGCGTCGCTCACCTCGGCCGGAAACTTCCAGCGCGCGGCCAGTTCGGCGCCCACCTCGCCGTGGTGGTAACCCAGTCGGGCCTGTTCCAGCGCGGTGCGCTCGAAGGCCAGCGGATGGCATTCGGCATCCAGCGGCTTCATGGCGGCAGGCGCTGCCGCGTGCATCACGAGCTGCCCCACGCCATGCACCAGTCCGACGGTGAAGGCGAGGTCGGAGTTTCGGTCGGCGGTCTGCGCAAGCCAGCGCGAGGCACCGGCGGTGTGCAGGCTGTGCCGCCAGAACTGGGGAAGGTCGAGGCCGGGCACGGACTTGAATGCACCGGTCACGCCGCAGCCGATGACCAGGTTGCGGATCATCACGAAGCCCAGCATGCGGATGGCGTCGTCGACCGATGCCACCTGGCGTGACACGTGGAAGTAGGCGGAGTTCGCGAGCCGCAAGGTCTTGGCGCTGAGCACCGGATCGGCCGACAGGTGGCGGGCGATCTCGTCGATGGCCACGTCCTCGCGGCTGAAGCTCTGGATCAGTTCCTGCGCTACCTTGGGAATGGTGGGCAGGGCCTGCGGTGTGTCGAACAGGGCGGCAATGGACACGGTGGGGCTCCCCGGAACGAGTTCGGATGTGGTCTCGCGAATATCCCGCGTCG
>JAGNWJ010000034.1:15455-24254 GCA_017986065.1 Rhizobacter sp. | reverse complement strand
TGGATCAGTTCCTGCGCTACCTTGGGAATGGTGGGCAGGGCCTGCGGTGTGTCGAACAGGGCGGCAATGGACACGGTGGGGCTCCCCGGAACGAGTTCGGATGTGGTCTCGCGAATATCCCGCGTCGCGGCGATTCGAAAGCCCGGAAATGGCCGGTGTTTGCCGCACGGCGGTTTCCACCGATCAAGTGCAGACCCGGTACAACCGAAGAGCCGAAAAGGCAACCAACCGGGGACACCATGGACAAACAACCCGCCAGCTCTGCAGCAGCACCCGCGTGGGCCGCCTGGCCCGGCCTCCAGTACGTCGTCGACGCCATGGAGCGCAGCGTGCTGTTCATGGACACCCTGCGCGAACGCGGCAATCACTACGTCGCGCACCAGGATGAAGGCGCGCCGCCGCTGCTGAAGTTCAAGCACGCACTGCTGATCGACGGACGCCGGCTGAGCCGCCCCTGCAACTACGCGCTGCTGCACATCCTGCCGCTCGACGGGGTGCGCGCCCACCCGACGGCGAGGCCGCTGGTGGTGGTCGATCCGCGTGCCGGACACGGGCCGGGCATCGGAGGCTTCAAGAGCGACTCCGAAGTCGGTGTCGCGCTGCGCGCCGGGCATCCGGTGTACTTCGTGACCTTCCATCCGCAGCCGGAAGAAGGGCAGACGCTGTTCGACGTGATGAACGCCGAGGCCATGTTCCTCGAGGAGGTCATCGCGCGTCACCCGAAGGCGAGCGGCAAGCCCGTGGTCATCGGCAACTGCCAGGCCGGCTGGGCCATCTCGATGCTGGCGTCGGTGCGGCCCGAGTTGTTCGGCCCGCTGATGATCGTGGGCTCGCCGCTGTCCTACTGGGCCGGCGGCTCCAAGCTCAACCCGATGCGATACAGCGGCGCCAGCCTGGGTGGGGCCTGGCTGGCCTCGATGACGTCCGATCTGGCCGGTGGCCGCTTCGACGGCGCCCACCTGGTCGAGAACTTCGAAAAGCTCAACCCGGCCAACACGCTGTGGAGCCGCCACTTCAAGTTGTGGGCGAACGTGGACACCGAGTCCGAGCGCTTCCTGGAGTTCGAGCGCTGGTGGGGCGGCTACTTCCGCATGAGCGGTCCCGAGATCGAGACCATCGTCGAGAACCTCTTCGTCGGCAACAAGCTGGCGTCAGGCCAGGTGATGACCGATGAACGGCGCGTCGACCTGCGCAACATCACCGCACCGGTGGTCGTCTTCGCGTCATGGGGCGACAACATCACTCCGCCGCCGCAGGCGCTCAACTGGATCATCGACGCCTGGGGCAGCGAGCGTGCCATTGCCGCCGCGGGCCGCGTCATCGTCTATGTGCTGCACGAGAGCGTCGGGCACCTGGGCATCTTCGTGGGTGCCGACATCGCCCGCAAGGAGCACGACCAGATCGTCACCTCGCTGGATGTCATCGACCACCTCCCGCCCGGCCTGTACGAGATGAAGGTGGTGAAGAAGGACGGCGAGAACGTGCAGCGCTGGGACGACCTGGAGCCCGGCAGCTACAGCGTGTGCTTCGAGCACCGCACGATGGCCGATATCCAGGCGATCAATCCGGAAGGCCGCGACGAGGAACAGCTGTTCTCGACGGTGGCCAAGTTCTCGGAGATCAACAGCTCGCTCTACAAGACCTGGGTCCGCCCCTGGCTCGCGGCGCTGCCACTGCGTCCGCTGGGCGACGCGATGACGCAGATGCATCCGCTGCGCATGCAGCGCCAGATGTTCACCGACGCCAACCCGCTCGCAGCGCCTGTCAAGGAACTCGCCCGCAAGGTGCGCGAGAGCCGGCACGCGCTGCCCGACGACCATCCCGGTCGCGTGTGGGAGCAGGCCTTGTCAAAGTCGATGGAGAACAGCCTCAACATGTATCGCGATCTGCGTGATCAGGCCACGGTGCAGTGGACGCGCATGGTCTACGGCCCGATGGGCATCGGCGCATGGCTGCCGCCGGATGCACCGGCGGAACAGCTGGCTGCCGCGCGCGCTCAGGCCGAGATCGACGAACTGCGGCGCGAGCTGCTGCCGCACATCGGAGAGGGCGGCTTTGCACAGGCGGTCTGTCGCGTGGTGCTGGCCGGCATGGTGTCCATCGGCACGTTCGAGCGCCGCAGTTTCCGTCTGGCGCGGCTGCTGTCGGATCTGCGCGTGGTCGAGGGTGCGCAGGGAGACGGGCTCGGCGCGTCCATCGACTGGCGTCGCCTGCTGCGCGAGGAGGCCCGAATCGCTGCGGTGGCGCCTGTCGAGGCACTGAACGCACTCGGCGACATGCTGCCGGATGAGGCTTCCCGCGAACGAGCCCTGGCGGTGGCTGCCGCGGTGATGATGATCGAGCCCACGCTCGCCAACCCGCGCTCGGAGATCATCGAATTGCTGATCAACACGCTGGGTGTCGAACCCGAGCGCGTGATGGACCTGGCCTGCCGACTGACGCACCCGCTGGGCCAGCTGGCCAAACCGGCGCCCGAGGTGGCCAAGGTCAAGCGCGAGCGCCGACCCCGTGTGCCCGCCGCTCTGGTGGGCAAGCCACGCGTGCGTGCGGCTGCCCCGATCCGGGGACTGCGAACCTGACCGGAGTCGCGCAGCGGCTGCGCAACCCACTTTCGCTCTCGATTCGACCCTGACCACAGGGCACGCGCCTGTGAGAAGCGAGATCGTGAGAGAGCAAACGGGGGGGTGAAGAGCCTCTGATGGCTGCGTTTCAGCTGCGCCGTTCGAGCCGCAATTCGTTGCCCGTAGGCGGCGACTCTGAGAACTGGGCAGCGGCGGTCAGGTTGTGCTGATCGGCCGGTCACGACCCATCAGCGACATTCACTACCCTGAGTTCATCGCCTCGAAGCAGTCACTCGCATGGGCCTGCAGGTGCGCGTGCGTGAGGATCTTCTCGATCACCGGTTGCTCCAGGATCGCTGCGATGATCTTCAGCTAACCGCCGCAGGTCGGGCAGCGCTCGAAGTGCAGCGCGAACACGCGCTTGAGCAGTCAGGCGCAACTTGGCCGCACCGAGCGGTGATATCCGCAGTTTGCCTCGCACTCGGCGGGTTGTGTCTGTGTTGGCGGGCCCATCCGGCCCATGCAGCACCACCCGCGCGTGCAGCTTGGCGATAGCGGCGCAATCAACGCTCAACAGATCGCAGCGGAATTCAAGGACCGATTCAAGAGCGTCAGGTACCGTGTTCGGGGTGCCAACAGCAAGTAAAAGGGCCTTTGAAAATCCCCTGAAAAGGCCCGGCGAGATCGCGCCGTTGATAACCGGCGTGGAAGCTGCCAGACTCGCGGCCCGTCACACAATTGGCGACAAGGAAATAAGAATGGCGATGCTTACCTGTCTCACCTTTGCCCGCCGTTTCGGCGCCGTCGCTACTCTGCTCGCGCTGTTGGCCGCCTGCGCAACGCCGCGCATCGAGCCGTGGTCGGTAAGCGAGGGGCTTAACGCGCCCGAAAGCGCATACCTCGATCGCGAAAGCGGCCTGCTGTTCGTTTCGCAGGTCGGTCTGCGCCCGGGCGGCACGCCGATGGACAAGGATGGCAACGGCGTCATCTCCAAACTCACGCGCGACGGCAAGGTGCTGGCGCTCAACTGGGTCACGGGACTGAACTCGCCCAAGGGCCTGCGCAGCCACGGCGGCACATTGTGGGTGGCCGATGTCGATGAAATGGTCTCGATCGACATCTCCAGCGGCACCATCAAGTCACGCATCAAGGTCGACGGCGCGAAGTTTCTCAACGACGTGGCCACCGGCCCCGACGGCGCGGTGTATGTCTCGGACATGCTCACCAGCAAGATCCACCGCATCAAAGATGGCATACCCACCACCTTTGCCGAGGGAGAGCAACTCGAGTACCCCAACGGCCTGCTCGTCGAAGGCGACAGTTTGGTTGTGGCGGCCTGGGGCAAGCCCGAGGCCAACTTCTCTACCAAGGTTCCCGGCCACCTTTACCGCCTGAATCTGACCACCGGTGCCAAGACCCTCATCACGTCCAAGCCCACCGGCAACCTCGACGGGTTGGAGTCCGATGGCCAAGGCGGCTACGTCGTCAGCGACTGGGTCGCGGGCAAGATTCTTCACGTTGCTGCTAACGGCGACACGCGGCTGCTGCGGCAATTCAAACAGGGTACTGCCGACTTGGCGTACCTGCCCGAGTCACGCACGTTGATCTTGCCGCACATGCTGGAAAACCTCGTGCAGGCCTACGACCTGAGTGCAGACTTCAAGTAGTGGCGATGCACGCGCACCGCTCCTTGGACGAAGCGTCGTGACCACAGCGTTGAGGGTCAGGCCGCTCGCAGCGCGCGGGTGAGCCCGAGCCAACAGACCCAGGTGCGTGAGGATCTTCTCGATGACGGGCTGATCCCGAACCGCCGCGATGCCCTTGAGTTCGCCGCGAAGCTGTCGGCCGTGAGCTGCGGCTCTTGGCCGGTTGCTGACCCTGGCGCTGGCAGATGCAGCCATCCCGGTTCAAGTACCACGGGGAACTACGGAAACGCCTCAAGAATGCAGTGGGTTCCTTAAACACCAGTGAACCCACCAAGGCAGCGACCGCCTGCGCGATCAGAACGCCGCTGCGTAGCGCGCCATCTCCCATGGGCTGACGTGGCGTGCGTACTCGGTCCATTCGGCGCGCTTGAGGCGGATGAACTCGCTCGACAGGGTGGCACCCAGCGCCGAGCGGATCACTTCGTCGCGTTCGAGTGCATCCACCGCGCTCGACAGGCTCTGCGGCAACACGGCCATGCCACGTTCGTGGATCTGCGACAGCGACAGCTCGAACAGGTCGTCGGTGCAGGGCAGGCCCGGATCGAGCTTCCGGTCGATGCCGTCGAGCCCGGCAGCGATCAGCGCGGCGGTGGCCAGGTAGGGATTGGCCGACGCATCGGGCACGCGCCATTCGAAGCGGCCCTTGAGCGTTCGGATCAGGGCGGTGCGGTTGTTCGGGCCGTGGGCCACATAGGCCGGTGCCCAGGTGGTGCCGGTGATCGACTCTCCGACGGTCAGTCGCTTGTAGCTGTTGACGGTGGGCGCGGCGATGGCACACAGCGCGTCGGCATGGTGGAGCACCCCGGCAATGAACTGGCGCCCGGTGACCGACAGGTCGTGCGCGGCGTCGTCGAACACGCAGCGTGCATCGAGCCCTGTTCGACCGGTGCCTGCCGAACTCCACAGCGATGCATGGAAGTGCATGCCGCTGCCGGGC
Organism: Rhizobacter sp.; assembly: GCA_017986065.1. GTDB lineage: Bacteria > Pseudomonadota > Gammaproteobacteria > Burkholderiales > Burkholderiaceae_C > PBB1. The sequence goes on along the minus strand of JAGNWJ010000034.1, from coordinate 19,050 downwards.
TGGTTGGCAAACGGCTTCGGCATCATCGAGAAGACCATGCCGTGCTGCTCGGCCAGCGCATGCGCGGCCAGCTTGAACAGCATCAGGTGGTCGGCACTGGCGAGCGCATCGGCGTGGTGGAAATTCAGCTCGTACTGGCCGTGAGCGTCTTCGTGGTCGATCTGGAAGACATCGAGCCCGCAACGCGTCAAGCCGTCGGCCAGCTGCCGCAGGAACTCGCGCTGGCGGGGCAAGCTCTTCAGGTCGTAGGAGGGCTTGTCGAGGCGGTCGTGCGGGTCGGCAGGCTCGAAGCCGTCTGCGGTGCGGCGCAGCAGGAAGAACTCGGGCTCGATGCCGGTGCGCAGCGTCCAACCGCGTTTGGCCAGCCGCGCCATCTGATGCTTCAGGACCTGTCGAGGGCAGGCCTCGAAGGGCTCGCCGGCCACGAAGCCGTCGCAGACGACGCGGGCGATGCCGGGCATCCAGGGCAGGGCGCGAACCGAGTCGATCAGCCCGCGGCCGTAGTACTCGGCACGAGGTCCGATGCGCGGCAGGCCGGTGCCCCAGATCGACGGCCCGGCAAAGCCGACACCTTCGGTCATCAGCAGTTCCAGCTGGTTCAGCGGCACCAGTTTGCCGCGTGCCACGCCGTGCACGTCGGTGAACTGCGCCATCAGCGTGTGCACGCCGTCTGCAGCAAGGCGTTCGCGCAGTGCCTGGAAGGTTGCAGGCTGGATGTCCGGCACAGACGGCTTCATCGACTCACACGGGCTGGACGGCGTCGCGCAGGGCGCCAGCCAGCATGCCAAGCGCCTCGTCGAAATGCGCGGTCGGAATGGTCAACGGGAACATGAAGCGCACCACGTTGCCGTAGACGCCGCAGGTCAGCACGATCAGCCCGCGTGCCAGCGCGGCGGCCTGAACGCGCCGGGTGAAGTCGGCATCGGGCTCGGCGGTGCCGGCGCGGTTGAACTCGACCGCGACCATGGCACCCAGTCCGCGCACGTCGGCGATCTGCGGCACCTCTCCTCGCATGCTTTCCAGCTGGGCCTTCAGCCGGTCACCGAGCTGCCTGCCGCGCTCGGGCAGGCCCTCGTCGGCCATCACCTCGATCACCGCATGTGCGGCGGCGATGGCCAGCGGGTTGCCGGCGTAGGTGCCGCCGAGACCGCCGGGATTCGGCGCGTCCATGATGTCGGCACGTCCGGTCACCGCCGACAGCGGCAGGCCGGCCGCCAGCGACTTGGCGCTGACCAGGATGTCGGGCACGACGCCCAGCGATTCGAAGTGCTGCATCGCAAACAGCTTGCCGGTGCGGCCGAATCCGGTCTGCACTTCATCGGCAATCATCACGATGCCGTGCTCGTTGCAGAGCTCGCGTATCCATTGCACGGCGGCGGGCTGGATCACGTTGAATCCACCTTCGCCCTGCACCGGCTCGAAGATGATCGCGGCCACGCGGCTCGGTTCGATGTCGGCCTTGAACAGCTGCTGCACAGCCTTCCTGACCTCGTCGAGGCTGGCGCAGTGGCACGGAAAGGGCACGTGGTAGAGCTCGGGCGGGAACGGTCCGAACTGCGCCTTGTACGGCTGCACCTTGCCGGTGAGCGCGACCGCGAACAGGCTGCGACCGTGGAAGGCGCCGCTGAAGGCGATGACGCCGGCACGCCGGGTGTGGGCGCGGGCGATCTTGATCGCGTTCTCGACCGCTTCGGCTCCGGTGCTGAACAGCGCGGTCTTCTTCGCATGCTTGCCCGGTGTCAGCGCGTTGAGCTTCTCCGCGAGGGCGATGTAGCCCTCGTACGGAACGACCTGGTAGCAGGTGTGGGTGAAGCGCTTGAGCTGCGCCTCGATGGCCGCGACGATGCGCGGGTGGCGGTGGCCGGTGTTCATCACCGCGATGCCGCCGGCGAAGTCGATGTAGCGCCGACCCTCGATGTCCCACAGCTCGGCGTTCTCGGCGTGGTCGGCGAAGAAGTTGCCCATCACGCCGACACCGCGCGGCGTGGCGGCGGCCTTGCGGGCCATCAGCTGTTCGTTGGGCGAGAGGTTCATGGATCGATGCGCAGCCAGGTGGTCTTCAGCTCGGTGTACTTGTCGAACGCGTGCAGCGACTTGTCGCGCCCGTTGCCGCTCTGCTTGAATCCGCCGAACGGCACGGTGATGTCGTCCTCGTCGTACTGGTTCACATGCACCGTGCCGGCACGCAGCGAGCGAGCGACGCGGTGTGCGCGGTCGATCTGGTGGCTCCAGACGCTGGCCTGCAGACCGTAGGGAGAGTCGTTGGCGATCGCGATCGCCTCGGCCTCCGTCTTGAAACGGATCACCGACATCACCGGGCCGAAGATCTCCTCGCGGGCGATCTTCATCTGGTTGGTCACGCCGTCGAACACCGTCGGCTCGACGTAGCAGCCGCCGGTCTCGGCCCGGACCTGCTGGCCACCTGCAACCAGCCTTGCGCCATCGGTGTGGCCGGCATCGATGTAGCCGAGCACGGTGCGCAGTTGCCCGTCGTCGACCAGCGCGCCCATGGGCGCCGATCCTCCCAGCGGGTCGCCGGGCTGGTACGTCGGGGCCTCGGCCGCGACGATGGCGATGAATTCGTCGGCCACGCTCTCGTGGACCAGCACGCGGGAGGGCGCGTTGCAGCTTTCGCCCTGGTTGAAGAACATGCTGCCGGCCACCGTGCAGGCGGCGCGAGGGATGTCGGTGAAATCGTCGAACACGATGAACGCCGACTTGCCGCCGAGCTCGTTGTAGACGCGCTTCAGGTTGCTGCGTCCGGCGTACTCGAGCATCTTGCGACCGACGCGGGTGCTGCCGGTGAAGCCGATGGCGTCGACCTCCATGTGCAGCGCGAGTGCCTCGCCGGCCTCGTGCCCGAAGCCCGGGACCACGTTGAACACCCCGGGCGGCAACCCCGCCTCGACCGCCAGTTCGGCCAGGCGCATCGCCGTGAGCGGCGACTTCTCGCTGGGCTTGAGCACCACGCTGTTGCCCGCCGCCAGTGCTGGCCCGAGCTTCCAGGCCGACATGATCATCGGGTAGTTCCAGGGCACGATGGCACCGACGACGCCCATCGGCTCGCGCGTGATCAGCGCCAGCGCGTTGCGTGCGGTGGGCGCGATCTCGTCGTAGATCTTGTCGACCGCCTCCGCATACCACGCGATGCAGCGGGCGGAGGAAGGCACGTCGACACCCAGGCTGTGCTGTATGGGCTTGCCCATGTCCAGCGTCTCGAGCAGCGCGAGTTCATCCTTGGCGGCAAGGATGTTCTCGGCAAAGCGCAGCAGCACCTTCTTGCGTGCCGCCGGTGACCGGTGCGCCCAGCGACCGTCGTCGAAGGCGCGGCGTGCCGACGTCACCGCCGCGTCGATGTCGGCGGCCTGACCTCGTGCGACCTGCGCGATCGTGCGCCCGTCGATCGGCGAGATGCAGGCGAAGGTTTCCTCGGCTGCCGCAGCCCGCCGCACCCCGTCGACGAATACCCGCCCATCCGGGCGCAGCGCTGCGGCCAGCGCGTGCCAGTCACGGGTCGCGGCGGTCGTCATGGATCAGAACGACACGACGACCGAGGCACCGAAGAGGTGGTTGGTCTTCTTGAAGTTGCCGTCGT
>JAGNWJ010000034.1:0-15355 GCA_017986065.1 Rhizobacter sp. | reverse complement strand
CGCCCATCCGGGCGCAGCGCTGCGGCCAGCGCGTGCCAGTCACGGGTCGCGGCGGTCGTCATGGATCAGAACGACACGACGACCGAGGCACCGAAGAGGTGGTTGGTCTTCTTGAAGTTGCCGTCGTCGACGTACTCGAACACGCGGCGGGTCGACCCGTCGAAGCGGTACTCGGCCTTGAACAGCGTGTATTCATTGAAGCGGTAATTGCCGCCGACGCTCAAGGCGTAGCGGTTGGAACCGTGCTGGCTGCTGCGAGCCTCGGCGGCGCCCTCGGCGTCGTAGCCGACGAAGCCCGGCCCGATGCCGTTGAGGGAGTCGGCACCGAAGCCCAGCAGGCCACCGCCGTTCTTGCGGTTGTAGATGAAGTCGGCGCGCACCACGCCTTCGAGGCGTGGCGTGAACTTGTAGGCCGTCAGGCCGGACAGGCCCCACCACTCGGCGTCCTTGGGCCGATCATTGCTGTTCAGGGCAATGGCCGCGTCCTTCTGCGTGCCGAAGCTGACCTGGCCCTGGACGGTCCAGTCGCCGCGCATGTAGTAGCCGTCGACTTCGAACAGGTGCAGCGTGGTGTCGCCGGTTTCCTGCACGAAATTGGCAGCCTTGCCGTGCACGCCGGAGAAGCCGATGCCCGAGTACTCGCTGATGGAGTAGTCGCCGCGATAGGCCAGCATCGGAGACTTCTCGTCGGGCTCGCGCTTGGTGGAGTTGAAGTTGCCGACGACGCCCTTGATCACCCAGTCGCCGCGCGTGACCTCGAGGCCCACGCCGGTGTAGGCCAGTGGCGCGATCAGGTCGAACAGCAGGTTGTGCGTGACCAGCTTGTTTTCGTTGGACGCCAGCAGCTCGTACCCCGACCAGTCGGGAATCTGGCCGACGATCAACCGGGTTTCGTCGCCATCGATCGGAATCGACACGCTCGCCTCGTGGACGATCGATCCGGCGTTGATGTGCGCGCCGACGCCGCGATCGGGCTGCAGCGTCACGCGGAACTTGGTGCCACCCTCGAGCTCCTTCTGGAAGTCGAGCGAAGCCGAGCCGAAGAACGAGTTGTCGTAGGCGTAGGGGCCGGTGGTCGCCGAATTCAGAAGCTGGAATCCGGCCCGGTTCTGTGCGTGGTTGTAGATGAAGGTCGGGTCGACGCTGCCGGAGATCGTCAGCCCCTTGAAGTTCGAGTTCTCGCGCTCTTCTTCGAGCGTGTCGACCTTCAGGGCCAGCCGTGCCATCTCGCGGGCCTGGTCCGGCGTCATGCCTGCCGGCGCCACGGCGGCCGGGGGAATTGCAGCCGCCGGCGCCTGGGGCACAGCGGCGGACTTCAGCTTTTCCTCGAGTTGCGTGACCCGGTCGCGCAGGGCCCGCAGTTCCTTGAGCAACTCCTCGTTGGACTGGGCGGACGCCTGCAGCGGGAAAGCCGCAGCGATGGCCAGTGTCAGTACGGTGCAGTGCCAGGTCTTCATGAGAACTCCTCGTGCTGTTACTTGTAGGGGATGTGCTTCGGAGGGATCCGAGACCAGCCTGGTCAGCTGGCCCGGTTGGCCGCGGCCATGTCGAGCGAGCGATTGCGCTCGGCACGGGCGATGAGATAGCTGGCGGCGACGACGCCGATGGCGACGATGACCACGATCACGGTGGCCACCGCGTTCACGCTGGGATTCAGGCCCAGCCGTGCACGCGAGAAGATCACCAGCGGCATCGTCGTCGAGCCCGGTCCCGAAAGGAAAGCCGACAGCACCACGTCGTCGAGCGACAGCGTGAAGGTCAGCAGCCAGGCCGACATCAGGGACTGCGTGATCATCGGCAGCGTGACCAGCGTGAACACCTCCCAGGGCCGGGCGCCGAGGTCCATGGCGGCTTCCTCGAGCTGCGGGTTCAGGTCTTGCAGCCGGGCCTGTATGACCACCGTGGCGTAGGCCATGCCGAGCAGCAGGTGACCCATCCAGATGGTCAGGGCCCCACGTTCCGGAAAGCCCAGCGCGCGCTGCATCGAAACCAGCATCAGCAGCAGCGACAGACCGACGATGACCTCGGGCATCACCAGTGGCGCACTGACCATTCCCGAGAACAGCGTGCGGCCGGTGAATCGCCGGTACTTGACCAGAGCGAACGCCGCCAGGGTGCCCAGCACGACCGACGCACAGGCGGTGAAGAAGGCGATCTTCAGCGACAGCCAGAACGCGGCGATCATCTCGTGGTCGGCCGCCAGCGCCTCGTACCACTTGAGCGTGAAGCCACGCCAGGCGTTGGGCACCGGCGAATCGTTGAACGAGAACAAGACCAGCGCGACGATCGGCAGGTAAAGGAAGGCGAAGCCGAACGCCAGCCAGCCCTTGCCGAACCACCGGTTCAAGAGGGACCCGCTCATTTGCGCACCTCGGTCGCTTCGGCCTGGTACTTGTTGAAGATCGCGAGCGGCACGATGATCAGCAGCACCATCACCACCGCCACCGACGAGGCCATCGGCCAGTCGTTGTTGCTGAAGAACTCGTCCCAGAGCACGCGGCCGATCATCAGAGTCTGCGGACCGCCCAGCAGTTCGGGAATGACGAACTCGCCGACGCACGGAATGAAGACCAGCATCGAGCCGGCGATGATGCCGGCCTTCGACAAGGGCACCGTGATCTTCCAGAACGCGACGAAAGGCGTCGCACCGAGGTCGTCGGCAGCCTCGAGCAGGCGCATGTCCATCTTCGACAGGTTCGAGTACAGCGGCAGGATCATGAACGGCAGGTAGGTGTAGGTCATGCCGAGCACCAGCGAGAACGGAGAGTTCATCAGCTGCGCGGGGGCCGGTATGAGCCCGAGCGCCGCAAGCACCTGGTCGAGCCCGCTGCCGACGAGCACGTCGTAAGCCCAGCCGTTCTCGCTGAGCAGTCCCTTCCATGCGTAGACGCGCAGCAGGAACGATGTCCAGAAAGGCAGCATCACCAGCATCAGCAAGGCGGGCTGGACCGTCGCCTTGGCGCGCGCCATGAAATACGCGAAGGGATAGCCGATCAGCAGGCAGAAGAACGTGGTGACGCCGGCGTACTTCAGGCTCGACAGGTAGGTCTTGTAGTAGAGGTCGTCCTGCGTGATGAACAGGTAGGTGGTGAAGCGCAGCGTCAGGGCGAGTGCGTCATCGGTGTAGGTGATGATGTCCTTGAAGTTGACCGTCTCCATCTCCGACACGCTGATCTTCATGACGATCAGGAACGGGAGCAGGAAGAAGATCAGCAGCCAGAGATACGGGATGCCGATGACGGCGGAGCGGCCACTGAGCAGCCGGGACAGCATCGCTTTCATTGGCATCTCCCGCGCACTTCGGATGCTCCCGCCCCTCGGCGGTCGCTCACCTTGGGGAAACTGGACGGTGTCATGCTGTCAGCACCACATGCGCCAGCGGCGACCAGCTGGCCCATGCGGTGTCTCCCCAGGTCAGTTCGTCTTCGCGGTGCCTCTCGGTGTTGCTTTCGCTGATCTTCATCACCAGGCCGCTCGCGAGCTGGAGGTGGTAGACCGTGAAGCTGCCGAAATAGCCCATGTCCTTGACCGTGCCCCGCACGCGGTTCAGGCCGCCCGCCGGTTCGCCGTCGCTGGGCGGCAGCGGCTGGCGGCCGATGCGGATCTTCTCCGGACGCAGCGCCACCGTCACCGCCATGCCTTCGGAGCCCGTGATGCCGTGCCCGACATAGTGCTTGCAGTCGGCACACTCGATGACCACGTGGTCGGGGTGGTCCGCGGTCAGCGTGCCTTCCATCAGGTTGACGTTGCCGATGAAGTCGGCGACGAAGCGCGTGGCCGGGGTTTCGTAGATGTCGCTTGGCGCCCCGACCTGCAGGAATCGGCCTTCGCTCATCACGGCAATCCGCGAAGCCATCGTCATCGCTTCTTCCTGGTCGTGGGTGACCATCACGCAAGTGACGCCGACGTTCTCGATGATGTTGACCAGCTCGATCTGCGTTTCCTCGCGCAGCTTCTTGTCGAGTGCGCCCAGCGGCTCGTCGAGCAGCAGCAGCTGCGGCTTCTTCGCCAGGCTGCGTGCCAGCGCCACACGCTGCTGCTGGCCGCCCGACAACTGGTGCGGCTTGCGCTGGGCGAACTTGCCCAGTTGCACCAGGTGGAGCATCTCGTCGACGCGCGCAGCCACCTCGTCCTTGCTCATGCCGGAGCGCCGCGGGCCGAAGGCCACGTTGTCCCACACCGTCATGTGAGGGAACAGCGCGTAGCTCTGGAACATCATGTTCATCGGGCACTGATACGGAGGCAGTCCCGCCAGATCCTGCCCGTTGAGCAGGATCTGGCCCGAAGTCGGCGTCTCGAAACGAGCCAGCATGCGCAGCAGCGTCGACTTGCCGCAGCCCGACGAGCCCAGCAGCGCGAAGATCTCGCCCTTGCTGATGTCCAGGCTCACGTTGTTGACAGCCTTGTAGCCGCTGAAGTCCTTCGTGACGTTGCGGATCTGCAGGAATTTCGAGCTGTCGCTCGTCGGGGTGCTTCCGATGTTCATGGACAGTCTCGCTCAGTTCGACAGGCTCACAGCCCGGTCTTGAAGGCGGTGAAGGTGCGCGTCATCAGGCGCCGCAGGTCGTTGCCGAGCGAGTCGGGGGCGGCCATCGGCTTCATGTCGGCCTCGGAGAGGAACACCGTCGGGTTGTTGGCGACCTCGGGCTTGACCAGCGGACGCGAGGCCGCGTTCGGGTTGGCGTAGAACACCTTGTTGGTGATGCTGGCGTGCACCTCGGGCTTCAGGATGAAGTTGATCCACTTGTGTGCATTGCCGGGATGGGGTGCGTCTGCCGGGATCACCATCACGTCGAAGAACAGGATGCCGCCGCTCTTCGGGATCAGCGCCTGGATGTTCTGACCGGTCTTGCCGTCGATGGCGCGTTGCCGCGCGATGTTGATGTCACCCGACCAACCCAGGGCGACGCAGATGCTGCCATTGGCCATGTCGTTGATGTAGCCGGAGGAACTGAACAGCGTGACGCTCGGACGAGCCGCCTTCAGCACGGCCGCTGCCTGCGCGTAGTCGCCTGCCACCTTGCTGAACGACGGCTTGCCGAGGTAGTGCAGGGCAGCCGGAACGACCTCGGTTGCCGAGTCGAGGTAGGACACGCCGCACGACTTGAGCTTCGACACGTATTCCGGCTTGAAGACCAGGTCCCAGGCGTTCTCGGGCATCGGCAGGCCGCCGAGTGCGGCCTTGACCTTGTCCACATTGATGCCCACCGTGGTGTAGCCCCACAGCCAGTCCACCATGTACTCGTTGCCGGGGTCGAGCTTGGCAATCTGGGCCTGTACCGCCGGGTCGAGATTCTTGTAGTTCGGCAGCAGCGACTTGTCGAGCTTGCGCAGCAGGCCGCCGTCGGCCTGGAGCTTGGCCCAGTTGGAAGAGGGCACGACGATGTCGTAGCCCGTCTTGCCCGCCACCAGCTTGGCGTGGACGATTTCGTTGTTGTCGAAATTGTCGTAACGGACCTTGATGCCGGTTTCCTTCTCGAAGTTCGCGATGGTGTCGGGCGCGATGTAGTCGGACCAGTTGTAGATGTTGAGGACCTTCTCCTCTTCCTGGGCGACCGCGGGCCCGGCCCAGCACATCGCGGTAGCAGCGGCTGCACCGGCGGCAAGCGCCATCAGCGCCCTGCGAACAGGCGGGAAAGAGGAACGGGTCGGTCGGGTCATGGCGGAATCTCCAAACGGCATGGCATCAACAGGGAAGGGCAATCTCACGGCAGCGCGCCGGTGTGTACACGACAGGCAAGGGCTGTGCCACGGTCGGCGGGCTCCAGGTCAGATCAGGTCGCGCTGCTGGAGGTCGCGCAGCGTGGCATCCAGGCACAAGCGTATCAATCCGGCCATCTCGTCGATCTGCGGGCGCGTGATGACGAGCGGTGGCGCGATGATCATGCGGTCGCCGACGGCGCGCATGATCAGGCCGTTGGCGAAGCAATGGCCGCGGCAGATCATGCCGACCTCGAGTGCCGGGTCGAAGCAGGCGCCGGTGCCCTTGTCCTTCACGATCTGCAGCGCGCCCATCAATCCGATCGACTGCGCCTCTCCGATCAGGGGGTGCTCGGCGAGCGAGCGGAAATGCTCGGCCAGGTAGGGCCCGGTGTCGTCGCGGACCTTCTCGACCAGCCCGTCGCGCTGGATCAACCTGATGTTGGCCAGCCCCACAGCGCAGGCCACTGGGTGGCCGCTGTAGGTGTAGCCGTGCTCGAACTCGCCGCCCTGTTCGATCATGACCTTTGCGATGCGATCTCCGACCATCACGCCGCCCAGCGGTATGTAGCCCGAGGTCACGCCCTTGGCGAAGGTCATCAGGTCGGGGCGAAAACCCATCGTCTCGCAGCCCCACCAGTTGCCGGTGCGGCCGAAACCGCAGATGACCTCGTCGGACACGAGCAGGATTCCGTACTTGTCGCAGATGCGCTGGATCTCGGGCCAGTAGGTGGCGGGCGGAACGATCACGCCACCGGCCCCCTGCACAGGTTCGCCGATGAATGCCGCCACCTTGTCGGGCCCGACTTCAAGGATCTTCGCTTCGAGCCAGCTTGCGGCTTCGAGTCCGAATGCGTCGCGGGTCTTGCCATGGCCGTGCAGGAACCAGAACGGCTGCTCCATGTGGACGATGCCGGGAATGGGCAGTCCGCCCTGCGCATGCATGTAGCTCATTCCCCCGAGCGACGCGCCCGCCACGGTGGATCCGTGATACGCGTTGCGACGGCTGATGATCACGCTGCGTTCGGGCTGTCCCAGCACGTCCCAGTAGCGCCGCACCATGCGCACCACCGTGTCGTTGCCTTCCGAACCCGAACCGGAGAAGAACACATGGTTGAACTGCGGCGGCGTCACTTCGGCGAGCAGTTCGGCCAGTTCGATCGCCGGCGGCGTGGCCGTCTGGAAGAACGAGTTGTAGAACGGCAGCTGCTTCAGCTGCGCGGTGGCTGCGTCGATCAGCTCATCGCGTCCGTAGCCGACATTGACGCACCACAGTCCGCTCATCGCATCGAGGATCTTCGCCCCGTCGCTGTCCCACAGATAGATGTTGTCCGCACGCGTGATGACGCGCGATCCCTTGCTCGCCAGCGCCTTGAAGTCGGTGAACGGGTGCAGGTAGTGCGCCGAATCCGCAGCCTGCCACTCGGCCGTGGTGCGCGTTGCGGTGGTGTCGGGTGCAGCGTTCATCGAGAGTCCAGTCCGGTTTCGGGTTTCAGTCGGCGCAGCAAAGGAGCGCGTCAAACGTGGAGCAGCAGGTGTTCACGCTCCCAGGGCGAGATCACCTTCATGAACTCGTCGTGCTCGATCTCCTTGATTTCCGAGTAGACCGTGATGAAGGACTTGCCGAGCACGTCGTGCAGGTCTTTTTCGTCAGCCAGCCAGCCCAGCGCCTCGCTCAACGAACGCGGCAGCTGGTACTCGGAGAGGTAGGCGTCGCCCTTGCACTCGCTGGCCGGCTCGATCTTGTTCTTGATGCCCAGGTAACCGCAGGCCAGCGTGGCGGCAAACGCGACGTACGGGTTGGCATCGGCACCGATCACGCGGTTCTCGATGCGCCGTGCCGCCGCCGTCGCCACCGGGGATCGGATGCCGACGGTGCGGTTGTCGGTTCCCCACTGGATGTTGATCGGCGCCGCGGTCGAGCGTGCGAGACGGCGGTACGAATTGACGTACGGAGCGAACAGCGCCATCGCGGCTGGCGTGTACTTCTGCAGGCCGCCGATGTACCAGTAGAACTCCTTGGACGGAGAACCATCCGGATTGCTGAAGATGTTCTTGCCGGTCACCTTGTTGAGCACGCTCTGGTGCACATGCATCGCGCTGCCGGGCTCGTTGGACATCGGCTTGGCCATGAAGGTGGCGTACATCTCGTGCCGCATCGCGGCTTCGCGGATCGTGCGCTTGAAGAAGAACACCTCGTCGGCCAGCCCGAGCGGGTGGTCGTGGAAGAAATTGATCTCCATCTGGCCGGCGCCGACCTCGTGGATCAGCGTGTCGACATTCAGCTCCATCTTCTCGCAGTAGGCGTAGATGTCCTCGAACAGCGGGTCGAATTCGTTGACCGCATCGATCGAGTACGCCTGACGCGAGGTTTCGGCTCGGCCGCTGCGGCCCTTCGGTGGGCGCAGCGGCGTGTTGGGGTCGGCGTTGCGCTCGATCAGGTAGAACTCGAGCTCGGGCGCCACCACCGGGGCCCACCCCTCGGCTTCGTAGAGGTCGCAGATGTGGCGCAGCACCGATCGAGGAGCGAACGGGATCATCTTGCCGTCGCGGTCGAAACAGTCGTGGATGACCTGCGCGGTCGGATCGGCAGCCCACGGCACGATGCGCACCGTCGACGCGTCGGGCCGAAGGTGCATGTCGCGGTCGGTCGCGTGGATCACGTCGTAGTACGGGCCTTCTTCGGGGAATTCGCCGGTCACTCCGATCGCGACGATCGCCTCGGGGAGTCGCATGCCGCGATCCTCGGTGAACTTCTCGCGGGGCAGGATCTTGCCGCGTGCCACGCCGGTGAGGTCAGGTACCAGGCATTCGATTTCGGTCACACGCCGCTCGTTGAGCCAGTTTTCCAGATCGCTGAATGTGAAATTTTCTCGGGCCGGCATGGGGAGTCACCTTGAGTCAGTTGCTGTCGTCTTGTGCTTGAGGATCAGTGTGCATCACCTGATCCCGTCGGGACCCCTGTGCCGATCACGAAAGTTGCAGCAGGCCCGCCCGAACGCCTCGAACAGGCGGGTCGATACTGGATTCAGGTGCGCTTCCCATTCGGGATGCCATTGCACGCCGAGCAGGAAGCTGGATGCATTCGCCAGGGTGAATGCCTCGATCAGGTCATCGGGCGCGCGGGCCTCGACACGCAGCGCCTGCGCCAGGCGATTGATGCCCTGGCCATGCACCGAGTTGACCTCGATCGCGGCGCTCTGAAGCAACTTCTCCAGCAGGCCGCCGGGCTGGAGCGCGACCTGATGCGCCAGCCCGTAGACCTCGGAAGGCGGACCTTCGGCAACGCCCCGGTGATCGAGGTGACCCGGAACTTCATGCACGGCCTGGTACAGGCTGCCTCCGAGAGCGACATTGACTTCCTGGAATCCGCGGCAGATCGCCATCAGCGGCATCCCGCGCTGGATCGCCGCCGGAATCATCGCCAGCGTCGCGGCGTCGCGGGCCGGGTCCAGCGGGAGGCTCGGGTCGTAGACGATCTCGCCGAAATGGCTGGGATGGACGTTCGATGGCGACCCGGTCAGCAGGACACCGTCCGCAGCATCGAGCAGGTCATCGAGTTCATCGGGGCCCTGGATCGACGTGAACAGCAGCGGCACGCAGCCGGCGAGTCGCACCGCGTCGGTGTACTTCTTGCCGACGGTGTGATTGAGGTGGTCACCCAGCATGCGATGGCATGCCGGCACGAGGACGAAGGGTTTGCGCGTCATGGCGAGTGCAAGGGGAGCGTGCGGCATCGAGAGCCTGTCGTGCAGGCAGTGCAATGAATGTGCCCGGGATGGCGGTTCACAGCAGATCCTTCAGCCGGTGGTAGGCCATGCCTGCGACGAGCGCCGGTGTTCGGAGCAGCTTACCGCCGGGAAATGCGTGATGACGGAGGCGGCTGAAGGTGTCGAAGCGACGTGCGTCGCCGTCGATCGCCTCCGCCACGATGCGGCCCGCGATGCCGGTCAGCGCCAGGCCATGGCCGGAGAACCCCTGGACGTAATAGACGTTCGCGTATCCCGCGCCCGACCGGGGATCGCGGTCGGACAGCCGGCCGAAGTCGGGCGCGCGATTCATCGAGATGTCGACGAAACCACCCCAGGCGAACTCGACATCGGTGGCCGCCAGTTGCGGGAACGTCGATGCCATCCGGCGCTGCATGCTGGACTTGAGGTCGCGTGGCGTCGCCGTGCTGTAGCTGACGCGGCCGCCGTACAGCATGCGATGCTCTCTGGGCTCGGTGTCCGGCGAAGTTGCCGCGGGGTTCGATGCCACACGGAAGTAGTCGAGCACGAAGTTCGTGTCGCAGACGGCCGAGCCCGACGGAATCAGTGACTGCGCGAGCGCAGGGTCCAGACGCTGCGATGCGACGATGTAGGTGCCGACCGGCATGATCCGTGACTCCAGCACCGGCGCGACGCCTTGCAGGTAGACGTTTCCGGCCAGCAGGACGTGCGAAGCGCGCACGCTGCCCGCAGCCGTGCGCACCCGCACCGTGCTGCCGGCGGTGGCTGCCGGTTCGAGCGACGTGACCGGCGAGTTCTCGAACAGGCGCACGCCGAGTTCGGCCGCGCCGCGCGCCAGGCCCAGGCTGTACTTCAACGGATGCAGGTGACCCGACGCGGGATCGTGCAGGCCGCTGTGGAAACGGGGGCTGTCGATCCACGATGACAGCTGAGCGGGCTCGATCCACTGCGTCTCGAACCCGTACAGAGACTGCATGCGCGCGTGCCACGCCCGCAGATCGCGTGCCTTGCGGGCGTTCACCGCCAGGCTCAGGTAACCGCTGCGCCAGTCGCAATCGATGTGAAAGCGCTCGCACCGCTGGCGTATCAGGGCCAGCGCCTCCAGCGTCATCGCCCAGACCCGGCGGGCCTCGTCGAGACCGAGTTGCGCCTCGACGGTGTCCTGGTCGCAGGCCAGACCCGCCAGTGCCTGGCCGCCATTGCGCCCCGAGGCACCCCAGCCGACCCGCCTGGCCTCGAGCAGCACCACGTCGTGGCCGCGATCGGCGAGTTCGATGGCGGCCGACAGTCCGGCCAGCCCGCCGCCGACGACAGCGACATCGCACTCGATGTCACCGGCCAGCGCCGATCGGGCGGCAGCGCGTTCGACCGTGGCGTCGTAATAGGAGTTGCTCGCGAGGTCGAGGTCCTTGCTGAGGAAGCTCATGAGTCGACGCAGGGCAGTGCGGTAGCGGCTGGGGTCTTGTCCGGTTGCCCGATCTCAGGCGGCCCGCCGGATCGCCCCGGTCAGCGTATCGATGATCCGCTCGATGTGTCCGGTCTCGATGATCAGCGGCGGAGACAGCGCGACGGTGTCTCCGGTCGTGCGCACCAGCACTCCCTGCTCCCAGCAGTCGAGAAACACCTGGAATGCGCGCTTCCCGGGATCGCCGGCTATCGGGGCGAGTTCGATGCCGCCGACGAGCCCGATGTTGCGGATGTCGATGACATGGGGCAGCCCCGCGAGGGAATGCACCGCAGCCTCGAAGGTCGCCGCCATGCGGCTGGCGCGCGTCAGCAGGCCTTCCTCGGCGTAGGTGTCGAGCGTCCCGAGCGACGCGGCGCACGCCAGCGGGTGACCGGAGTAGGTGTAGCCGTGGAAGAACTCGATCAGATGTTCGGGGCCGTTCATGAAGGCATCGTGTATGAAGCGCTTCGCGAAAACGGCCCCCATCGGCACGCAGCCGTTGGTCAATCCCTTGGCCACGGTCATCAGGTCGGGCGTCACACCGAAATGATTGCCCGCGAATGGCGAGCCGAGGCGCCCGAATCCGGTGATGACCTCGTCGAAGATCAGCAGGATGCCGTGACGGTCGCAGATGGCGCGCAGCCGTTCGAGGTAGCCCTTCGGCGGCAGCAGCACGCCGGTGGATCCCGCGACGGGCTCGACGATCACCGCCGCGATGGTCGAGGCGTCGTGCAGCGCGATCAGGCGCTCGAGATCGTCGGCGAGCTCGGCGCCGTGCTCAGGCTGGCCCTTCGAGAACGCGTTGCGCACCGGATCGTGGGTGTGCCTGATGTGATCGACCCCGCCGAGCATCGGGCCGAACATCTTCCGGTTGGCCACCATGCCACCGACGGAGATGCCACCGAAATTGACGCCGTGGTATCCCCGCTCGCGACCGATCAGCCGCGTGCGCTGTCCCTCACCCCGGACGCGGTGGTAGCCGATGGCCATCTTCAATGCGGTCTCGACCGATTCGGAGCCCGAGTTGGTGAAGAAGACCTTGTCGAGTCCGGGTGGGGTGAGTTCGATCAGCCGTTCCGCGAGCTCGAAGACCTTCGGATGGCCCATCTGGAAGGGCGGAGCGAAGTCAAGCTCGGCAGCCTGCTTCTGGATGGCTTCGGTGATGCGAGGGCGTCCGTGGCCGGCATTGACGCACCACAGCCCGGCAATGCCATCGAGGACTTCTCGTCCTTCCGGTGTTCTGAAGTGCATGCCGGAGGCCCCGGAGATCATCCGTGGCGCGGCCTTGAACTGCCGGTTCGCGGTGAAGGGCATCCAGTAGGCATCGAGGTTCTGCTGCATCGAAACTTCCTTGTTGCACTGCGCCAGAGGACAGGCGATCGCACAGCAGTTTAGTGTCTGATTCACGCAATTAGCTTGCGCGTTGAGCCGCTGATTACCCGAGTCTGCGCACTAATAATTCGTTGAATCAACAAAATGCGAAGAATCATGCGAAAACAGGATCCTGGCGCGAAACTGGATGCCATCGACCGCGCCTTGCTGGAGGTGCTGCAGGTCGACGCGAAGCTGACCAACCTCGAACTCGCCGAGCGGGTGCACCTCTCGCCGTCGGCCTGCCTGCGGCGAGTCAAGGCCCTCGAGGAGAGCGGGGTGATAGCCCAGTACGTGGCACTGATCGATCCGAAGACGGTTGGTCGCCACGGCACCAGCTACACCATCGTCAATCTGGAGAAGCTGACCCGCTCGACGATGGACACCTTCGAACAGGCGATCCGCGCCGTGCCCGAGATCCATGATTGCTTCTATGTCGCCGGCACCAACGACTACCTGCTGCGCTTCACCTACCGCGACGCCGAAGACCTCGAGCACTTCCACAGCCACGTGCTGTCCAGCCTGCCCGGAGTGACACGTTCGAACTCGATGCTCGTGCTGCGAACGGTGAAGAAGACGACGGCTCTACCGATCGACTGAATCGGTCTTCGAAGTGCTCACGCAGGAGGGCGGGTCGTGGCCGGGTGCCGTCCGGATTCAGGCTTCGGGGTCGCTGGCGATGCGGCCGCACAGGTAAGTCCAGACGAAGTTCGCTGCAGCGTTGCTGGTCAGCTCGGCATGGTCGTAGGCAGGTGCAACCTCGACGCAATCCATGCCGACGAAGGGCAGGTCCGCCAGTTCCTCCAGCACGCTGAGGACCTGGTTCGTCGTCAGGCCACCCGGTTCGGGTGTGCCGGTACCCGGCGCAAATGCCGGGTCCAGGCAGTCGATGTCCAGACTCAGGTAGACAGGGGGATGACCGTGCTGCGCGAGCCTTGAACGGATGCCACCGAACACGCCAGCGAGTTGCGTCGGGCTCTCCAGGCCACGCAGATCGCGCGCCGTGTGGATCAGGCCGCCCTGGTTGCGCACGTAATCGCGTGCTTCGCGTTCGCCGGCGGACCGGATCCCGATCTGCGCGAAGCACTGCGGGATCACAAGCCCCTCCTGGATCGCCTCGTACACCCACGTGCCGTGGCCGCTCGGCTCGCCGAAGTGGTCGCTCCAGGTATCGCAATGCGCATCGAAATGGATCACGGCCAGCGGTCTGCCCAGCCATTGCCTGTAGGCGCGCAGCAAGGGCAGCGTGATGGAGTGATCTCCACCAAGCCACGCCATGTGGTGCGCGCGAATGAGCGGGTCGACCAGCGCGGGCATGGCTTTGCGCATGCTTTCGAGGCTGGTGTTGGGCAGCGGCAGGTCGCCGGCATCACCGAGCACTCCGATCGGCGTCACGTCGAACAGCGGGTGGGTGGCATCGCACAGCATGTGGCTGGCCTGACGGATGCTGCGTGGCCCGAACCTCGCGCCGGGGCGGTTGGTCACCGACCCGTCCCAGGCGATGCCCGCGACCGCGAACCGCAACCCGGGGTCGATGGGTGGCGCCTTGAGGAAGGAATTGTTCGACAGGAAGGCGAATGAAGTCATGGCGAATCCGATTCAGGTGCGGATCGGATCATACGAAGCGGTCAGTTTCAGTCAGATCATGCTGCGCCGCAGCACAAATTTCCAAATGGCAAAACATGCTTTCGCAATGCGGAATATATGTCGTAAGTTGTTGATTTGATTGTGTGAAAAATTTAGTCTTATATAAGACATAAGTCTTCCCATTTGGATCAATCACACGTATTCTTCGCCTGTGAATTCGAGATTTCCCTTCGCTTGATTTGATTCCACGCTTTCATCTGGAGCTACTGACATGACGACACTCACCCGCGAACAACAAATTGCTGCCATCGAGAAGGACTGGGCGGAAAACCCGCGCTGGAAGGGCATCAAGCGCAGCTATTCGGCAGCCGACGTCGTGCGCCTGCGCGGTTCGCTTCACATCGAGCACACGCTGGCCAAGCGCGGCTCCGAGAAGCTGTGGAGCCTGATCAACAACGAACCCTTCATCAACGCCCTCGGCGCGCTGACCGGCAACCAGGCCATGCAGCAGGTCAAGGCCGGCCTGAAGGCCATCTACCTGTCTGGCTGGCAAGTCGCAGGCGACGCCAACAGCAATGGCGAGATGTACCCGGACCAGTCGCTGTACTCGGTGGACTCGGTGCCCAAGGTCGTCAAGAAGATCAACGCCACGTTCAAGCGCGCTGACGAGATCCAGTGGTCCGAAGGCAAGAACGACACCGACTACTTCGCCCCGATCGTGGCCGACGCCGAAGCCGGCTTCGGTGGCGTGCTGAACGCGTTCGAACTGATGAAGTCGATGATCGAAGCCGGCGCCGCAGGCGTGCACTTCGAAGACCAGCTGGCCGCTGCCAAGAAGTGCGGTCACATGGGTGGCAAGGTGCTGGTCCCGACCCGCGAAGCCGTTGCCAAGCTGAATGCCGCGCGCCTGGCCTCCGACGTGATGGGTGTGCCGACCGTGCTGCTGGCTCGCACCGATGCTGAAGCCGGCGACCTGGTCACCAGCGACATCGACGCCAACGACAAGCCTTTCTGCACCGGTGAGCGCACGGTCGAAGGCTTCTTCCGTACCCGCAACGGTCTGGAGCAGGCCATCAGCCGCGGTCTGGCTTATGCCGAGTACGCCGACCTGATCTGGTGCGAAACCGGCAAGCCGGATCTGGCCTTCGCCAAGGCCTTCGCCGATGCCATCCGCGCGAAGTTCCCGGGCAAGCTGCTGGCCTACAACTGCTCGCCGTCGTTCAACTGGAAGAAGAACCTCGACGACGCCACCATCGCCAAGTTCCAGCACGAACTGGGCAAGATGGGCTACAAGTTCCAGTTCATCACGCTGGCTGGTTTCCACAGCCTGAACTACTCGATGTTCAACCTGGCGTACGGCTACGCCCGTCAGAACATGAGCGCCTTCGTGGAGCTGCAGGAAGCCGAGTTCAAGGCTGCCGAGAAGGGCTTCACCGCCGTCAAGCACCAGCGCGAAGTGGGCACGGGTTACTTCGATGCCGTCACGACGACGATCGAGGCGCTGGCATCGACCGGCGCG
>JAGNWJ010000033.1:13296-26541 GCA_017986065.1 Rhizobacter sp. | reverse complement strand
TCTCGATCTGGTGCTCGATCTGGAAGCGGCTGAACAGCGGCGCGTCGTCGCGGTAGCGCTTGACCTTGTGCGCTGTCTCCGGCATCACGTGGGCCATGAACTGCTGAGCCTGATCGTAGATGTCGTCGGTGTCGATCAGGATCTCGCCGACATCGGCGGTGAAGTAGTCGCGGATCGCACGGATCACCAGCGACGACTCTTGGTAGATCAGGAACGCACCCTTGCCCGCCTTGGCTGCGCCGTCGATGGCGGTCCACAGCTTGAGCATGTAGTTCAGGTCCCACTGCAGTTCGGGCGCGGTGCGGCCGATGCCTGCCGTGCGGGCGATCAGGCTCATGCCCTTCGGATACTCGAGCTGGTCGAGGTTTTCCTTCAGCTCTTCTCGGTCCTCACCCTCGATGCGGCGCGACACACCGCCGCCGCGCGGGTTGTTCGGCATCAGCACCAGGTAGCGGCCCGCCAGGCTGACCATCGTCGTCAGCGCGGCGCCCTTGTTGCCGCGCTCTTCCTTCTCGACCTGCACCAGCAGCGCGTCGCCTTCGCGGATCGCGTCCTGGATGCGCGCGGTGCGCACATCGACGCCCTCGCGGAAATAGTTGCGCGAGATTTCCTTGAACGGCAGGAAGCCGTGGCGGTCTTCTCCGTAGTCGACGAAACAGGCCTCGAGCGAAGGCTCGACGCGTGTCACGACCGCCTTGTAGATGTTGCCCTTGCGCTGCTCGCGCCCTTCGATCTCGGTTTCGAAGTCCAGCAGTTTCTGGCCGTCGACGATCGCAAGCCGGCGTTCTTCCGGCTGCGTCGCATTGATCAACATGCGTTTCATGGGTGCTCCTGTGCCGTCGACCCAGGGGCCGACGGCTCGATCAACATGCCGACGCCAAACGGCGGCGCCGACTCATCGATGCACGAGAAACGTCAGAGAGCCGAGAAGGAATCGCCCTGGACTGCGGACGACCCGGGAGGTCGGGACCGCAGCGTTGGCGCTTGCGTGTCAGTGGTCACTGCGGTGCCTGAGGATGGCCGTCGCGCGGTCCGCCGGAAGGGCGCTGGCGCGTGGGCATCCGGGGCCGGTCTTTCGCACACCTTCCGGCCACGTCAGGCAAGTAAGCCGGCCAAAGCCCGATAAGCGGGGCCATGGGGGCTGGTGCAGCCTGTGCGAGGTGGGTGGGTGGGGAGACGACATCCGCAGGGTCACTGGACGCGGGCCGCAGGCCGCACGCAGCCGGCCCTGCGGCCTGCTGCAACGGTCTGCAACCTGAAAACCTTGGTTACTTCCGAAGCGGTGCTTCGGAGGCTCGTTCTTCGTTTTCTCTGCCGCAACCAACGATGGACTGCCCGGTCACTCGGGGACGGGGCCCGCCGCACGCTGAATGCGTTGCATCACGGGGTGGCCGGAACTCCTGTCCCGACCGCCACTTCACGTTGCAAGTGCGCGAGTAAACTCAGAAAAATCAAACACTTACAGCGCAAACGTGGTACTGCCGATTATAGGGGCCAAAACCAGGCGTGCGACCGCGCCTGCAGCCTCGTCAGTGTCGGCGCCGGCTGTCTCCCGGGTGCTCGTCGACGAGGGGTCCGAGGGACAGCGGCTGGACAATTTCCTGCTGAAACTGCTCAAGGGGGTTCCCAAGACCCACGTCTACCGTGTCATTCGGTCAGGTGAGGTGCGCGTCAACAAGGGGCGCGCTGCCGCCGACACCCGCCTGTGCCTCGGGGACGAGGTGCGGGTGCCTCCGGTGCGCACCTCCGAGCACTCGGCTGAACGCAGTGACGAAGCCCCGGTGCCGGGGCGTGAGTTCCCGGTGGTGTTCGAGGATGAATACCTGATCGCGGTCGACAAGCCGGCCGGCGTCGCGGTGCACGGGGGCAGCGGGGTCAGCTTTGGCGTGATCGAGCAACTGAGGCAGGCGCGCCCGGGCGCGAAGTTCCTCGAACTGGTCCACCGGCTGGACAAGGAAACCTCCGGACTCCTCCTGATCGCCAAGAAGCGCTCGGCGCTGCTGGCGCTGCAGGAGCAATTCCGCCAGCGCGAGACGGGCAAGACCTACGCGGCGCTGGTGCTGGGCCATTGGCCGCCTTCGAAGAAGGTCATCGACGTGCCGCTGCACAAGTTCCTGTCGAGCGAAGGCGAGCGGCGTGTGCGCACGGTGGATGCTGACGACTCCGATGGCAGGCGCTCGATCACGCTGGTGAAGGTGGTGAGCTTTTTCGACGACTTCAGCTTGCTTGACGTGACCATCAAGACGGGCCGGACCCACCAGATCCGGGTGCATCTGCTGCACGAAGGCCACGCCATCGCCGGCGACGACAAGTACGGCGACTTCGCTGCCAACCGGGCGCTGGCGCGCGGCGACGCTGTCCCGGGCGCCCGCTTCGGCCGCATGTTCCTGCATGCGCGGCGATTGCAGTTTCTGCACCCTGCCACGGGTGAGGTGATCGAGTTGCAGGCGCCGCTGCCCCCAGAATGCGCGGCTTTGCTGCATGCATTGAAGCCGCGTTCGACATCTGCGGCACCGAAACCATGACCCGATTGCGCCGCTTCGATCTGATCGTCTTCGACTGGGACGGCACGCTGTTCGACTCGACGGCGCTGATTGCCCGCTGCATTCAGGCTTCCTGCGCCGACCTCGATCAACCGATGCCCAGTCTGCGCGAGGCCAGCTACGTGATCGGCATGGGACTGACCGAGGCGCTGGCGCACGCGGCGCCGGGGCTCTCAGCCGACCGGTATCCCGAACTCAGCGCGCGTTACCGCCACCACTACTTCGCTCGCCAGAACGATCTCAGTCTGTTCGAGGGAGCCTTGCCCATGCTGCACGCGCTGCGCCAGCGCAACCACAGCCTGGGCGTGGCCACCGGCAAGTCGCGGCGAGGCCTCGACGAGGTGCTGCACATGGTTCAGTTGAAGGGCTTGTTTGACGCGACCCGCACCGCCGACGAGACCCGCTCGAAGCCTCACCCGCAGATGCTGAACGAACTGATGGCCGAACTGGGCGTGGCGCCCGATCGCACGCTGATGATCGGCGACACCACCCACGATCTGCAACTCGCGGCCAACGCCGGGGTGGCCAGTGTCGGTGTCAGCTACGGTGCGCACGAGCCGGCGTCGTTTGCGGATTTTTCTCCGTTGCACATTGCCCACTCGGTGGCCGATCTCGATGCCTGGTTGTCAACCCATGTCTGAGCCTGATTCTTCCGCCGTGCCACTGTGCGCGTCCGATGCGCTTGTCGAGCGCGGTGATGCCTTTGTCTTCGATGTGCTGCAGTGGCGTCAGAAGGCAACTGCCTTCGTGATGCGCTTCGATGGCAGGGTGGTTGCCTATCTGAACCGCTGCGTTCACGTTCCGACTGAAATGGATTGGCAGGAGGGCAAGTTCCTCGACGGGGATCGCGAATTCATCATGTGTTCCATCCATGGCGCCACGTACGACCCCAACAACGGACGTTGCGTCGGAGGTCCCTGCGCTCGGGGCCAGCTGACGGCCCTTCGCGTGGAGGAGCACGATCAACAGGTGTATTGGTATCCTTCATCGGACACTCAACCCGCGCCCGCGACCTGAGCTCCGCCAAGGTGTGCGCTGACGAAAGCCCTCCATGAGTTCCGACGACGATCTGTCAGCTTCGCGTGTCCCCACTTCGGGTCCTCCTGGTCGCAGCGGGTGGGACAGTGCGGCCGAGGAGTTCGCTCGCCTGTACATGCAGGACCGGCGCAGCGAGCGCCGCTGGCGGGTCTTTTTCCGGTTGGCGTGGCTGGTGGTTTTCGCCCTGCTCTCCTGGACGCTGATCGTCGACCGGATGCGTGCGACAGCGCCCACCGGGCCGCACACCGCGCTGGTCGAGGTGCGCGGCGAAATCGATGCCGATGGCGAAGCCAGCGCCGAATTGCTGGTGGGTGCGTTGAAGAACGCATTCGAGGACGCCGGTGCGCTGGCCGTGGTGCTGCGGATCAATTCGCCCGGTGGCAGTCCGGTCCAGGCTGGAATCGTCTATGACGAAATCAGGCGCCTGAAGGCACTGCACAACAAGCGGGTGTACGCGGTGGTCGAGGAGGTATGCGCCTCGGGGGCCTACTACATCGCAGCGGCGGCCGATGACATCTACACCGACAAGGCCAGCGTCGTCGGTTCGATCGGAGTGCTGATGGACAGCTTTGGCTTCACTGGAACCATGGAGAAGTACGGTATCGAGCGACGGTTGCTGACTGCCGGCGAGAACAAGGGCATCGGCGACCCGTTCTCGCCGCTCACCGACAAGCAACGCGCCTACCTTCAGGCGACGCTCGATCAGATCCACCAGCAGTTCATCGCGGTGGTCAAGGAAGGCCGGGGCGATCGCTTGAAGGAATCACCCGACACCTTCTCCGGCCTGTTCTGGAATGGCGAGGAAGCGATCAAGCTTGGCCTGGCTGACCATCTCGGAAATCTCGACTACGTGGCCCGCGAGGTGGTTCAGGCCGAAGAGATCATCGACTACACGCCTAAGGAAAACGTGGCCGAACGACTGGCCAGGCGATTCGGTGCCTCGATCGGCGCGGGCGCCATTCACGCTTTGCACGGCATGGGCCGGTTGCGCTGACGCCCGGCCGGCGAGGCGTTGCCCGATCTTCAGCCTGCGGTCAGCAGGCCTTTCGCTTCGATGAAGCTGATCACCTCGGCCAGGCCCTCACGGGTCTTGAGGTTGCTCATCACGAAGGGCCGCAACCCTTGCGCGCTCGTGCGCATGCGCGTCGTGTCCGACTTCATCACCTCGAGGTCTGCTCCGACATGGGGCGCCAGATCGATCTTGTTGATGACGAACAGGTCGCTCTTGGTGATGCCCGGTCCCCCCTTGCGCGGGATCTTCTCGCCGGCCGCCACGTCGATCACGTAGATCGTCAGGTCACTCAGCTCCGGGCTGAAGGTGGCAGCGAGGTTGTCGCCGCCGGATTCGATGAAGACGATGTCGGCGTCGGGGAATTTCTCCAGCATGCGGTCGACCGCCTCGAGGTTGATCGACGCGTCCTCGCGGATCGCGGTGTGCGGGCAGCCGCCGGTCTCCACACCCATGATCCTCTCGGCCGGCAGCGCCCCCGACACGGTGAGCAGGCGCTGATCTTCCTTCGTGTAGATGTCGTTCGTGACGACCACCAGGTCATAGCGCTCGCGCATGGTCTTGCAAAGCATCTCGACCAGCGTCGTCTTGCCTGATCCGACCGGCCCGCCGACGCCGACGCGCAGCGGCGGGAGCTTCTTGGTGCGGTGGGCGATGGTGTGCAGTGGGCTCATGGCGAGACGTTCGTTGGACGTGTGGGTTGACGAAGTGAGGCCGCTCAGGAGCGGAACAGCCGTGAATACTGGGTTTCATGCTGCGCGGACAGGATCGCGAGCATCGGCGTGCACACCTGTCGTTCGGTGTCGCCGAGTTGCATTGCGGCGTCCACGGCGTCAGGAATCTCGGCCACGAGCGCGCTCAGGATGCGCTGGCCGGCGGACTGGCCGAGCGGCACCGATTTCAGCGCCGCCTGCACCATGTTCTCGGCCCAGCCGAAGGCGCAGCACAGCAACGACTCGCGGGCAGGTGCGCGCGCTTGCTGTGCTGCCAGCGCGAACGCCACCGGCCAGCTCGGTGCCGGGCGCAGCGCAGCCAGGACGGACAGGAGTTCGACGTCTTGCGGCTCCACCGGCCGGTTCTTCATCCACTCGACCAGTGAGCGGCCCATCTGCTGCGTCTGCTGGCGCAATTCGTGGCTTTCGCGAGTGGTCATCACCCAGGTGTTCAAGTCAGCGATCTCGGCGGCATCACCACGTCGCCAGGCGCTGTGCGCCCGCGCGACCAGCGCCAGATCACCACGCGCCATCCCCAGGTGCAATTGGTCGAGCAGCCAGTTGCGAGCGTCGGACTCGGTGGCAGCCAGCCCCGCCTCGACGGCTGCTTCGAGCACCTCGGAGTAGCTGAACCCGCCGACCGGCAGTGCCGGAGAGGCCAGCCAGATCAGTTGCAGCAGCGAGGGTGCGAGCAGGCGGGTCGAATCGGAGGCGGAGCGCCGGTGCTCGCGACGGCGAGCGGCCCGCGGAACCTGATGCGCGCGCCGTGTCGCCATCAGTGATCGTGCTTGCAGCCAGGGCCATGCACGTGCGGAACCGCACCGGCCTGGATCGGGATCGCTGCCCGCACGGGAGACGGTGCATGGTCATGTCCCTGATCGTGATCGTGGGTCTGGCCGGATTCGTGCGCGTGCCCATGGGCGTGGTCATGCGCCGCTGCGCCTGCGGGGGCATAGGCTCCATTCTCCGGCTCGAACGGAGCTTCGGTGGAAGTCACCGTCAAATGCATCTGGCGCAGCAGATCGGCCAGGACATGGTCTGGTTCAAGCTTCAGGTGATCGGGCTTCAATTCCAGCGGAACATGCCGGTTGCCGAGGTGGTAGGCGGCGCGCGTGAGGTCGAAGCTCGATCCGTGTTGTGCACAGTGCGTGACCACGATCACCGGCTGTGGAGCGGCCTGCACGGCAATCAGCGAACCGTCTTCGGCGACCAGCACGTCGCCGCCGCGCACCACCGCACCCCGCGGCAGGAACACGCCGAGCGCACGGCCCTGCGAGTCGGTGGCATCGAAGCGGCTCTTCTGTCGCACATCCCAGTCCAGGGAAACGGTGGCGGCACGGTCGAGCAGCACGCGGCTGAGTCCGCGACCCTGTGAGATGAGCTTGTTGACTGTCAGCATGGCAAAGAGGCGCACAGGGCGCAGCAAACAACGGGCCACGAGTCTGGCACGAGTGCAGTCCTGTGCCTGTTCGATGGGCGATCTACTATTCTTAATGCGAATGATTTCGTATACACTTTGGTGTCGCTTCCACCCAAGTCGAGTTCTCATCATGATTGCTCTGCAGAAAAGTCTCCGGTTCACCCACTTCGCCGTCCTGATGTCGGTCCTTTTCGGCTGCGTGCAGGTTCGGGCGCAGGGCGTGCTGAACATCTATTCGGCACGCCACTATCAGACCGACGAGGCGCTCTACACCGATTTCACCCGGCTGACAGGCATCAAGGTCAACCGGCTCGATGGCAAGGAAGAGGAACTGGTGGAGCGCATCAGGAATGAAGGCGCCAGCAGTCCTGCCGATCTGTTGATCACCGTCGATGCCGCGCGGCTGGAGATTGCCGACAAGGCCGGGCTGTTCCAGCCGTTGAAGTCGGCGGTGATCGAGGCACGCATCCCGGAGGCGCTGCGCACGTTGACATGGGCCGCGTTCTCCACGCGCGCCCGTGTGGTGGTCTACAACAAGGCCACGGTCAATGCGGAATGGGTGCAGACCTACGAAGACCTTTCCAACCCGCGGCTGAAGAACCAGATCTGCGTGCGCTCCGGCGCCCACCCCTACAACCTGTCGCTGGGCGCCGCGATGCTGGCCCACAACGGCGAGGCCAGGACCGAGGAATGGGTGCGCGGCCTGGTCGCGAACTTCGCTCGAGCACCCAAAGGGGGCGACACGGATCAACTGAAGGCCGTGGCCGCTGGTGAATGCGGCGTGGCCATCTCGAACAGCTATTACCTTGCGCGCCTGATGCGCTCGACCAAGGCGGAAGACCAGCAGGTCGTGCGCTCGCTTGGAGTCGTTTGGCCCAACCAGAAGACCTGGGGCACGCACATCAATGTGTCGGGCGCCGGCATCGCGAAGCATGCGCCGAACCGCGAGGCGGCGGTGAAGTTTCTCGAGTACCTGGCCAGCGACTCCGCGCAAGCCTACTTTGCCGAAGGCAACAACGAATGGCCGGTGGTCAAGACGGCCCAGGTCAGGAACCCGGCACTCGATGCGCTGGGGCCGTTCAAGCCGGACACCCTGCCCATCGGCCAGCTGGCAGGCAACACCGCGCTGGCGCAGCGCGTCTACGATCGCGCCGGCTGGCGCTGAGGCCTAGTGCCGTTCCCGCGCGATCTGACGGCACAGCACGATCAGAGGCAGCAACCCGACGGCCACGATGGTGATCGTCGCGGTCGAAGCCTCGGCCAGCCGCTCGTCCGACGCCAGCGTGTACGCCTGCGTGGCCAGCGTGTCGAAGTTGAACGGGCGCATCACCAGCGTGGCCGGCAGTTCCTTCATCACATCGATGAAGACCAGCAGGCCCGCGGTCAGCAGTCCGCGCTGCAGCAGAGGCAAGTGGACCCGACGCAGCGCTCGTGCAGGTGTCAGGCCGAGGCTGCGCGCTGCATCGTCCATGTGCGGCGTGACGCGATGCAGCGCTGAATCGACCGTCTGCAACGCCCCCGTCATGAAACGCACCACGCAGGCAAAAACCAGCGCAGCGATCGTGCCGGTGAAAAGCAGTCCGGTGTTCCACCCGAAGTTGGATTGGAGTGCCTGCGCGAGTGCGTTGTCCATGCGGGCCACCGGAATCAGCACGCCGACCGCGATCACCGAGCCCGGCAGCGCATAGCCCAGACCGACCGCCCAGTGCGCGGCACGCGTCAGCGCCCGAGGATCGAGTCGGCGTGCATACGCGACGAGCAGGGCCAGTGCAACGGCGAGCAGCGCAGTCAGGCTGGACAGCAGCACGCTGTTGCCTGCCAGCGCAAAGAACCGCGCGCCGAACTGCGCATCACCTTCGGTCAGCGCCATGTGCAGCAGCACAGCCCCCGGCAGCACGAACCCGATCAGCACGGGCAGCATGCAGGCGCCTACCGTGATCACAGCACGCACTCCGGCCAGCGGAGCACCGCGAGGCGGATGTCGCCGCAGGCCGCTGCCGTGAAAGCGGGCCGAGCCGCGCGATTGCCGCTCGAGCGCGAGCAACAGCACCACGAAGCCGAGCAGGCACATCGCCAGCTGGGCCGCGGCGACCCTGTCACCCAGCGAGAACCAGGCCCGATAGATGCCCGTGGTGAAGGTCTGCACCGCGAAGTAGGACACCGTGCCGTAATCGGCCAGCGTTTCCATCAGCGCCAGGGCGACACCTGCCGCGATCGCCGGGCGGGCCATCGGCAGCGATACCCGCAAGAAGTTGCGCCAGGGCGACATGCCCAGCGAGCGGCCCGCCTCGATCACGGCACCGCCGCGCTCCATGAAGGCCGATCGCGCCAGCATGAAGACGTATGGGTACAGAACGAACGAGAACATCACGATGGCGCCGCCGAGCGTGCGCACGTCGGGGAACCAGTAATCGGCGCGTGACCAGCCCATGGTCGTGCGCAGCCATCCCTGCACCGGACCCGCGAACTGCAACACGTCGGTGTAGGCATAGGCCATCACGTAGGCCGGCATCGCCAGCGGAAGCACCAGCGCCCACTCGAAGGTGCGGCGCAGCGGGAAATCGAAGTGGGTGACCAGCCAGGCGGTGCCTACGCCGATCACGGCCGCGGATGTGCCGACACCGATGCAAAGCCAAAGCGTCGTCGTGATGTAGTCTGGCAACACGGTCGAAGCCAGGTGGGCCCAGGTGCCACCGGTCCCCTGGGAAAAGACATTGGTGCCCACCGAAACGATAGGCAGCGCAACGAACAACGCGACCACCAGAGCTGCCAAGCCGAGCCAGCCGACACGCTGCCGCCGCGCGCGGCCGTCGGGCATCTCGAGGGTGGAGGAAGGGGCGGACTGGGGTGCGGTCATGCGACAGATATGATCATCATCACGCCGCAAACGCGATTGATTCGCAAATAGTGTACGACCGGTTGTCGGTCCGCTGCATTCGGACCCCGATGGTCGGGGCTCTGGTCGTGAGCGCGACGCCGTTCCCTGATCCGCACCGATGCACAACGCACCCGCCGCCGTCCTGACCCTGAAGCATGTTCGACACATGTATGGCGACCGAGCCACCGTGGACGGGTTGAGCCTCGAGTTGCCGGCCGGTCGCATCTGCTGCCTGCTGGGCCCGTCCGGCTGCGGCAAGACCACCGTGCTGCGCTGCATCGGCGGTTTCGAGCCGCTGGCCGGTGGCGAAATCCTCATCGAAAGCGAGATCGTCAGCGGTCCCCAGCGGCATGTGCCGCCCGAGAAGCGCCGCATCGGCATGGTGTTTCAGGACTATGCGCTGTTCCCGCACCTCGACGTCGAGCGCAACGTCGCCTTCGGCACCCGCGGCGGCCCTGAAGACAAGGCTCGCGTCGATCAGTTGCTCGACATGGTCGGGCTGAGATCCAAGGCCCGACGCTTTCCGCACGAACTGTCCGGTGGACAGCAGCAGCGCGTGGCGCTGGCCCGAGCGCTGGCAACGCAGCCGCGGTTGCTGCTGATGGATGAGCCGTTTTCCAACCTCGACGTCGAACTGCGCGAGCAACTCGCCGCCGAGGTGCGCGAGATCCTGAAGCTCACGAACACCACCGCGGTGTTCGTGACTCACGATCAGAACGAGGCCTTTGCAATGGCCGACGAAGTCGCAGTGATGTCCGCAGGACGCATCCAGCAGCTCGACAGTGCCTACAACCTGTATCACCGGCCGACCAGCCGATTCGTCGCCGATTTCATCGGGCAGGGCGTGTTCGTGCGTGGCAAGGTGGTGGCCGACAGGCGAATCGAGATCGAGATCGGTTCGGTGACCGGAAGCGACTGCATCCGGTATGCGCCCGATGACGCCGCCTGCGGTGTCGGAAGCCAGATCGACGTGCTGCTGCGTCCCGATGACGTGATGCACGACGACACCAGTCCGGTGCAGGGCATCGTGCGTCACAAGGCATTTCGTGGAGCGGAATTCCTGTACACGCTGGAACTTGCCAGCGGCGCGAGGGTGCTGTCGATGGTGCCCTCGCACCACAATCACCGCATCGGTGAGGCGATCGGCATCCGACTCGACATGGACCACCTGATCGTGTTTCCTGCAACGACCTGAGCTGCCCGCACGGGCAGCGTGGCGATTCAGAACAGGAAGTACCTCTGCGCCATCGGCAGGACCGAAGCCGGCTCGCAGGTCAGCAGGACACCGTCGGCGCGCACGTGATAGGTCTGCGCGTCGACTTCCATCCTCGGCGCGTAGTGGTTGTGCACCATGTGCTGCTTCTTGACCGTGCGGCAGTTCTTCACCACGGCAATGCGCTTGTGCAGGCCCAGCACATCCGGGATGCCTCCGTCGACGGCCGCCTGGCTCATGAAGGTCAGCGAGCCCTGGTGCAGTGCTCCACCGAAGGCGCCGAACATCGGTCGGTAATGCACCGGCTGCGGT
This sequence comes from Rhizobacter sp., assembly GCA_017986065.1. Classification (GTDB taxonomy): domain Bacteria; phylum Pseudomonadota; class Gammaproteobacteria; order Burkholderiales; family Burkholderiaceae_C; genus PBB1. The sequence goes on along the minus strand of JAGNWJ010000033.1, from coordinate 15,415 downwards.
GTCGGGATGCTGGCGTTCGGGTCGCCCATCGCGGCGGCCGCGATGAAGCCGCCCTTCAGGATCAGCGAAGGCTTGACGCCAAAGAAGGCCGGCTTCCACAGCACCAGGTCGGCCCACTTGCCGACCTCGATGCTGCCGACCTCGTGAGAGATGCCGTGAGCGATCGCCGGGTTGATCGTGTACTTCGCGATGTAGCGCTTGGCGCGGGTGTTGTCATGGCGATCGCTGTCGCCAGGCAGGCTGCCACGCTGCACCTTCATCTTGTGCGCGGTCTGCCAGCAGCGCAGCACCACCTCGCCAACGCGGCCCATCGCCTGCGAGTCGCTGCTGAACATGCTGATCGCGCCGAGGTCGTGCAGCACGTCCTCCGCGGCGATGGTCTCGCGGCGGATGCGGCTCTCGGCAAACGCCAGGTCTTCCGCGATCGACGCGTCGAGGTGGTGGCACACCATCAGCATGTCGAGGTGCTCGTCGATCGTGTTGATCGTGTACGGGCGAGTCGGGTTGGTCGAACTCGGCAGCACGTTGGCTTCGCCGACCACCTTCAGGATGTCCGGCGCATGCCCACCGCCGGCACCTTCGGTGTGGAAGGTGTGGATCGTGCGGCCCTTGAAGGCAGCGATGGTGTCTTCGACGAATCCGCTCTCGTTGAGCGTGTCGGTGTGGATCGCGACCTGCGTGTCGGTCTCCTCGGCAACGTTCAGGCAGCAGTCGATGGCGGCGGGTGTGGTGCCCCAGTCCTCGTGCAGCTTCAGGCCGATCACACCAGCGTCGACTTGCTGCCGCAAGGCGGCCGGCTGGCTGGCGTTGCCCTTGCCGAAGAAGCCGAGGTTCATCGGAAGCGCATCGGCGGCCTGCAGCATGCGTGCGATGTTGGCCGGACCCGGCGTGCAGGTGGTGGCGAACGTTCCCGTTGCCGGGCCGGTGCCGCCGCCGAGCATCGTGGTCACGCCGCTCATCAGTGCCTCCTCGATCTGCTGCGGGCAGATGAAGTGGATGTGGCTGTCGATGCCACCCGCGGTGACGATCATCCCTTCGGCCGCGATGATCTCCGTGCCCGGGCCGATGACGATGTCGACGCCCGGCTGCACATCGGGATTGCCGGCCTTGCCGATCGCGGCGACGCGTCCGCCGCGCAGGCCGATGTCGGCCTTGACGATGCCCCAGTGGTCGAGGATCAGTGCGTTGGTGAGCACGCAGTCGACCGCCTCGTGATCGCCCGGGCCATTGACGCGCTGTGACTGACCCATGCCGTCGCGGATGGTCTTGCCGCCGCCGAATTTCACTTCCTCGCCGTAGCTGCCCGCTCGCAGCGTGTAGTCCTGCTCGACCTCGATGATCAGGTCGGTGTCCGCCAGCCGAAGCCGGTCACCGACGGTGGGGCCGAACATCTCGGCATAGGCGCGGCGGGGGATCGTGGCCATGGGTTTCCTGCGAAATCGTGTCGGGGTGGGGCGATCAGAGCGCGCCCTGAACCTGTCCTCGGAAGCCGAACACCTGACGGTCGCCGGCGAAATCGACGAGTGCGACGGTGCGCTGCTGACCGGGCTCGAAGCGCACCGCGGTGCCGGACGCGATGTTCAGCCGCATGCCGCGCGCTGCGGCTCGATCGAACACCAGCGCGCCGTTGGTCTCGGCGAAGTGGTAGTGCGAGCCGACCTGGATCGGCCGGTCTCCGCTGTTCTCGACCACGACGGTGATGGTGCGGCGCCCGACGTTGATCTGGTGGTCGGGGCCGTCGCAGAGCAGTTCGCCGGGAATCACTTCTTGCGCCCTGCCCACAAGGCGACGGCCAACACGGCGATGAGGGCGATGTAGCCCCAGGCATCGGACGCATGCCAGTGCGATCCCGAGCCCAGGCCGTGGCCCTCGTGCGCGAAAGCGGTGGATGTGGCTGTCAGCACCAGCCAGGCGATAGCGGTTCTCATCGGGCGTCTCCGTCGAGTGAATCAGGTGATCGGTTGGTGAACGGTCACCAGCTTGGTGCCGTCCGGGAAGGTTGCTTCCATCTGGATCTCGGGGATCAGTTCGGCCACGCCTTCCATCACATCGGCTCGCGTCAACACCAGCTTGCCGTCGCTCATCAGCTCGGCGACCGTCTTGCCGTCGCGCGCGCCCT
>JAGNWJ010000033.1:9932-13196 GCA_017986065.1 Rhizobacter sp. | reverse complement strand
GGGAAGGTTGCTTCCATCTGGATCTCGGGGATCAGTTCGGCCACGCCTTCCATCACATCGGCTCGCGTCAACACCAGCTTGCCGTCGCTCATCAGCTCGGCGACCGTCTTGCCGTCGCGCGCGCCCTCCATGATCGCGGCGCTGATCAGCGCGACTGCTTCGGGGTAGTTGAGCTTCAGGCCACGGGCACGCCGGCGCTCGGCGAGCAGCGCGGCGGTGAAGATCAGCAGCTTGTCTTTTTCGCGCGGAGTCAGTTCCATCGGGTGTTCGAGTGGTTCGCGATGCGTGGGATGGTAGCGGCCGGTGCGGCTGCAGTGAATACAAGACCGATGCCAGCTCGGGGCCGGTCTCGAGATGCCCCGTGCGACGGGCAACGTGGACGGCGACTCATGGCAAGTGACCGCTGGCCAGCGCGGCTGCCGCGGCCCGGGTCTCGACCCCCAGCTTCTCGAAGATGTGCTCGAGGTGCTTGTTGACGGTGCGCGGGCTCATGCCGAGGATGTCGGCGATGTCGCGGTTGGTCTTTCCCTTGGCCAGCCAGGACAGCACCTCGGTCTCGCGGGGGGTCAGTGCGGCGTGGCTCAGACGCGATGAACTGGTGGCTGCGCCCTCGCGTTGCAGTTCGAGCAGCAGCATCGTCTCGCCGAGCGTCGCGGTGCCCATGTTGCGCACCGAAAGTGGAGGATCGGTCTGGGTTCGCACGACCTGGGTGCTGTCGACGTCGAGCGCGGCCTGCAGCGCCAGCGGCAGGTGGCCGCTGCCCTCGTCGTCCTCGAGGGCCAGCAGCCACACCGCCGCCTGCGGAGATCGCCATGCGACACGGCCCAGCGCGTCCACGAACACCACGCCCAGGCCAGCCACATCGACTGCGTCGCGCGCCATGCGGGTGATGCGTGCATTGCGTGCATGGGTGTGCAGGCGCGCAAGCACCTCCTGTGCTCGCAGCGGCTTGACGACATAGTCGACTCCACCGCACGCGAAGCCCTCGACGACGTTTGCCGTCTCAGACAGCCCGGTCATGAAGATCACCGGCACATGCGCCCAGGCCGGCGTTTGCTTGATACGACGGCAGGTATCGAATCCGGACAATCCGGGCATCAGGCCATCCAGCAGGATCGCGTCGGGCGTGACCAGTTCGAGACGTTGCAGCGCGCTCTCGCCGTCGCCCGCCACCAGCACGGTGTAGCCGGCACTTTCCAGCGTGTCGCAGAGCACGCCCAGGCTGCTCGGCGCGTCGTCGACGACGAGCACCACGGGTCGATCGGATTCGGGGTGCAATGACATGTCAGGTGACTTCGGATTCATCCATCAACAGCGACTGCAGCCGGTCCATCTCGAACCGGCTGACCAGGCCACGCAGTCGGGTGCAGGCTGCGGCGAGCGAGGGGTCTGCGGCCGCAATCCCGTCGAGGGCGGTCTGCAGGCCGCGCACATGACCGACGCGTGCCAGTCGCAGCAGGTCGGTGCGCACGCGGTCGGGCAGGTTCAATTGTCCGGCCGTGAGCCTGCCGAGGTCCTCGGGCAGGCTCACGGCACCAGCCGCACGCCATTCCAGGCCGAGCGTGCGATGCAGTGCGGCGATCAGCTCCGATTCGAGCACCGGCTTGGCCACGAATCCCTGGCACTGGGCCGCGCGCAGGCGCTGGACCTGGTTCTCGAACACATTGGCCGAGACCATGATGATCGGCACGTCGGTGTACCCGGCGGCGCGCAAGCGGGTCGCGGCCTGCCAGCCGTCCATGTCGTCCATCGTGATGTCGAGCAGGATCGCGTCCGGCACCGATTCGTGCAGGCTGGCCAGGCATTCGCCACCGCTGGCCGCTTCGCGCACGTCGAATCCCAGCGGCATCAGCATGCCCGCCAGCATCTGCCGCTGCACCGGCTGGTCGTCGACGACCAGCAGCGTGCGGCGCTCGCCGAAGTAGCCGACGATCTGGCGCGGCACCTCGCGCATCGGACCCGGGTCCGAGGTCTCGTTCAGGTACACCCGAACGCTGAAGGTGCTGCCCTGGCCCGATGTGCTGGTGAGCATCAGCTCTCCTCCCATCAGCGAGGTCAGCAGGCCGGTGATCGTCAGGCCCAGTCCGGTGCCTGGCTCGCCTCCTTGCCGACGGCCGGCAGCGCCGCGCTCGAATGGCAGGAAGATGCGCTCGCGGTCCTGTGGCAGCACGCCGACACCGGTGTCGACGACATCGAAGCGCACCACCTGCTTGCGCGAGTCGACGTGCAGGGTCACGGTGCCTGTATCGGTGAAGCGAACCGCGTTGGCCAGCAGGTTGATCAGGATCTGGCGCAGGCGCTTGGCGTCGGCCTTGACCCAGGTCGGCAGGTGGCCGTCGCGGGTGTAGACGAAGGCGAGGCCCTTGGCTTCGGCCTGCGGGCTGACCATGCGCACCAGCTCGTCGAGGAAATCCGGCAGGTGCAGCGGCATCGGTTCGAGCTGCAGCCGGCCCGCCTCGATGCGAGCCAGGTCGAGCAGTCCGTCGATCAGCGCCAGCAGGTGCTCGCCGCTGCGCTGGATCGTCTGCACCGCTTCTCTCGGTGTCGAGGTCAGCGACTCGTCCTTGAGCAGGATCTGCGAATAGCCCAGGATGCTGTTGAGCGGCGTGCGCAGTTCATGCGTCATTCCGGCGACGTACCGGGTCTTCGCCTGGTTGGCCGATTCGGCCACATCGCGCGCCGCCTGCAATGCGGCATCGGTGCGCGAGTGCGCTTCGATCTCGCGCTGCAGCAGCTGGTTCTGGCGGTTCGATTCGTCCTGCGCCAGTCGGCGGCTTTCGCTGCCGAGAACCACCCACCAGCTGCACACCGCCACCACGAGCAGCAGCATCGCGAACACCTTGACCAGGGCCCCCTCGAGCAGTGCCTGCGTTTCCGGCGCCAGATCGGGACCCACCTCCTGCGTGTAGACCATGCTCATCAGGACGGCGAGCAGGGTGCACAGCGACAACGCGACCACGAGGTAGTGGCCGACCCGGAAATTCACGCGGGTCGAGAGCTCCTTGGGCAGCAGCGAGGTCAGCAGCCCCTCGACTTGCTCTGCCGCGGCGGAGCCGGTCTTGCATCGATCATGGCAACGCGATTCGAGCGTGCAGCACAGCGAGCAGATCGGCGCGCCGTAGGCCGGACAGTGCGCCATGTCTTCGGTCTCGAAGCGGTTTTCGCAGACGACGCACTTCAGCAGCTGTCCTGGCCTGCCCAGGTCCTGCGGCGGCCGGGCGACGTAGTAGCGGCCTTGGGTCCACCATGCCAGCAGCGGGGACA
>JAGNWJ010000033.1:0-9832 GCA_017986065.1 Rhizobacter sp. | reverse complement strand
CCCGCCATCAGCACCGCCGCCCACCAGCGCACCCGGTTGTCGCGGGTCTGCTCCGGCAGGAAGCGCAGGAAGTCGACCTGCTCGCCGATCTGCACCACAAGTGAGAACGCGACCGTCGCGGCCGCACCAAACATGAGCGGATCGAACTCGCTGCTGCCCGAGGTGCGGCCGGTCAGGCCCATGAAGTCGCTGTAGGCCTGCGGGTTCTTCCAGTAGATCGCGAGGTAGGGCAGCAGCAGCAGCACGCCCCACGCCGGTTGCGTCCACATCTGCAGCTTCGAGATCAACGTGATGCCGCGCACCACCATCGGAATGATCACGAGCGAACTGATCACGTAGCACCAGGCGATCGGGATGTCGAAGAACATCTGCAGCGCCAGCGCCATGATGGCCGCCTCCAGTGCGAAGAAGATGAACGTGAAGCTGGCGTAGATCAGCGAAGTGATCGTGGATCCCAGGTAGCCGAAGCCGGCGCCGCGCGTCAGAAGATCCATGTCGACGCCGTAGCGTGCGGCGTAGTAGCTGATCGGCAGGCCGGTCAGGAAGGTGATCAGGCCGACGGTCAGGATCGCCAGCAGCGCGTTGGTGAAGCCGTAGTTCAGGGCAATGGCGCCGCCGATCGCCTCGAGCGCCAGGAACGAGACCGCGCCGAAAGCGGTATTGGCCACGCGCAGCTCCGACCACTTGCGGAAGCTGCGCGGCGTGTAGCGCAGCGCGTAGTCCTCCATCGACTCGTCCGCCACCCAGGCGTTGTAGTCGCGACGTATGCGGAAGATTTTCTGGGTGGCGGCAGTCAAGGCAGGCGGCGGTTGGTCGGGTGACAGTGGGCAAGAAGCATTCCGCCCTGTGGCAACAGCGATGCTGAGGCCGAAGCTGCACTGGTGGATACGTTAATTGACGTATTCGACCTTCGAACGTTCGTGAGCACCATGCGGCTCAAGCGAAGTGCATTCCGCCCCGCCTTCGAGTCCACCGCAGGAGTATCCATGTCGAACGATCGTGACGATTCAACCTCTCCCCAGTCCAACCAGCGCCGCCGGCTCATCCAGGGCATCGCGTCGTTGCCGATGGCTGGCATCCCCGCCTGGGCCCTGGCCCAGCAGTTCCCGACCGCCAAGGTCAACACCACCAAACTGGCCATCACCGACACCGAGGTGACGGTCGGCCAGTTGCACTCGGCGACTGGCACGATGGCGATCTCGGAGACGGGTTCGATCCAGGCCGAACAACTTGCGATCGATCAGATCAACGCGATGGGCGGCATCCTCGGCCGCAAGATCAAGGTCATCAAGGAAGACGGCGCGTCCGACTGGCCAACCTTCGCCGAGAAGAGCAAGAAGCTGCTGGTCAACGACAAGGTCGCCGCCGTGTTCGGCTGCTGGACCTCGGCGTCGCGCAAGGCGGTGCTGCCCGTGTTCGAGAAGGAGAACGGCCTGCTGTACTACCCGACCTTCTATGAAGGGCTGGAGCAGAGCAAGAACGTCATCTACACCGGGCAGGAAGCCACACAGCAGATCATCTGGGGCCTGGACTGGGGCGCGAAGGAAAAGAAGGCGAAGACCTTCTTCCTCGTCGGTTCCGACTACATCTGGCCGCGCACGTCGATGAAGATCGCGCGCAAGCACATCGAGACCGTGGGCAAGCTGGGCAAGGTCGTGGGTGAAGAGTACTACCCGCTTGGCAACACCAACTTCAATTCGCTGATCAACAAGATCAAGGTCGCCAAGCCCGACTGCATCTTCTGCGCAGTGGTCGGTGGCTCGAACGTGGCCTTCTACAAGCAGTTGAAGGCGGCCGGCATCACCGGCGACAAGCAGTTCCTGCTGACGCTGTCGGTGACCGAGGACGAGATGACCGGTGTCGGCGGCGAGAACTTCGCCGGCTTCTATTCGTCGATGAAGTACTTCCAGTCGCTCGACAACGACAACAACAAGAAGTTCGTCGCTGCCTTCAAGGCCAAGTACGGCCCTGCCTCGGTGATCGGCGACGTGACCCAGGCCGGCTACCTCGGTCCCTGGCTCTGGAAGGCCGCAGTGGAAAAGGCCGGCAGCTTCGATGTGGATGCGGTCGTCAAGGCCTCGCCTGGCATCGAGTTGAAGACCGCGCCCGAAGGCTACGTGAAGCTCGACGAGAACCACCATCTCTGGAGCAAGGCGCGCATCGGTCAGGGTCAGCCCGACGCCACCTTCAAGGTGGTCGCTGAATCGGCCGAGCTGATCAAGCCCGATCCGTTCCCCAAGGGCTATCAGTAAGCACTGCTTGCGGCCTTCGGGCCGCGCCCCCTTGGCGGGGCAAACACCTGCGGACCGGCCGTGGTGCCGGATCCGCGGTGTTCACCGGGAACTCTCCCGCTACTCGAGGATTGCGCGATGACTTTGTCCGAGATCTGGAACATCGGCCTGATGCAGGGCTTCGCAGGCCTGAGCCTGTTCGCGGTGCTGCTGTTGATGGGTCTGGGTCTGGCGATCATCTTCGGCCAGATGGGCGTCATCAACATGGCTCACGGCGAGTTCATGACGATCGGCGCGTACACGATCTTCCTGGCTTCGACGCTGACGGAGAAGTTCGCACCGAGCTTCATGCCGTACTACTTCCTGATCGCGATCGGCGTTGCCTTCGTGTTCGCCTTCATCGTCGGGTGGTTCATCGAGTGGTCGCTGATCAGGCATCTCTACAAGCGACCGCTGGACACGCTGCTGGCGACATGGGGCGTCAGCCTGGCGCTGCAGCAGAGTTTCCGCTCCTTCATCGGACCGAAGGAGGTCAGTCCGACCCTTCCCGACTGGTTGCTGGGGTCGTGGGCGCCTCATGAGGGGCTGGACATTCCGATCAACGGCATGTTCGTCCTGGGCCTCACGCTGTTTGTCACCGCTGCGGTGATGCTCGCGCTCTACCGCAGTCGCTGGGGCCTGCGCGTGCGTGCCACGGTCGCGAACCGCGCGATGGCCAACGCCACAGGCATCAACACCAAGAAGACCGATCGCCTGACCTTCGCGATCGGATGCGGAATTGCCGGCATCGCCGGGGCGGCTTTCACGACCATCGGGTCGACCGGTCCGACGTCGGGTTCGCTCTACATCGTTGACGCGTTCCTCGTCGTCACGTTCGGCGGCGCGGCCAGCCTGCTTGGCACGGTGGCATCGGCCTTCGGCATCGCTCAGACGCAGTCCATCTCCGAGTTCTTCCTGAGCGGATCGATGGCCAAGGTCCTGACGCTTTCGCTGATCGTGCTGATCCTGATGATTCGCCCGCAAGGCCTGTTCGCGGCCAAGGTGCGCAGGTGAGTCCGCTGTCGAATCTGTCGAAGTTTCCCGGAGTCTGCTGAATGAACATGTTTCTCGATGGGTTGAAGCGGTCGGGCCTCGGGCCTCTGCTTCTGCTGACGATCCTCCTGGCGGTCGTGCTGCCGCTGTCTCTGGACATCTTTCGTCTGAACCTGGTGGGCAAGTACCTGACCTACGCCTTCGTGGCCGTCGGTCTCGTGATGGTGTGGGGCTACGGCGGCGTGCTCAGCCTCGGGCAGGGCGTGTTCTTCGGACTCGGCGGCTACGCGATGGCGATGTTCCTGAAGCTCGAGGCGTCCGACCCCGAGACCACGAAGATCCAGTCGACGCCCGGCATCCCCGACTTCATGGACTGGAACCAGATCACCGAGCTGCCGACCTTCTGGCTTCCGTTCAAGAGCCTGCCGCTGACCCTGATCCTCGTGATCGCCGTGCCGACCTTGCTGGCCTGGATCATCAGCTACGCGATGTTCAAGCGCCGTGTCGGGGGCGTGTACTTCGCGATCATCACCCAGGCGGTGTCTCTGATCGTGACGGTGCTGATCATCGGGCAGCAGGGCTACACCGGTGGTGTCAACGGGATGACCGACCTGAAGACCGTGCTGGGCTGGGACACCCGCACCGACAGTGCGAAATACATCCTCTACTTCCTCTGCGTGGGCTTGCTGATCGCCAGCATCCTGCTGTGCCGCTGGGTGCAGACCAGCAAGTGCGGCACGCTGCTGCTGGCCATGCGCGACAAGGAAGACCGCGTCCGCTTCTCGGGCTACGACGTGGCTGACTTCAAGATCTTCACCTTCTGCCTCGCCGCGGCGCTGTCGGGCATCGGGGGTGCGTTGTTCGCGCTGCAGGTCGGGTTCATGTCGCCGAGCTTCGTCGGCATCGTGCCCTCGATCGAGATGGTCATCTATGCGGCCGTGGGCGGTCGGCTCAGCCTGGTCGGCGCGGTCTACGGGGCGTTGCTGGTCAACGCCGGCAAGACGCTGTTCTCCGAGAGCTTCCCGGACCTCTGGCTGTTCCTGATGGCGGCGCTCTTCATCGGCGTGACGATGGCTTTCCCGATGGGCCTGGCCGGTCTGGTCGAAAGTCACATCAAGCCCTGGTGGACCCGCAAGCAGGGCGAGCGAAAGCTCAATGCGGACCGGCTCGCTGCGGCGCATGCGGCCTATCCCGAGGTGCCCGGCGGCAAGCCCTCGCGCGATCACGACGACAAGCTGCCACCCGGTGTCAGCGGCCAGAGCGCCTGATCCGCACAGATCGAACCGGAGCACCTGATGAGCAACACCGATTTCGCGCTGGCCATTGAAGACCTGACCGTCTCCTTCGACGGATTCAAGGCCATCGATGCACTGAACCTCTATATAGACAAGAACGAGTTGCGCGTGATCATCGGCCCCAACGGCGCCGGCAAGACGACGCTGCTTGATTTGATCTGCGGGAAAACCCGTGCAAGCGCAGGCAGCATCAAGTTCAGGAACACCGAACTGACAAAGATGGCCGAGCACAAGCGGGTTCGCCTGGGCATCGGACGCAAGTTCCAGACACCTTCCATCTATGAAAACCTGAGCGTCTTCCAGAACCTGGAGGTTTCGTATCCGAAGGGTCGCTCGGTGCTCGGCGCGCTTGCTTTCAAGTGCACCGACGAGGTCAAGGCCAAGGTGCAGGTGGTTGCCGAGGAAATCGGTCTGCCGGACAAGCTCGACACCGAGGCCGGGTTGCTGTCGCACGGCCAGAAGCAGTGGCTCGAGATCGGGATGCTGCTGATGCAGGAGCCCGAGTTGCTGATGCTCGACGAGCCGATTGCGGGCATGAGCGCGCGTGAGCGCGAGCTGACGGCCGAGTTGCTCAAGCGCATCTGCGCCAACCGGGCCGTGATCGTGATCGAGCACGACATGGAGTTCGTCAAGCAGATCGCCCACAAGGTGACCGTGATGCACCAGGGAAAGATCCTGGCCGAGGGATCGATGGACCACGTGCAGAACGACCCGAAGGTGATCGACGTGTATCTCGGTCATTGATGACATGAAGGCCACCACGTCACTTCATTTCTGCCCCCCGAGGGGGCGCTTGCTGGCTACGGATGGCCCGGTGCCGGCTCGGGCACATCGGCCTTGCGGTCTCTGAGGACTCCCACATGCTCATCGTCAAGAACCTGCACGTCGCCTACGGCCAGAGCGAAGCGCTGCACGGCATCGATCTCAGCGCCAAGAAGAACGAGACCGTGGCCATCATGGGCCGCAACGGCATGGGCAAGACCACGCTGTTCAAGTCGCTGATCGGCATCCTGCCGCTGAAGTCCGGGTCGATCGCCATCGACGGGCAGGACATCAGCAAGGACGAAAGCTATCAGCGCGTGGCCAAGGGAATCGCCTACGTGCCCCAGGGCCGGATGATCTTCTCGACACTCACGGTGACCGAGAACATCCAGACCGGACTCGAGAACGCCAAGGACAAGAAGATCCCCGAAGAGATCTACGCGCTGTTCCCTGTGCTGTTCGACATGCGTAACCGCAAGGGCGGCAACCTGTCGGGTGGGCAGCAGCAGCAACTGGCGATCGCCCGCGCGCTGGTGACCAACCCGAAGGTGCTGCTGCTCGACGAGCCGACCGAAGGCATCCAGCCGTCGATCATCAAGGACATCGCGAAGGCGCTCAACGAGATCCGCAAGATGCGCGAGATCACGATCATCGTCTCGGAGCAGGTGCTCAGTTTCGCGATGGATGTCGCCGACCGCCTGTTCGTCATCGAAGGGGGCCGCCTGGTGCACGAAACCACGCGCGCCGGAACCGACGTTGCCCACATCAAGCAATACCTCTCTGTCTGAACCCCGAGGGGTTTCGGCGTCCTTTCGCCTCTGATTTTTCCGCACCGCACAAACCACACAGGAGCCAACCGTGACTGACACCCTGATCAAGGTCGATCTGAGCAAGTCGCCTGTCGACAACGAAATGATCCACAACCGCTGGCACCCGGACATTCCGATGGCCTGCTGGGTCAAGCCGGGCGATGACTTCATATTGGAGACCTTCGACTGGACCGGCGGCTTCATCAAGAACAACGACAGCGCCGACGACGTCCGTGACATCGATCTGACCACGGTGCACTACCTGTCGGGACCGGTCGGGGTGAAGGGCGCTGAACCGGGCGACCTGCTGGTGGTCGAACTGCTGGACATCGGCGCCAAGCCTGACAGCCTGTGGGGTTTCAACGGCTTCTTCAGCAAGAAGAACGGTGGGGGCTTCCTGACCGACCACTTCCCTCAGGCTCAGAAATCGATCTGGGACTTCAAGGGCATGTTCACCAGCTCGCGCCATGTCCCCGGTGTCAACTTCGCCGGCCTGATCCACCCGGGGCTGATCGGTTGCCTGCCGGACCGCAAGATGCTCGACATGTGGAACAAGCGCGAGCTCGACTTCATCGCGACCGATCCGAATCGCGTGCCTCCTCTGGCCGCGCCGCCGTCTGCCGGCACGGCGCACATGGGCAAGCTCAAGGGTGAAGCTGCGGCCAAGGCGGCCGCCGAAGGTGCTCGCACCGTGCCGCCACGCGAGCATGGCGGCAATTGCGACATCAAGGACCTGTCGCGCGGATCGAAGATCTATTTCCCGGTCTATGTCGACGGCGCTGGCCTGAGCGTTGGCGACCTCCACTTCAGTCAGGGTGATGGCGAGATCACTTTCTGCGGTGCCATCGAAATGGCCGGCTGGGTGCACATGCGGGTGAGCCTGCTCAAGGGCGGCATGGCGAAGTACGGCATCAAGAACCCGATCTTCAAGCCCAGCCCGATCACGCCGACCTACAACGATTACCTGATCTTCGAGGGCATCTCGGTCGATGAGTGGGGCAAGCAGCACTATCTGGATGTGCACGTGGCGTATCGCCAGGCCTGCCTGAACGCGATCGAGTACCTGACCAAGTTCGGCTATTCGAAGGCGCAGGCGCATTCGATCCTGGGTACGGCGCCGGTGCAGGGCCACATCAGCGGCGTTGTCGATATTCCCAATGCCTGTGCGACGTTGTGGCTGCCGACGCAGATCTTCGAGTTCGACATCAACCCCAATGCAGCCGGACCGGTGAAGTATCTGGACGGATCGATCGACATGCCACTTTCGCCTGACCTGGTCTGAACCGGAGCGCCGCATGCCTACGTACGACTATGACTGCGGGCGTTGCGGCGGCTTCGATGCCTTCCGCTCGCTCGCCGCTCGCAACGAGCCCGCCGAGTGCCCCGACTGCGGAGACGAGTCGCCGCGCGTGTTCGTCAGCGCGCCCCGACTTGCACTTCTGGCTGGCGCGACGCGCAGCGCGATCGAGGTCAACGAGCGGGCCTCACACGAGCCCAAGAGTTCGCGTGACTACGCCCGCCTGAGGCATCCGTCCGGTTGCGGATGCTGCAGCACCGGAACGAGCAAGCGTGGCGCGACCGTCCAGGCCGCCAATGGGGCCAAGACGTTTCCCAGCAAGCGTCCCTGGATGATCAGCCACTGATCGAGCGACAACAAAAAAGGCGCAACTGAAAAGTTGCGCCTTTTTCTATTGGGGCCCAAAAAAGCACCCTGGCCACTAGAGTGCCAGGGTGAACCCTCAATTGCCTCGAGAACTGGAAATCAGAATTGCAGCTGGACCGCGACGACGAATTTGTCGAGGCCGCGGCTGCCTTCCACCTTGGTGTTTGAATACATCGCGCTGATCTGCGCGTTGTAGCCGTCGATCACGTAGTTGACGCCGGCGTCGTATTGCTTCGTGTCGATATTCGTGTCCGGATTGAATCGCTGCCAGTGCACGAACGGTTGCACGCGACCCCAGCCCACGCTCTGCTCGAAGATGTAGGACAGGCCCGCCGAGTAGGCCTCGCCTTGCTCGGACTCGATCACGTCGTCCGTGTCGTAGTCGTAGTAGGCCGCCTCGAACGCCACGGCGCCCGAGCCCTTGATGCGCTTCTCCATCAGGAAATCGACGTTGTAGGAGCTGTAGTCGCCCTTGTCGCCCACAACCAGAACGCCCTTCTTCTGATAGCGCCCCGCGACAGCGATGGCCAGGATGTCCTTGGCGCCAAGATAGTTGCCGGTGCCGTAGTACCCGGGCTCGGCGTCCCAGAAGTCGTATTGCAGGCGGGCTGCGTACATCAGTGCATCGGTCGACTTGACCCCGGCATTCTTCGCCTGCGACTGGGTCAGAGAACCAATACCGAAGGTGCGACCTTCGAATGCGCCGACCGAGTAGCCGAACTTGCTGTCGGCCAGATTGCCCCAGACCACCACACCATCGTCGCGTCCGCGAAAGATGCCGCCGTTGTATCCATAGCGCGAAGCGACGCCCGGCCAGTAGCCGCCGCCCATCGAGTAATAGGCGCCTGCCATGTTTGCGCGATCGCTGGGTGAAAGGAGGCGCCCGGCCCAGATATTGAACTCCGGCGAAATCGCGAACTGACCGGCGGCATCCAGAACGCGAATCTGGTCACCGTCCCATTCGGTGTTGAACATGCCCTTGATGTACTTGTTCAGCGAGGCGCCAAAGTACAGGCGCGCGCTGTCCAGGTTGAAATCGGTGGATCGATCCTTGCCGTTTGGCGCCGCGTCCTCTGCGCTGGTGAAGCTGTAGCGCATCCCCATGCCCACGCTGACCGACTTGTCCTCACCAAAATTGATCGTGGCGCCAGCCTGCGCGTTCAATGAACTGGCCGCCACGGCTGCCGCCAGCAGCAGCTTCTTACTTCCCTGCTTCACATACATCACTCACCCCCTGAGTTTGATTGGTCGGAATGGGTCAAGACGGTAAAACCCTCGGCCCGCCCGTCTGACGGGAGGAGGTTAGAGACGCGCTGGGGGGGCTGAAATACGTCGAATGACTTACTTGCACACACTTGTCCGCGGCTTCGGTGAAGTGCGGCGTGGGTCGGTCCGGCTCATTTCACTTTCGTGGCGCCGAAACTGATGCAGCTTGCAGACCGAGGGAATACCCGGGTGTTGGAGACATGCGCCTGCAGCGGAGAGTGTGTTCGCGAAGAAAAAGAACGACAAAGCTGAGCGGGCATGTCAATACCGTCGACCTCAGTGTTTACGCGGAGTTTGAAAATCGCCCTCATTTCTCGAGGGAGATTTGGGTCCGACCGGAACACGGACAAGCCATTCGACGCCGTCCGAATTCCATCCGTCGAGAGCCGGAAGATGGCCTGCGGGTACACCCTAGGTGTTTATAAATAACTTTATAAAACAATGGGTCGCAGGGTCGGTTTTTTTGCTGGCACCGACCTTGCGATTCGCTCCCTGTTCGATTGCGTGTGGATCGATCAGTGAATGCCGGCCCGGGATGGGTCGGTTACCAAGACCAGATTGATTTTTTATTGGAGACGTAAAGATGGCGACAGAAAATTCGTCGGTCCAGGTGCTGGGCATTGACGCCGGCGGCACCATGACTGACACCTTCTTTGTCCGTGCTGACGGGCGGTTCGTGGTCGGCAAGGCGCAGAGCAATCCAGCGGACGAGTCCTTGGCGATTTACAACTCTTCAGTTGACGCTCTGGCGCACTGGGGTCGCAAGGTCGACGA
>JAGNWJ010000109.1 GCA_017986065.1 Rhizobacter sp. | reverse complement strand
TCTCGATGCGCTTCTCGGGGTTCTTGTTCAGCACCAGGCGGTGCACATAGATGCCGGGCAGGTGCACCGAATCCGGGTCGAATGTGCCGGTCGGCACGATCTCCTCGACCTCTGCGATGGTGATGCGACCCGCCATCGCGGCCGCCGGGTTGAAGTTGCGGGCGGTGCGGCGAAACAGCAGGTTGCCGCTCTGGTCGGCCTTCCATGCCTTGACCAGGCTGACCTCGGGGCACAGCGCGCGTTCCATCACGTAGACGGCGCCGTCGAATTCGCGGGTCTCCTTGCCTTCGGCCACCAGGGTGCCGACACCGGTCTTGGTATAGAAGGCCGGGATGCCGGCGCCACCCGCGCGCAGCTTCTCTGCGAGCGTGCCTTGCGGCGTGAATTCCAGTTCCAGTTCGCCGGACAGGTACTGGCGCTCGAATTCCTTGTTCTCGCCGACATAGCTCGAGATCATCTTCTTGATCTGGCGGGTCTCGAGCAACTGGCCGAGGCCGAAGCCGTCGACGCCGGCGTTGTTCGAGATCACCGTCAGGTTCTTGACGCCGCTGTCGCGCAGCGCCGCGATCAGCGCTTCGGGAATGCCGCAAAGACCGAATCCGCCCACTGCCAGCAACTGACCGTCAGCGACGACCCCTTTGAGCGCTTCCACCGCGCTCGGATACACCTTGTTCATTGCGTTCCTCTCCAGGACCTAGGGACGCGTTCACCAGCACCCCGGCGACCGCAAACCCAGCATTGTGCCCTCGCAAACCCTAGGGTTTCCACTTCCACGCTCAGGGTAAATACTGATTTTCGCGCCCGTCAGAGCCGCCCGTGCGATAGACAGCGTTCAGTTCCGTGTCACGCCAAGCTCGTCGTAGAGCCGGTCGACCAGCGCCCGCAACGCTTCGATCTCGACGCGCATCTCCTGCTGTTGGCATTTCAAGGTGGCCAGTTCGCTGGCAGAGATGAAATCCTCGCAGACGCTTTCCCCGGCCACAGCCGCCATGTCGACGGCACCGCAGAGCAGTTGCGCCCAGCGCGACTCGCGCGAGCCAGGCGCCCGCGGCAGCTTGATGGTCAGCGGTCCGCCCTTCTCGGCCGGCCGCTCGGACAGTTCATTCAGGAAGCCCTCGACGGCGGAGAGATCGGCGAACCGGTGCAGCCGTTCGGTGCTGGCTCGCAGTTCGGCCACGGTCTGGGGCCCCCGCAGCATCAGCACCGCGAGCAGCGCCACGGACTGAGTCGGCAGCGCCATTACGCGGCCCATGTTGTGCTCGTACCGCGTCACGCGCGATCCGCTGCTCTCGGCGGCCAGGTGCAGCGCCTTCAAGGCGTCGATGGCCACCTGCACCTCGGCTTCGGTGGCCTGGATGACGGGGTCGCGGGCGGTCTTCTGGTTGCAACCGGCCACCAGCGAATTCAGCGACAGCGGGTAGCTGTCGGGAACCGTGTGCGCCTTCTCGACCAGCACCCCGAGCACCCGCGCCTCGAGCAGCGACAACTCCCTCATCGGATGCAGTGAACGGCTGTGCGAATCAGAGCGCGTAACCGTCGTCGGCCTGGATCACCGCGCCGTTGATGAAGTGACTCTCGTTGGCGCACAGCATCATCAGAACCGAATCCAGATCCTGCGGCTGGCCGATGCGCTTGCGCGGCAGGGTTTCGATCAGGCGCTTGCCCGCGTCGGTGAGCCACTCGTGGTGATTCATGTCGGTATCGATGTAGCCGGGGCAGATCGCGTTGACGTTGATGCCGTGCTTGCCCCACTCGAGCGCCATGGCGCGCGTCATGTGGATCACCGCAGCCTTGCTCATGCTGTAGACGCCGATCTTGCTCAGCACCTTCAGCCCGGCCATGGAAGCGATGTTGACGATGCGCCCTCCGGTGAAGGTTCCGGGCGCCGAGCCCTTGGCACGCGCGAGCATCCGCTTGCCGACTTCCTGGGCGACAAAGAAGGCGCCACGCGTGTTGGTGTCGAAAACGAAGTCGTAATCGTCTTCGGTCACCTCGGTCAGCTTCTGCGACGTGCTGACCCCCGAGTTGTTGACCAGGATGTCGATCGTTCCCATCTCGGTCTCCGCATGCGCCACGGCCGACTTGATGCTGTCCAGGTCGGTGACATCGAGCGCCACCACATGTGCATCACCGCCGTCGCCCTCGATCTCTGCGCGAAGCGTCTTCAGGCGTTCCATGTTGCCGCCGGCCAGCACCACGCCCGCGCCGGCCAGGGCCAGCGTCTTTGCGAACTGGGTGCCCAGGCCACTGGAGGCGCCGGTGACCAGCGCCACGCGGCCGGACAGGTCGATTTGGTAGCTCATGTCTGTCAATCCCGTTCTGGAAGTTCAGGTGAAGATAGCACGCTGACTTTGCGCTGCTTGTCGCATCAGAGCCGTCGAATCGTCGCTTTCCGAGCTTTTCACGGCCCGGTGACGAGCCCGGCGACGCCGGACCCGCATCAGGGTTCGACCCGATGCCTCCCGCTAGACTCCGGGGGTGTTTTCGCTGCCGAGAAAGTGCCTCAGATGACCCCGACCCAGCTCCTCGAACAATACGGTCCGCGCGAGGCCATGGAGTACGACGTGGTGGTCGTCGGCGGCGGGCCGGCCGGGCTGGCTGCGGCCATACGCATCAGGCAGCTCGCCCAGGTGCAGGGCCACGAGGTGTCGGTCGTGGTGCTCGAGAAGGGATCGGAGCCTGGGGCGCACATCCTCAGTGGTGCGGTGATGGACCCGCGAGCACTCGACGAACTGCTGCCCAGGTGGAAGGAGCTCGGAGCGCCGCTCGAACAACCGGTGACCGATGACGAGTTCCTGTTCCTGACGCGTGACGGCGCGACGAAGACACCTCCGGCGCTGCTGCCGGACTGCTTCCACAACCGGGGCAACTATGTCGTCAGCCTGGGCAACGTCACGCGCTGGCTGGGCCAGCAGGCCGAAGCGCTGGGCGTGGAGATCTTTCCCGGCTTCGCGGCCGCCGAAGTCCTCTACAACGACGATGGATCGGTGAAGGGCGTGGCCACCGGCAACCTCGGCATCGGCAAGGACGGCGAGCCGACCGGGAATTTCCAGCTCGGCATGGAGTTGCACGCCAGATACACCGTGTTCGCGGAAGGCTCGCGCGGGCACCTGGGCCGCCAGCTGGTCTCGCGCTTCAAGCTCGACGCCGGGCGCGATCCGCAAAGCTACGGACTCGGCATCAAGGAGCTCTGGGAGATCGCTCCGGAAAAGCACAAGCCGGGTCGCGTGGTCCACACCGCGGGCTGGCCGCTGGACAGCCAGACCTACGGCGGCGCCTTCCTCTACCACCTGCCGAACAACCAGGTCACGCTCGGCTTCATCACCGGCCTCGACTACAGCAACCCCTGGTTGAGCCCGTTCGAGGAGATGCAGCGCTGGAAGACGCACCCTGCGATCCGCAGCGTGCTCGAGGGCGGCAAGCGCGTGGGCTACGGCGCGCGCGCCATCACCGCAGGCGGATTGCTGAGCCTGCCGAAGACGGTGTTTCCCGGCGGCGCGCTCGTCGGCTGCGATGCCGGTTACCTGAACGTCAGCCGCATCAAGGGCAGCCACGCTGCCATCAAGAGCGGCATGCTGGCCGCCGATGCGATCTTCGACGCGGTGACCAACGGCCGCCGGCACGACGAACTGAGCGCCTACCCCGAGGCCTTCGAACGCAGCTGGCTGCACGAGGAACTCGACCGCGCGCGCAATTTCAAGCAGTGGTTCAAGAAAGGCCTGTGGGTTGCGAGCCTGATGAACGGCATCGAACAGTGGCTGCTGCCGAAGATCGGCTTCAAGGCGCCCCCGTGGACGCTGCACCATCACGTGCCTGACCACCAGACGCTGAAGCCTGCGGCGGAATGCCCGCAGATCGCCTACCCCAAGCCCGATGGGCAGTTGACGTTCGACCGCCTGAGCAGCGTCTTCCTCAGCAACACCAATCACGAGGAAAACCAGCCGGCTCACCTGACGCTGAAGGACACCGGCGTGCCTGTCGGCGTCAACCTCGCGAAGTACGCCGGCCCGGAGAGCCGCTACTGTCCGGCAGGTGTCTACGAGTTCGTCAAGAACGCCGACAACAGCGATCGCCTTCAGATCAACGCGCAGAACTGCGTTCACTGCAAGACCTGCGACATCAAGGATCCGACTCAGAACATCGTGTGGGTCACGCCCGAGGGCGGCGGCGGACCCAACTACGCGGGCATGTAGCGCAGGCATGCGAAATCGCTGCGATACACTCGCCGCCGTCAGGAGAGAGCCCGGTTGATTCGATCGGGCCGCCGAAGGCGCAAGGCCACCCGGGAACGGGTCGCTCCAACGCTCAGGCAAAAGGACTGGCAACACGCCGACCGTTTGGACGGCGTTCCTCGCTGAAGAGAGGCCCACCCCGAGTGGGTCCACCGAAGGGGCAAGCGTTTCACCGCGTTGTGGTGAGCGTCAATCTCTCAGGTAAAGCGGACAGAGAGGGCATCGGCGGCTGTGCATCCATCGGATGCGCGGCTGGTTGTCATGGCCCCCTGGAAATGTTGATGTCCGCCTCCTCGTCCGCAACCGATCTGCTCAAAACTCCGCTGCACGACCTGCACCTCGAACTGGGTGCACGCATGGTGCCCTTCGCCGGCTACAGCATGCCGGTGCAGTACCCCGCCGGCCTGATGGCCGAACACCTGCACTGCCGCGCCTCGGCCGCGCTGTTCGACGTGTCGCACATGGGGCAGCTGAGGCTGACCGGCACCGATGCCGCCGCGGCGCTCGAATCGATGCTGCCGATCGACGTCGCGGGCATGGCCGACGGCCAGCAGCGCTATGGCTTCCTGACCAACGACCACGGCGGCATCCTCGACGACCTGATGCTGACGCGCCACGGCACTGGCGCCGCCACCGAATGGCTGCTGATCGTCAACGCGGCCAACAAGGATGCCGACACCGCGCTGCTGCGCTCGCGCATCGGTGATCGCTGCATGGTGAATCCGCGCCCCGATCTGGCACTGCTGGCGCTGCAGGGCCCGCAGGCAGTGACTGCACTCGCGCGTCTGAATCCGGCCGTCGCGGCCCTGACCTTCATGAGCGGAGCGGCCGTGACCTTGAACGGAGCCGCCTGCTTCGCCACCCGATCCGGCTACACCGGCGAGGACGGTTTCGAGATCTCGGTGCCCGCGCCTCAGGCCGCAGCGCTGGCGCGCGCCCTGCTGGCCCAGCCCGAGGTGAAGCCCGCCGGCCTGGGCGCGCGCGACACGCTGCGGCTCGAAGCCGGTCTGTGCCTGCACGGCAACGACATCGACACGCAGACCACCCCGATCGAGGCCGGTCTGGCCTGGGCGATCCAGAAGGTGCGCCGATCCGGTGGCGCGCGCGCCGGCGGCTACCCGGGTTCGGCGGTCATCGATGCACAGATCGCAGGCGGCACCGCGCGCCGCCGCGTCGGCCTGGTGGGACTGGAACGTGCCCCGGTGCGGGCCGGCACCCCCATCGTCGACGCGGACGGCACACCGCTGGGCACCGTCACCAGCGGCACGCTGGCGCCGACCGCGAACCGCCCGATCGCGATCGCCTACCTGCCGAAGAATCACCTCGCGCTCGATCACGAGATCTACGCCGAAGTGCGCGGCAAACGCCTGCCGATGCGCGTCACGGCGCTGCCCTTCGTGCCGCACGGCTATGTCAGGGCGCCCGCGCGCTGAAGGCCTGCGCCCTGCTTGTCTCCCAACCCAACACCTGCAACCGGAGTCCCCGATGACCATCCTCTACACCGCCGAACACGAGTGGATCGACGCCACCGACCCGACCGCCGCGATCGTCGGCATCACCGTGCATGCACAGGACGCGCTGGGTGACGTCGTGTTCGTCGACCTGCCCGAAGTCGGCGCCACTTTCGCCCAGGGCGACGTCGCCGGCGTCGTCGAATCGGTCAAAGCCGCGGCCGACCTGTACATGCCGGTCAGCGGCGAGGTGATCGAAGTCAACGAAGCTCTGCGCGCCGACCCGGCGCTGGCCAACAGCGATCCGCTGGCCGCCGGCTGGTTCTTCAAGGTCAAGGTGTCCGATGCATCGCAACTCGGCACCCTGATGGACAGCGTGGCCTACGACACGCTGCTCAAGGGCCTCTGATTCTTCGTTCAATTCATACCGCTCATTCCACGCACCCCTGCCCCGCGGGGACTGCACCTCCGTACATGGCGACTCGATTCCGGCTGCGGTGAGCTCACCGCGCCTTCGAGGTTCGCCCCAAAAAGGTCGCAACCATGTTGATGTCCACCCCACCCCAACCCTCGCCCACCACACTGGCCGAGCTAGAGAACCCCACCGAATTCGCCGCGCGACACATCGGAATCACCGAAGCTGACGAACAGCACATGCTGTCGGTGATCGCCCCCGGCCAGCAGCACTTCACGCGCCGCGCGCTGATCGACGCGATCGTTCCAAAGGCCATTGCGCGCAACCGACCGATGTCACTGCCATCGCCGGTCGGCGAGGCACAGGCGCTGGCCGAGATGAAGGCGATCGCTGCGAAGAACCAGGTACTCAGGAGCTTCATCGGACAGGGATATCACGGCACGCACACGCCGGGCGTCATCCTGCGCAACATCCTCGAGAACCCCGCCTGGTACACCGCCTACACGCCCTACCAGGCCGAGATCTCGCAGGGCCGGCTCGAGGCGCTGCTGAACTTCCAGACCATGGTGTGCGACCTGACCGGCATGGCCATCGCCAATGCGTCGATGCTCGACGAGGCCACCGCGGCCGCCGAGGCGATGACGCTGGCCAGGCGCAGCGTCAAGTCGAAGAGCGACACCTTCATCGTGGCCGGTGACTGCCACCCCCAGACCATCGAGGTGATCCAGACCCGCGCCGCGCCGCTGGGACTGAAAGTGGTGCTGGCCAACTCGGCCGCCGAATGGGATGCGCTGATCAGTGGCGGCGACTATTTCGCCGCGCTGGAGCAACTGCCCAGCACGACCGGCGCGCTGCACGACCTGCGCGGCGACGCCGAACGCATCCACGCGCATCAGGCGGCCTTCATCGTCGCAGCCGACCTGCTGGCGCTGACGCTGA
>JAGNWJ010000032.1 GCA_017986065.1 Rhizobacter sp. | reverse complement strand
GCTTCCAGCGAACCTTGCGGATGCCCCCAGACTCTGGGACTACGTCTCCGACATCGGGGTTCGCAGAGAGGAAGGCGGCGAACTCGCCGCGCTCCTCTTCCGTCCAGTACGCGGGCCACTGCTTCTGAAAGAGCTGGGTCTCGACAACCGTGAACATCATCGGACTATACGCCTAAGGCGCACGTCCGTCCACAGCGGGTGTTCTGTGACGGCTAACGTTTGAGCTGAGCGGGCCCCGCCGGGAAGGCGCTTGGCCCGCGAGATGGATGATGACCTGAACCGGCTCGCGGGCCAAGCGGCTTGCCGGTGGAGGTCCGCTCGAGTGAAGGGTTAGGCCGCACTTGAGCCACTGCACCAAAGGTAGACCTCGCCGGCAACCAAGAGCATGTGACCGGAGCGAGCCGGAACACCGCTACTAGCGGGCTGACACGCGCCGAGGTAGAGCTTGGGATCGCTTGATGCGAACTCAGACAAAGATTTGAACCACCAGCTTGCGTGGCGCGGTCGCCGGACCTCAGTTGGCCAACTTGTCGGCTCCAAGGGCCGAAAGCCAAGTTCGGCAGGACTGAAGTTCTGTGTGTCCAGCTTGAAGCGAACCCAGACTTCATTCGTGTCGATGTTGTGCTGCGTTCGAATCTCTCTGGCTGTTGGTGGTAGCAGCCTCGGCACCCAACCTCCAAGGAAGACCTCATCGTTAATGAGCGCGTATTCGTTTTGCGGATTCTCCAGACGATCGCAGCCGTAAATCGATGCCGCAATGACGCCGACCACAGTGGTAATTGACGTGAGCAGCGCGCGCATGGATGGCTTGTGTGCGGCCTAACGTAGAGGCAACCGGGGCGACGCGGCAGGACGGCCAGGCCGTGCGGCCGATGATGAACCAAGGTGGTTGCACGGCCTGGCCGGCCTGCCGTGGCGCCTCCGGTTGACCGACATGTTAGGCGTCACTGTCCTGGAGGCACCTTTGAGAGTGGGAGAACGCTTCCCTTCCGGATGCGCAGTTCATGTGTGTAGGTGCCTGGCTCCGCTCTTTCATTCATGTTCACCTGGAAGGTCGTGTCAGCGAGAAAGGTCAGCGATCTCATGCTCGTCAACCCGTTCGCCTGTAGCAAAGACAAAGAAATCGCAGTGCGGCCCTGCCGCTTTTCGTACAGCGTGCCCATTCGCTGGTCATACCACTCCCAACTGAAACCGTCGTACTTCGGTTTGGATATCGATGAAGAGGACTTTCGAAGCCAGCAGCCAAAGCCGTTCGGCGCCTTCTCGCCGTAGTCTGTGCAGCCAACCGCCCACCCTTCTGGAAGGAGGAGCTGGCGATGCAGGACAGTGCTGCCAGGGCTCTGGGGCTCATGGGAGATAGCTGCATCGGCAATCGGTATGCGTCCTGTGGCAAGCACGGTCTCCCCACTTTTGGACAGCGCAATCACCTCGTATGAAAAATCTTGTGCAAACGTACTGGCGAGGGTCGCAGGACCCAGAGCCAGTGAGACGAGCAGAGAGCGCATTTCGTGACGCCTAACGTTTGACTTAAGCGGCGCCGTTAGGCGTCCGCTTGAAGGAAGGGTTAGGTGCGACGCCTCGATAGACTGTCAGCGGCTGAACAAGGACCCTCGGAAATCGAGACGTACGAACCATTCGCTCCATCCCATCGAAGCCACGGAAGACACCCCGGAACGCACTCTCTATGGATTCGTAGTCAGCCAACTCAGCCTTGTCAAACTCGGCCAGAGGCCGAAATGTCTCACCGCCTTCAGCTGGGACAGAGGTCACCACCCCAACCATCGTTAAGTCTTCAGTAGGGAACGAGCCGTAGGTAAAGTGAAGAGAGCCAAACTCCGCGTCTTCGAAGCAGCGTTTCTTTAGGTGACCAAAGACGTGCTCGTCAGGCAAGTCAAGGTTTGGGTAAACACGGAAGTTGACGATGCCCGGCAAGAACGCGTCAATCCATGTTTTCATTCCATCGAGGATCCATTGATCCACCACACCTACTTTGGTGGCCGTCGCGACTAGCTTTGCAAGCTCGTCGCGCACCATAACGATCCGCTGTTCCTCCCTCGAACGTTCGTTGCGATCCTTGATTGCCTTGAGCCCTTTCTCCGCCAAATCCAAACCAGACTTGAGATCAACATACGCGGGCGACGAGAGCAACGCGGATTCACCGCTTCTGTTAATGAGTTTGACTACTTCGGGAAAGTCCGCCGCGATTGACTTCATGCGCTCATAGTCTTCGAACACCGCGCGCCCGCGAACCTTAATGCAGAAGGTCTTCTTCAGCGCGGTGCGAAATTCCGGGTCTCGAAATGACTTGGCAATAGCGGGATTGGTCAAGTCGATGAGATAGCCATTTGCGGCCAATGCGTCCTCTGTTTCTGCGAGAAGTGCGTGATGCGGTTTGACGACCTCCTTCAGGGCACTCTTGTCGTTCGAGGTCCCGCCTGCGTCGTGTTTGAACACCTTGAAGTCGTAGTTGCGCTTGTTGTCCGCAGAGCGGGAGTTTTCAGTGCTTCTCTCAAGAACCTCGACGACTCCTCCTGTCATCTGGCTGTAGATGGAGATGACCTTTTCTAGGTCCACGTAGATGAAGTCGTAGAGTTGCATTGAGCACCTAACGTGTTCTCGGGAGACAGTTCGCGCCGCTTAGGCGGGACATCTGCTCCCTAGATCGCCAGACCAGGGTGGATGCAAGTGGTTGATTCATCGCCAATTCTCCGCCATTTACTGGATAAACGTACAGTATTAAATTTCCGGCAAAAGCGGCGCGTTGTTACAGGCTCTCATCGGGCACTGACGCCGCCGCAGGACGGTCATGATGCCAGTCAGCCCGCTTGCTTTGCCACCTCGCAAGAATCTGCAGCCTGAGCTTGCGGCGTCCCATCTGCCCCCACTGCGATCGGTGCGAGTCCTGGATCAATTGCGTGAGCGGTTGAGGTTCATGCACTACAGCCTGCGCACCGAAGAGGTTTACGTCTACTGGACCAAGGCCTTCATCCGCTTTCACGGCATTCGGCATCCGGCAGCGCCGGCCGGGGTCAGAGAAGCGCTGCTGTTGCGGGGCAAGGAACTGGCCGTTGTGCAGACCGCGCCGATGGGTCAGGAGCGATCGATCCGCGCAGTCACCACCGGTGTCACGCAGTCATCGTGGTGCCTGCCGCACCCGACGCAGCCTCAGAACTTGTGCACCTCGATGCTGTACTTGCGCAACGCGTAGCCCAGCTGTCGGGGCGTCACCTTCAGCAGGCGCGCGGCCTTGGCCTGCACCCAGGCGCACTGCTCCATCGCCCAGATGAGCCTTTCGCGTTCGCCTTCGGGCGGTTCGTCGCCAAACTGTCGCGGCGTGCCGTTCAGGTGCTCGGTCGGGCCGATGCGCAGCACGTCGTCTGCCGCATCCGTCTCCGCCTCGCTCCAGTTCTCGTCCGATTCGGCCGAGTCGCGCACCGGCCTGGGCAGATCCTTGACCGACGACCGAACGACCGGAATGTGCAGCGGTGTCGACATCTGAACCGGTGACACCGCATCGGCCTTGTCCAGGTGATGCAGCGTCTGGGTGAGGCAGCGGTTCTGCCGGCACGGGAACGCGATCCCGCGGATCACGTCGCCCTGCACCATGGTGGCGGTGCGTTCGATGCAGTTCTCGAGCTCGCGCACGTTGCCCGGCCAGTAGCAGTGCGTGAGCACCTCCATCGCATCGCCGGCGATCTTGAGCTTGCGACGGTTCTCCTTGTTGTAGCGATCGACGAAGTGCGCCACCAGCGGCGGGATGTCGGCACGCCGCTCGCGCAGCGGCGGCAGGAACACCGACACCACGTTGATGCGGTAGTAGAGGTCGGCGCGGTACTCGCCGCGCTTGACCATCTTTTCCAGGTCGCGATTGGTGGCACAGATCAGCCGCACGTCCACCTTGATCGACCGGTTGCCGCCCACGCGCTCGAATTCGCGCTCCTGCAGCACCCTCAGCAGCTTGGCCTGGAACGACGGCGAGACATCGCCGATCTCGTCGAGGAACAGCGTGCCGGTGTGTGCCTGCTCGAAGCGGCCCTTGCGATCACCGACCGCGCCGGTGAACGCGCCTCGCTCGTGCCCGAAAAGCTCGCTCTCGAGCAGCGACTCGGTCAGCGCCGCACAGTTGACCTTGATGAAAGGCGCATCCTTGCGCGGCGACAGGTAGTGGATAGCGCGCGCGATGGCTTCCTTGCCGGTGCCCGACTCGCCGCGCAGCAACACCGTCGCCCGCGACGGCGCCGCCTGATGCACCTCGGCAAAGACCTGCTGCATCTCGGCGGACACGCCGACCACGTTATCGAGCGCGTAGCGGCCCCGCACCTCGGGGGCCAGTGCCTTCTGCAGCCGGGTGGTCTCGAGCTGCAACCGCTGGTGCTCGGCCGCGACCGCGCGCGACAGGACGATGGTCTGCGCCAGCAGGGTGGCAACCATCTTCAGGATGCGGTGGTCGTCGGACAACCTCGCGTTGCCTTCGACGGCACGCTGGGCCGCCAGCACCCCCAGAACTTCATGGTCGGTCTTGATCGGCACGACCATGAACGACATCATCTGGCCGTCCTGCGCGCTGAAGGCACCGGTGCGGTCGATGAACTCCTCGGCTTGGGTGACATCGGGCACCGTCACCGACACGCCGTGCTGGTACACGCGGCCGATCATGCCCTCGCCGACCTGCCAGACACCCCGCCCGGCCTGTTCGCGATCGAGGCCGACGTAGCTGTGCACCCGCAATCGCGAGTCGTCCTCGTCGGGCAGCACGATCATCACGCGCGGCAGCCCGATCTGGGCATCGAGGATGTTCAAGGCAGCGCGAAAACTGCGCTGTAGATCAAGGGACGCGCCCAGCACACGGCAGATCTCGTAGACCGCGATCAGCTCGATGTGCGAACGCTCCTGTTGACTGGGTCGAATCATGGGCGTTCTCTCTCAGTTTGGGCACACGGACGGTGCATGGTGTGCGCTCGTCGGTGCATGTGACCGGTCGGCCCTGGAATCACGGGTAGTGATGCAGGGAGATACGCCATTCAATGCAAAAACTTGGCCCGGTTTGCTCCCGCCCACGCAGCCGCAGCGTTGTCACGCTGGCTTGACACCGATCACGTCAAGCCAGCCTGCGTGAACACAGCGTTCGCGCCCCGGCCGGGTTCCTGGCGGGGCGCTCGCCTCCTGAATCCGTCACCAGACGGCCGGGTCGGCGCGCAGCCTTTCGACGACCTCACCGCCTTCGAGGAGCTTGTCGAAGATCTCCGGCACGTCGGCCACGGCAACCCCGCGGTAAAGCACGTTTTCCGGGTAGACCAGCACGTTGGGGCCGCCGTCGCACGGACCCAGGCAGCCCGAGTAGGTGACGGCGATCTTGTCGTAGGCCTGACGCTTCTGCTGCTCGGCCCAGAAGGCCTGCAGCAGCGGCCCGGCGCCGGCAGATGCGCAGGAGCCTCGCGGATGGTTGGGCGGGCGCTGCTGGTTGCAGACGAAGACGTGACGCTGTGGTTTGGGCATGTCGGGGCTCGATGGTTGGAGACGGCAGCGGACGCTTCAGCGTCTCGCGTCCTGCCGGTCGGGTGGTGGCGGAATCAGGTCGTTCTCGCGCGGCGCGCTGCGGCCGCCGCGAGGTCTCATCTGGCGGGTGCCTCGGCCAGCGCAAACACCCAGTTGGCCTTGGACACGTGGATGGGCTTGAGCACACGCCGCGGAGAGATTCCGCGCTTGAGCGACGCCGGCTTCACCACCAGCCCCTTGGCGATGCGGTCGTCGACCAGCGACTTCAACGAGATCGAATCGAAGTACTCGGCCAGCTTCGCGTTGGCGCCGTCCCACAGGTCCTGCGTCACCGGAAGGCAGCTTGACTCTTCTGCCGGCTCGCTGTCGCGGCCGCGGGCACCGGCGCTGCCCGGGTCGTCGACCGCGGAAATGATGTCGGCCAGCGTGATCGAATCCGAGTCGCGTGCGAGCACGTAACCCCCGCTCGGCCCGCGCGTGCTCTGGACCAGTTCATGGCGACGCAGGCGCCCGAACAACTGCTCCAGGTAGGACAGCGATATCTGCTGACGCTCGCCGACAACGGCCAGCGCCACCGGCGCCGATTCCGAACTGATCGCCAGTTCGAACATGGCCGCGACGGCGACCCGTCCCTTCTTGGTCAGCACTCCGTTCATCAGGGTGTTCCTCCGTTGCGGTGCGGTGACTTCCAGCCGGCGCGGACAGCCGCGCCGCTCAGCCGAACTTGAAAAGGATGCCGTGGCCGCCACGCGGGTACTCCCAGGCCACGTTCGTGTGCTCGGTGCAGATGACACGACAGCTGCCGCACTCAAGGCAGCCATCGGTGATCAGCGTCACCGCGCCGTTGCCTTCGGCCGTGTAGCAGGCCGCCGGGCACACGTAGGTGCATTGCTGTTCAGCACAGTCGTTCGCGCAGATCGCCGCATCCTTGATCTGGATGTGCGGGCGACCGTGGTCGACCTTGTAGCGGTTCTGGAACAGCTTGTCCTCGACATTCACGGCAGCGCTCATCGCGTGGCCCTCCAGAGTTTGATGGCATCGCCCACCAGGCCGGTGAACTTGCGGGCCGACTTGAAACTGCCGGTGATTTCACGTTGCTTGGTCATCTTGTCCACCCCGTCGACCGTGAACAGCGTCTTGGCGGCGCGGTTGACGAGTTCCGGGTAGGTGGTGAAGAACTGCGGGCTCTTCTCGAGCACGTCCGGCAGGTTGCGGTACTTCTTCAGGTCCTTCATGACGAAGCTCTCGTCGAGCGCGTCCTTGTAGGCCTTGAGCGTCCTGGCCGTCATCGGGCGGCCCGCGGCACGGGCGGCGATCACCGTCTCCGCGGCCAGCCGCCCGGTGGTCATCGCCAGGTTGGAGCCCTCGCGGTGCGCCGCGTTGACGAAGCCGCCGGAGTCGCCGACGATCATCCAGCCGTTGCCAAAGATCTTCGGCACGGCGTTGAAGCCGCCTTCGGGAATCAGGTGCGCCGCGTACTCCTTCATTTCGCCGCCCTCGATCAGCGGGGCGACCGATGGATGGCGCTTGAGCTTCTCGAGCAGCGCGTAGGGCGTCGTCTTCTTAGGGTTCGCCTTGAAGTCGCTGAGCATGCAGCCCACGCCGATCGTCAGCGAGTCCTTGTTGGTGTAGAGGAACCCGGTGCCGACCATGCCCTCCGTGACCGTGCCCATCAGTTCGATCACCACGCCCTCGTCTTCCTTGATGTTGAAGCGCGACTGGATCGTCTCCTCGGGCATGAAGAGGATTTCCTTGACCGCCAGCGCGACGTTCTTCGACGAGATCTCGCCGTGGAAGCCCGCCTTGCGAGCCAGCGTCGAATTCACGCCGTCGGCCAGGATGACCACGTCGGCGCGCACCTCGCCGCCCATGCGGTCGCAGTGCACGCCGACCACCGTGTCGCCGTCCAGCAGCAGATGCTCGACGGTTGTCTCGCAGATCAGCAGCGCGCCCGCTTCGCGCACCTTGGACGAGAACCACTTGTCGAATTGCGCGCGGATGATCGTGTAGCGGTTGTAGGGCGGCTTGTTGTAGTCGTCGCTGCGGTAGTGGGTGCCGACGAAGCTGTTGTCGTCGAGCATCCACATGCGCTGCTCGATGATGTGCCGCTCGAGCGGCGCATCGTCGCGGAAGTCGGGAATGATCTGCTCGAGCGCCTGGGCGTAGAGGATCGCTCCCTGCACGTTCTTCGAACCCGGATACTCCCCGCGCTCGATCTGCAGGACCTTGAGGCCGGCCTTCGCCAGCGTGTACGTCGCCGCGTTGCCCGAGGGTCCGGCACCGACGACGATCGCATCGAATTGCTCTGCCATGTCATGTGCTCCTATGCAACCTTGCGGATGCGTTTGTCGAGATGGGTCCGGAAGGCCTCGGTGAGCACCGGCAGCACCTGCATCGCGTTGCCGACGATGCCGTAGTGCGCGAACTCGAAGATCGGCGCGTTCGGGTCGGTGTTGATCGCGACGATCACGTCCGAACTCTCCATGCCGACGCGATGCTGGATGGCTCCGCTCACGCCGGCGGCGATGTAGAGCTTCGGCCGCACGGTCTTGCCTGTCTGTCCGACCTGGCGATCGGCCTCGATCCAGCCCGCCTGCACGACCGGTCGCGTTCCGCCGACCTCGGCGCCCAGCACCCGCGCCAGGTCCCAGATGAGCTTGAAGTTGTCCGGCTGCTTCAGGCCCTTGCCGCCGGTCACGATGACATCCGCGTAGGCGAGATTCACGGTGTTGCGGTTGGCGTCCGGGATGAAGTCGAGCAGCTTGGTGACGACATCCGTCTCGATCATGCCGAGCGGCATCTCGACGCCATCGCCGGTGCGGCTCGCGTCGCGCCGCGGCATCTGCATCACGCGGGGACGGATCGTCGCCATCTGCGGCCGATACGCCAGCGTCATGATCGTGCACAGCAGCGAACCGCCGAACGTCGGCCGGGTCGCCGCCAGCGCCCGACCGTCGATGTTGAGTTCGGTGCAGTCGGCTGTCAGGCCGGTGCCCAGCGTGGTGGCCACCGAGCCGGCGAGATCGCGGCCCATCGTCGTCGCGCCGAGCAGCATGATCTCGGGCTGGTGCTTGTTGACCAGGTCGGTCAGGCCCTTCGTGAATGGTTCGTTGCGGTAGCCCTTCAGCACCGGATCGCGAACGAAGTAGCACCGGTCGGCACCGTAGGCGTAGGCCTCCGCGGCGTAGGCATCGAGCGGCTCGTCGGGGCCACCCATCAGCACGCCGGCCACGTCGACCTGCAGCTTGTCGGCGAGCTTGCGCGCCTCGCCCATCAGCTCCCAGCTGACCGGATTGACGTGACCGCGGTCGTGTTCGATGAACACCCAGACGCCCTTGTAGGCCTTCAGTGCCTCGGACAGCTCGGTATTGCGGCCGGCGCGTCCCGCCGCCTTGGGCGCTGCGGGTTTGGGGGCTTCGCTCATGTCTGCTCCTTAAGCACTGAGACGCTCGACCAGCTCTTCTTCGAGCATCGGGTGGGCGGTGAAGATCTTCTGCAACAGGTTCAGCGTGACGTCCTGTGCGCTGGTGTCGGCAACCGACTGCATGTCTGCCTTGGTGCTGCGGGGCGTCGGCCCGAAAACCTTGCTGACGATGGTCGGGGACCCCTTCAGGCCGATCTTCGCGAGGTCCTCGATGCCGGCGTCCTCCTTGTTCCACTTGCGCACCGGGAAGCGCGCGGCACGCAGCATGTCGTCCATCGAGGCGAAGCGCATCTCGTTGGTGCCTTCGAGCATCGTGATCAGCGACGGCAGCGTCGACTCGAGCAACTGCACCCCGCCTTCGGCGCGGCGCTCGACCTGGATGCGGCGTCCGTCGAGATCGACTTCGGCGATGCGGCTCACATAGGTCAGCAGGTTGACCCCGAGTCGCTTGGCGACGCCCGGTCCGACCTGCGCCGTGTCGCCGTCGATGGTCTGCTTGCCGGTGAAAACCAGGTCGACGGCCTGCTCCTGCCCGATCTTGCGTATTGCGGCGGCCAGCGCGTACGACGTGGCGAGCGTGTCGGCACCGGCGAATGCGCGGTCGGTGACCAGGATCGCATCGGTGGCGCCGAAGCTGATGCACTTGCGCAGCGCATCCTCGGCCTGCGGTGGCCCCATGCACAGCATCGTGACGCGACCGCCGAACCGGTCCTTCAGACGAAGCGCCTCTTCAAGCGCGAACAGGTCGTACGGGTTCACGATCGCGGGCACGCCCTGACGCATGATGGTGTTCGTCACCGGATGCACGCGGATCTGCGCGGAGTCCGGCACTTGCTTGATGCAGACGACGATGTGCATGTCGATTCCCTTCGGATCAGGCGGCGCGCCGGGCGCCGAGGCTCGAACGCAGGGCATCGACGGTGACGTGCTGCTTGCCGTCGGTGTCCTGGAACACCTTGAAGACCTTCTCCGTCGCGGCATTGGAGGTCGTGAAGTCGGTGTAGGCCTGGACCAGGAACTCGCGGTAGCGGCGGAACATGTCGATCTCGTTCAGGCCGTCGAGGTCCTGCGCACGGTGCAGGTACTGGTAGAAGCGCTTGAGGATGTGCAGGCGATTCACATGCACCACCGCCTCGTCGTACTCGACGCCGAAGAACTCGAGGAACTCGTTGGCGCTGGAAAGCGCCTTCAGCTTTTGAATCAGACCGTCCATGGTTGCCTTTCGATGCGGTGATTTCAGAGGTCAGGCCGCCAGCCGCGACTGCGACTGGACATCCAGGTAGAGACGCTTGAGGTCGGCGTCGTCGGGAGCACGCTTGGTCCGCATCGCGAGTTCACGGATGCGTTCGAGCAGCGCGGGCACCGACTCTTCCGCCAGCTGCAGGTCGAGGCGGCCGAAGGCTGCGCGAACGCCGGCCGATCCCGAGTGCTTGCCCAGCACGATGCGGTGGCTGCGTCCGAGTTCGGCGGGGTCGATGCTTTCGTAGTTGCGCCGGTCCTTGAGCAGCCCGTCGACATGGATGCCCGACTCGTGCGAGAACACGGCGGCACCGACGATGCACTTGCCCGCCGGAACCGGACGACCGGCCGCTGCGGCAACGCGCTCCGACAGGGCCGGCAGCGCGCGGCTGTCGACGCCGCACTCGAGGCCGTGCAGGTGCCGCAGCCCCATCACGATTTCCTCGAGCGCCGCATTGCCGGCGCGCTCGCCAAGCCCGTTCACGGTGGTGCTCGCATGGGTGGCTCCGGCGCGGAAGGCGGCCAGCGTGTTGGCGGTGGCCAGACCCAGGTCGTCGTGTGCGTGGATCTCGATGTCGAGGTCGGTGCAGCGGCGCAGCTCTGAGATGCGATCGAAGGTGCCGAACGGCTCGAGGATGCCCAGCGTGTCGGCATAGCGCACGCGCACCGCACCGGCCGCCTGCGCGGTCTGGACCACCTGCGCCAGGAAGCCGCGGTCGGCACGCGAGGCGTCCTCGAGGCCGACGCTCGGCGTGAGGCCGGCATCGCGCGCCGCGCTGACGCAACGATGCACCATGCCGAGCACCCAGCCACGATCGCGCGCCAGCTTGCGCTCGATCTGCTGGTCGGAGACCGGAACGGCGAGGTGCACGAGGTCGGCAGCACAGTGCGCAGCGGCTCTCAGGTCGAGCTCGGACATGCGCGCCCAGACCATCGTGCGTGCACGCAGGCCGGCCTGCGTGATCTGGCGGATCAGGTCGATCTCGGCATCGCCCATCGCCGCGGCACCGACCTCGATCTCGGGCACGCCGGCATCGTCGAGGGCGTGCGCGATGGCCAGCTTCTCCTCACCGGTGAAGACCACGCCGGCCGTCTGCTCGCCATCGCGCAGGGTCGTGTCGTTGATGGTCAGTAGCCAGGAAGGGCTGGGGCTGTGCATGGCGTGCTCCGAAGGTCGGCACACGCTTCATCGCAAGCGCTGTGCCATCACCTCGAGCTCGCTAAGCCATTGAATACGCGAGATTTTTCCGATTCGGATCGATGTGTATCGATTGTTTGGTTATCGACAGAACCGGCCGTGCGGCCATTCATCCACGGGCCGGCCGGCAGCCCTCGAAGCTCAGTCCAGCGAGCGCACCAACCGAACCGGCAACTCGCTGCGCTTGGCCACGTCGCCACGGGCCTTCCCGGTCGCCAGGTTCACCGCCCAGCCATGCAGATAGGCCATGTGGATTGCGTTCTCACCGGTGCGGCCCCGCATGACGTTGCCGTAGTTGTAGGGGTTGACGTTGGTCGTGTTGACGTTGGCCGTGATCGACCAGTGCCAGTCGCGCGGCGCGGCGGGAAAAAGCACCGGGTTCAGGCCGGGCGGGCGGGCAGACTTGAGCACCAGTCGCTGCAACTCGGTGACCGTCGGCACGCGCCACTGCACGCCGTCGACCTCGCTGCGCAGCCCCGCCAGCGCGATGGCTTCGGCGTGATCGAGCAGCACGGGCCGGCCGGTGCAGGTCTTGCCATTCCACCGCATGCCTTCGACGCAGCGCGGCCACGCGAGCTGGGCGCGCAGGTTGACGGCGTAGGCGCCGTCATCCGATATCACCCAGTCCGGCGCGTCGGGCGCCGCGTCGGGTGCCGAAGCGGGCGCCGCAGAAGACACCATGGACAGGCTGAAAGCCAGGCAGCCGATCAGTCGGTGAAGGACGGTTCTCGACAGCATGATGACCAGGCAGTTCAGTGACGCGAGCGGCCCGGCGGCGCCACGGCGCCGCCGCACGCGCAGGGCGGAAGCGGTCCAGCCTACAGGTTGCTCCGCCCGGGCACCATGACATGGATCACGGTCCTGGCATGGCACGGCGCGCCCGGCGCCGGTGCCGTCACTTCTCGCGTGCGTGGTTCTTCGTGTACATCGGCAGCTCGATCACGAGCGCGTGGTCCCTGACCTTCACGCAGCAAGACAGCCGTGACTGCGCGTCGAGGCCCCAGGCGGCGTCGAGCTGGTCTTCCTCCTCGTCGTCCGGCGGCTTCAGGGATTCGGCCCCCGACCGAACATGCACATGGCAGGTCGAACAGGCGCCCACCTTCTCGCAGGCATGCTCGATCGCAATGCCGTTCGCGAGCAGTTCATCGACCAGCTTGCGGCCGCGCCGCGCCGGAAAGACCAGTCCCTGCGGACAGAGCTCGGGATGCGGCAGCACGGTGATTTCGGCGGTGGTGCATCCGTCCGCCGGCAAGTCCTTCGCCACGGTGATGTCCATGCTGTCCTAGCCGCCGATCTGCTCGATGCTGCGCCCGGAAAACGCTTCGCGAACGCGTGCGTCCATGCGCCGGGCCGCGAAGTCGGTCGTGGCCTCGTTCAGAGCCTGCGTCGCCTGGCGCAAGCCCTCTCGCAGATCCTTCTGTTCGATGGGGTTGACCCCTTCGCTGGTGGCACATTGCTCGAGCAGGTCCGCGACGTCCTGCAACGCGCAGAGGATGCGGAACTGCTCGCGCGGCATCAGCAGCGACTCGTCGGCACTCAGCGCGCTGTCGACCGCATCGAGCAGGCTGCGCGCTTCGACCTCGGCCTCGCGCAGCATGCGCGCTGCGGCGTCGGACTCGGCGCAATCGATCGCGCTGCGCAGCATCTCGGCCACCGTGTCGTGGGCCAGGCCGTAGCTCGGCTTGACCTCGACCTGTGTCTGCACGCCGCTCGTCTGCTCGGTGGCGCTCACCGAGAGCAGGCCATCGGCATCGATCTGGAACGTGACCCGGATGCGTGCTGCTCCGGCGACCATCGGCGGAATGCCTCGCAGCGTGAAGCGCGCCAGCGAGCGGCACTCGCTGACCAGCTCCCGTTCGCCCTGGACGACGTGGACCGCCATCGCGGTCTGGCCGTCCTTGAAGGTCGTGAATTCCTGTGCCCGCGCGGTCGGAACGGTCGTGTTGCGCGGAATGATCTTCTCGACCAGCCCGCCCATCGTCTCCAGTCCCAGAGACAGCGGGCAGACGTCGAGCAGCAGCAGGCCGGCGTCGCCGACAGCCCGGTTGCCCGCCAGCTGATCAGCCTGGATGGCGGCACCGAGTGCAACTGCCTGATCGGGGTCGATGTCGGTGTGCGGCTCGCGGCCGAAGAAATCGGCCACCGCGCGGCGCACCCGCGGCATGCGCGTGGCGCCCCCGACCATCACGATGCCTTCGATGTCGGAGGGCTTCAGTCCCGCGTCGCGCAGCGCACGCTTGAGCGGTGCGATGGTGCGCTGGATCAGCGGTTCGGTCTCGGCCTCGAAGACCTCGCGAGTCAGCCGCGCCATCTGCGAGACGCCGTCGCTGCGCTCGCAGCGCATCATCACTTCGGACTCGCTGCTCAGGGCTTCCTTGCTGCTGCGGGCGGCAGCGTGCAGCGCCGCGGCATCGCGCTCGCTCCAGGCGAAGCCCGGTTGCTGGGCACAGAACCAGCGCACGACGCAGGCGTCGAAATCGTCGCCACCGAGCATCGCGTCACCGTTGGTGGACAGCACCTCGAAGACGCCGCGAGCCAGGCGCAGGATCGACACGTCGAACGTGCCGCCACCCAGGTCGTAGACGGCGTAGACGCCTTCGTTGGCGGTGTCGAGCCCGTAGGCGACCGCGGCAGCCGTGGGCTCGTTGAGCAGACGCAGCACCGTCAGGCCCGCTCGCTGGGCGGCGTCCTTGGTGGCCTGGCGCTGCGCATCGTCGAAGTAGGCCGGCACCGTGATCACTGCGCCGACCAGCGGACCGCCGAGCGCGGCCTCGGCGCGCTGCGCCAGGGCGCGCAGGACCTCGGTGCCGACTTCGACCGCGCTCTTGACGCCGGCACGCGTCGCCACGCCGATCGCGCCGGGGCCGATTTCGCTCAGCGTGTAGGGCACCGTGCCCGGCGCAATGTCGGCCGCGGCGCGTCCGATCAGGCGCTTGGCCGATGCGATGGTGTTCTGCGGATCCCGGATCGCCAGTGCGCGGGCCGCATCGCCGACGATGATTTCGCCACCGTCGGCATAGTGGACGACCGAGGGCAGCAGCATGCGGCCGTCTTCATCGGCCAGCACGGTGGGCAACCCGCTGCGCAGCGTGGCCACCAGCGAATTGGTCGTGCCCAGGTCGATGCCCACGGCCAGCCGGTGCTGGTGGGGAGCGGCCGCGCGACCCGGCTCGGCGATCTGCAGCAAGGCCATCGCAGCGTTCCGTGGGGTTCAGACGGCGAACGACTCGCCGCAGCCGCAGCTCGCGGTGGCGTTCGGGTTGTTGAACTTGAAGCCCTCGTTCAGGCCCTCGCGCACCCAGTCGAGCTGCGTGCCGTCGACCATCGGCAGGCTCTTGGCATCCACCAGCAGGCAGACGCCCTCGCTCTCGAAGCTGAGGTCGTCGGGGGAAGGTGCCTCGGCGAACTCCAGCGCGTACGCGTAGCCCGAACAGCCGCTGGTCTTGACGGCAACACGCAGGCCGTATCCGCCGCCGCGTTGATCGAGCGCCTTGCGGATCTGGCGGGCGGCCTTGGGGGTGACGCTGACGGACATGATGGACTCCTGTGGACGGTTCAAACCGAGAACGAACTGCCGCAACCGCAGGTGGTGGCTGCGTTCGGGTTCTTGATGACGAAGCGCGAACCTTCGATGTTCTCCTCGTAGTCGATCTGCGCGCCCATCACGTACTGCAGGCTCGACGCATCGACGAGCACCTTGATGGCGCCGACCTCGACACACAGGTCGTCTTCCTTCGTCAGGTCGTCGAAGGCGAATCCGTACTGGAAGCCGGAGCAGCCGCCGCCGGTCACGAAGATGCGCAGCTTCAGGTTGGGGTCGCCCTCCTCGCTCAGCATCTCGCCGACCTTGTTGACGACTGCATCACTCACGGTGATGGGCGAGGCGCCTTCCGGCAGCGTGAAGGGAACGGCGGGTGGCGCGGTGCCGGTCGAACAGGAAGAACCGGCATTGGGCTGTGATTGGCATGCGGACATGGGAGGCTCCTGGGTCAAGTGGGGGCAAGGTTCATGCGGCCGCGTGTGCCGGCTTGCATGCGGTTTGTTCCAGCGTGGCGTCGTGCCGCTGGCGGTAATCGGCGACGGCCGCCTTGATGGCGTCCTCGGCAAGGATCGAGCAGTGGATCTTCACGGGGGGCAGCGCCAGTTCCTCGGCGATGCTGGTGTTCTTGATCGCCAGCGCCTGGTCCAGCGTCTTGCCCTTGACCCATTCGGTGACCAGCGAGCTCGAGGCGATCGCCGAGCCGCAACCGTAGGTCTTGAACTTCGCGTCCTCGATCAGGCCGGTGTCGGGGTTGACCTTGATCTGCAACTTCATGACGTCGCCGCAGGCGGGCGCACCGACCATGCCGGTGCCGACGTCGGCATCTTCCGCGGTGAAGCCGCCGACGTTGCGCGGGTTCTCGTAATGCTCGATGACTTTTTCGCTGTAGGCCATGATGGGCTCCGTGGTGATTCGGTTCAGTGCTCAGCCCACTGGACGGTGCTGAGGTCGACGCCGGCGCAGTGCATGTCCCACAGCGGGCTGAGTTCGCGCAGGCGTTCGACGGTGGCCTGGACGCGCGCCAGAGCGGCGTCGATCTCGGCTTCCGTCGTGTAGCGGCCGATCGAGAAGCGGATCGAGCTGTGCGCCACTTCGTCCGAGAGGCCGAGCGCGCGCAGCACATAGCTGGGCTCGAGGCTGGCCGAGGTGCAGGCCGAACCCGACGACACCGCAATGCCCTTCATGCCCATCAGCAGCGACTCGCCTTCGACGAAGGTGAAGCTCAGGTTGAGGTTGTGCGGCACGCGCTGCGTGAGGTGTCCGTTGACGAGCACCTCGGGAATCTTCTGCGCACCAGCCAGCAGCCGGTCGCGCAGCTTGCCGATGCGCTCGTTCTCGCTGGCCATCGACTCGCGGGCCAGCCGGTAGGCCTCGCCCATCCCGGCGATCTGGTGGGTCGGCAGCGTGCCCGAACGCATGCCGCGCTCGTGGCCGCCACCATGGATCTGCGCCTCGATGCGCACCCGCGGCTTGCGGCGCACGTACAGCGCACCGATGCCCTTGGGTCCGTAGGTCTTGTGCGCCGACAGGCTCATCAGGTCGATCGGCAGTTCGCCGAGGTCGATCGCGACCTTGCCGCTGGCCTGGGCCGCATCGACGTGGAACAGGATGCCCTTGCTGCGGCACAGCGCACCGATGGCGGCCACGTCCTGGATCACGCCGATCTCGTTGTTGACGAACATCACCGAAACCAGGATGGTGTCCGGACGGATCGCGGCCTTCAGCACCTCGATGTCCAGCAAGCCGTCTGACTGCACGTCGAGGTAGCTCACCTCGAAGCCGTGGCGCTCGAGTTCTCGCATCGTGTCGAGCACGGCCTTGTGCTCGGTCTTCACGGTGATCAGGTGCTTGCCCTTGCCGGCGTGGAACTGCGCCGCACCCTTGATCGCCAGGTTGTTCGATTCGGTCGCGCCGGAGGTCCAGACGATTTCGCGCGGGTCGGCACCGATCAGCGCGGCGACGTGTTCCCGGGCGATCTCCACCGCCTCCTCGGCAGCCCAGCCGTAGGCGTGGCTGCGGGAGGCCGGGTTGCCGAACTGCTCGTACAGGTAGGGAACCATCGCATGCACGACCCGCGGGTCCACGGGTGTGGTGGCGGCGTAGTCCAGATAGATCGGTTTGCCTTCGAGCTTCAGGTCCATCGCATGACTCCTCTGTGGATCGCCCCCGCAGGCCGCCGTGCTGCGGCAACCCGACCTCGGCTGGGGTCAGGGAACGTCGGTTCGATTCGACGTTTCCCTGGAGGCGGGTGCTCTACCTTCTCAAGGAACGTGCCAGTCGATCCGGGCAACCCGCGCAATCCGGAAAAGCGACCGCGCATCAATCACTTGGCTCGCTTTTGCCCCTCGATCCAGCGCTTTCCAGGCAGCGTGGATCCGTGTCGGATCGCTGTCGGCTTTGTCGCAACTTCGACGCGCCGCAGCGACGTTCCTCGCAGGTTTCGCCGGGCCCGGGGCTTGCGTTGCCTGGGAGCAGCACCTCGAGACACGACATGAACCTGTTCACTGGCGAAGCAGCCGACGCCTTTTTCGGCGGAGACATGCCCGAATCCGCACGCCGCCTGCTGCACCAGGCGGCGCGCTCGGCGCGCGGCGAAGTGGGTGCGCTGCTGTGGACGGCGCAGGCCATCGCACCGCAGGCCCTCGGCATCTACTACGCGCTGTACAAGCATCACGCCGGTCTGCGCGAGTTCGAACAGGCAGAGCGCGCTGCGCAGCGCGGCCTGCGCGAGGCGGCGAAGCTGGCCGGGCTGGACGAGGATTGGCGCCAGGTCACGCCCGACCGCGTGCCGGGCGGCGTCGATTTCCGCGGCAGCGGTGCGGCGCGCTTCTGGCTGTTCACGCTCAAGGCGCTGGCCTTCATCGCGTTGCGCAGCGGTCGACCCGACGACGCGCGCGAGCTGCTGGCGCACATCGCCGCCCTCGACGACCAGGCACACCTGGGTAGCGAAGTCATCGCCACCTTGCTGGCCAGCATCACGAGCGGCTCCGGTGGTTGAACTTCCGGTGTCGCCCCGGTCAGTGCCAGGTCTGGAACAGCGACGGCTGCTGCTCGCGATAGACGCGCAGCCAGCTCAGGGTCGCGGGAACCAGGGACTGCACCGCGAACCACAGGGCATCGTCGTGCTGTGCGCCCGGGGTGGCCAGCGCCAGCCGCGTGGCGCGCCATCCCGCCCAGTCGATCTCGGGCATCTGGTGCCGCAGCACATCGGGCGCGTCTTCCAGGGTGTCGGCCAGGCACTGCAGCTGACGCTGCACCTCGGCCCGCGTCAGGCGAGAACGCAGCAGGTCGCCGCGCTGCAGTCCGTCGGTCAGGATGAGCACCGCCTCGGCCGCGTCGTTCGTCAGTTGAAGCATCGGTGCAGTGATCATGGTCACCGTCCGGATGCACCTTTCGCGCCAGCGCCAAGGCGGATCGATCGGCACCGCCGATGAAGCGGGTGCTGCTCACCGAGAGACTGCGGCTGCGCGCACCGCAGCCCGGCGACGAGCTGGCGGCGTTCGATGGCTGGGCGCAGGACCCCGAGGTGCTGCGCTACCTGGGCTGGCGTCCGCACCGTGCCCTTGCGGACACGCGGGCGCAGCTGGACTGGGACCAGGCGCGCTGGCTCAAGCGCAGCGCATGGACCTGGCTGCTGATCCAGCAGGCGACGGGCCGCCACACCTCGGCCGAGCCGGGTGACTCGGCACCGAATCCCCGCGGCACTGCGATCGGGATCGTCCAGTTGATTCCGCAGCGCTTCGACGGCCCGGTCCACCACCTGCGCCTGGGCTGCCTGCTGACGCGCAGCCGCTGGGGCCAGGGCCTGATGCGCGAAGCTGTCTCGGCGGTGCTGGCCGAGGCCTTCGAACAGGCATCGGTGTGGCGCGTCGACGCGCTGTGCGACGTGGACAACCACGCTTCGGCACGCCTGTTCGACGCGCTGGGCTTCGAGCACGAAGGCGTGCTGCGCCGCCACAGCCTGCATCCGAACGTCGGCGACGAACCGCGCGACGTCACGGTCCACGCCCGCCTGCGCTCCCCGGGCGGGTGAATCAGACGCCGAGCACGACGTGGCTGGCCTTGATCACCGCGCTGGCAGGCACGCCCGGCGCCAGGCCGAGTTCCGACACGGCCTCCTGGGTGACCACCGCATGCACCACGGCGCCGCCGGGCAGCGTGATGGCCACTTCGGCGTTGATCGGGCCGGCTTTCACGGCACTGACAACACCGCGCAACTGGTTGCGAGAGGACAGGCGCGGTCCCCCATCGACGGTCACGATGACCCACGGCGCCTTGATGATCGCGCAGGCACGGCCACCGACGGCCAGCCCGAGGTCGCGAACACTGCCCTGCGTCACCACCGCGACAAGCTGGTCGCCACCGGACAGGGTGAGGGTGACCTCGGCATTGATCGGGCCGGGCACGAGGGCCGAGATCTGGCCCTCGAAGACATTGCGTGCGCTGATTTTCATTGGATCGATTCCTGGTTGAACGATGGATGGCATGCCGCTTGCGTTATATCCTCACAGATACGACGAGTGTCAACTACCTGACAGCCGCACATTACGGCTCACAGCCGATGCAGATCAACCACAGCGCTTGTAAGAATCGCGAAAGCAAATGCCCGGACTGGGCACCTGCCGCCTATCGCTATAGCGTAAACAACATACCCCATTCATGAAACCACGCCAAGTCACGCCGCGCCTGACCGGGCACCTCGAAGTCAGCACCGACCTGGGCGCCTTCCTCGGCGACAAGCGCGTGCGGCTGCTCGAGGCCATCGACCTGTACGGATCGATCTCGCAGGCAGCCAAGCACGTGCCCCTCTCGTACAAGGCCGCCTGGGACGCGGTCGACGCGATGAACAACCTGGCCGACACGCCCTTGGTCGAGCGCAGCACCGGCGGGAAGGCGGGCGGCGGCACGCTGCTGACCGAGCACGGCCGGCGCGTCATCGCGCTGTACCGCGCGGTCGAGGCCGAGTACCAGTCCGCGCTCGATCGCCTCGCGAAGACCTTCGCGTCCGAGCCGGTCGGCGACGTCCACGCCTTCCAGCGGCTGCTGCGCCGCATGTCGGTGCGTTCCAGTGCGCGCAATCAGTTCGTCGGCACCGTCAGCGGCCTGCGCGAGGGACTGGTCGACTTCGAGGTGCTGGTGCGCATCGACGAACACCTGGAACTGGTGGCCGTGGTCACCCGTGAATCGGCCGAGCAGCTGGGCCTGGCGATCGGCAGCGAGGTGATCGCGCTGGTGAAGGCCTCGTCGCTGCTGCTGATCGTCGACGAGGCCA
Source organism: Rhizobacter sp. (assembly GCA_017986065.1). Lineage (GTDB taxonomy): Bacteria > Pseudomonadota > Gammaproteobacteria > Burkholderiales > Burkholderiaceae_C > PBB1. The sequence continues at coordinate 6,548 of JAGNWJ010000032.1, read as the reverse complement.
TGCGCATCAGCGCACGCAACCGCCTGTGGGGCGAGGTGCAGCGCATCGTCGAAGGACCGGTGAACGCCGAGGTCACGCTGGACCTGGGCCGCGGCCGCAGTGCCGTGGCGGTGGTGACGCGCGATTCAGTCGAATCGCTCGGCCTGGCCGTCGGCGCGCGCGCCTGCGCCGCCTTCAAGGTGTCCAGCGTGATCCTCGCCATGATCGATTGAAACCTCAGGAGCCCTGAAATGATGAAGATGAAGACTCAAGGTCTGTTGGCGCTGATCGTCGCCGCCTGTGCCGCGCTGTCGCCGAACGCGCACGCCGACGAGGTGTCGGTTGCCGTTGCGGCCAATTTCGCCGGCCCGCTGGCGAAGATCAGCGAAGGCTTTGCCGCGAGCACCGGCCACACGCTGAAGGTCTCTGCCGGTTCGACCGGCAAGTTCTATTCGCAGATCGTCTCGGGCGCGCCTTTCGAGGTGCTGATCGCTGCCGACGACGAGACCCCGCGCAAGCTGATCGCCGACGGGTTCGGCGTCGCGGGCAGCAACCACACCTACGCGATTGGCAAGCTGGTGCTGTGGAGCGCGCAGCCTGGCTACGTGGACGACCAGGGTTCGGTGCTCACCGCGGGCAACTTCGCGCACCTCGCGATCGCGAACCCAAAGCTGGCGCCGTACGGACGGGCGGGCGTCGAGGTGCTGAAGGCGCGCGGCCTGGGCGAATCGATCGCCCCCAGGCTGGTGACCGCCGAAAGCATCGCGCAGGCCTATCAGTTCGTCGCGACCGGCAACGCCGAACTGGGCTTCGTCGCGCTGTCGCAGGTGGCGGTGCCGGGCAAGCCGCTCACGGGCTCGTACTGGCTGGTGCCGCCGTCGCTGTACGGTGAGATCCGCCAGGACGCGGTGCTGCTGAAGACCGGCGAGAAGAACCCGGCCGCCGCCGCGCTGCTCGCGTACCTGAAGGGCCCGGCCGCCCGAACCGTGATCCAGTCGTGGGGCTACGGGCCATGAGCCCCGACGACCTGATGCGGGGGGTGCGCCGGTGAGCGCGGACGCCTGGGCCGCGATCAGGCTCACGGCCGAACTCGCGACCCTCACGACGCTGCTGCTGCTGATCGTCGGAACGCCGGTCGCCTGGTGGCTGGCGCGCACCCGCTCACGACTGAAGCCGGTATGGTCGGCGGTTGTCGCGATGCCCATCGTGCTGCCACCTTCGGTGCTGGGCTTCTATCTGCTGCTGTTGATGGGGCCTCACGGGCCGGTGGGTCAATTCACGCAGTGGCTGGGAATCGGGCGCCTGCCCTTCACCTTTGGCGGGCTGGTCGTCGCCTCGGTGCTGTACTCGATGCCCTTCGTCGTGCAGCCGCTGCAGCAGGCCTTCGAGGCGATCCCCGAGCGGCTGCTGGAGGCGGCATCGACCTTGCGCGCATCCCCCTGGGACCGTTTCGTCAGCGTTGCGCTGCCGCTGGCGAGGCCGGGCTTCGTCACCGCCAGCGTGCTCGGCTTCGCGCACACGGTGGGCGAGTTCGGCGTGGTGCTGATGGTCGGCGGCAACATCCCCGGCCAGACGCGGGTGCTGTCGGTCGCGATCTACGACCATGTCGAGGCCGGCGAGTTCTCCGAGGCGCATCGGCTTTCCGCCGGCATGGTGGTGTTCGCGCTGGTCGTTCTGGTGACGCTGTACGTCGTCAACCGACCGCCACGCGACGACGCGGAGCGCGCCCGGTGATCGAAGCCCATCTGCGCCTGCAGCGGCGAGACTTCCGGCTCGACGTGGCGCTTGCGCTGCCATCACGCGGCGTGACCGCGCTCTTCGGTCCGTCGGGCTGCGGCAAGACCACGGTGCTGCGGGCGCTCGCCGGGCTCGAGCGGGCGTCGGGGCGCATCGCGCTGGACGACGAAGTCTGGCAGGACGATGCCACCGGGTGCTTCGTGCCGACGCACCGGCGGCCGCTGGGCTACGTGATCCAGGAGGCCGCACTGTTCCCGCATCTGGATGTGCGTGGCAACCTGGACTACGGACGCAGCCGGGCCGTGAGCGAGTCCAGCCGCGTTCCGCTCGACGCGATCATCGAACTGCTGGGAATCGGGCACCTGCAGGCGCGCCGTGCGGCCACGCTCTCGGGCGGCGAGCGCCAGCGCGTGGCCATCGCGCGCGCACTGGCCACTGGTGCACGGCTGCTGCTGATGGACGAGCCGCTGGCCGCGCTGGATGCCGCGCGCAAGGCGGAGATCCTGCCGTACCTCGAACGCCTGCATCGCGAGCTGGCCATGCCGGTCGTCTACGTCACGCACTCGATGGACGAGGTGGCGCGGCTGGCCGACCACCTGGTGCTGATGCGCGAGGGCCGCGTCGTGGCGGCCGGCGCGCTGGCCGATCTGATGGCGCGCACCGACCTGCCACTGAGCCGGCTCGACGATGCGGGCGTGGTGATCGTTGCCGAGGTGGCCGAACACGACGAGCTGCACGGCATGACGCGCATCGAGTTCAACGGCACGTCGATGTGGGTCGGCCAGACCGCCGCGCAACCGGGCGAGCGCGTGCGCGCTCGTGTGCTGGCCCGCGATGTAAGCGTCACGCGTCACCGACCCACCGAAACGAGCATCCTGAACGTGCTGCCGGTGCGCCTCGACAGCATCGAGCGCGACCAGAGCACGGCGCTGCTGCGGCTTCACGCCGGCGCGGCTGCCGGGAGCGGCGGCTGGACCCTGCTGGCGCGCATCACGACCCGCAGCCTGGACGCGCTGGAACTGCGACCCGGCGATGAATTGCACGCGCAGATCAAGGGCGTGGCACTGATGTAGGAGACGATGATGGAACGTATCGCCAACCACTGGCAGGCCCACCTGCCCGACCAGCTGCACGAACACGTCGTGTGGCCCGTGCGCTTCGAGGCGCACCACGACGACGGCGTGCCCGCATCGAAGCACCGGGGCTACGACGCCCTGGGGCTGCTGTGCTGGTATCGGCACCACTTTGCCCAATGGGACGCGTCGTTCGACGACGACGACCAGCCCACGGTGCAGTTGCTGCGCGAGGAGGAGTTCGAGGCCTGGCGCAGCCTGGCCGGTCCGTGGATACGCCGGGTTCAGCGGCTCGATGGCGACGGCCGCCCGTGCGGGTTGCTCAGCGACTCGGGTTTCGAGGTCGTCGATCCTGCAGCCATCCCGCGGCTGTGATCACGGCCCCTTCATGCGACTGAAAGCGGCCCATGGAACGCATCGACGACGATGAACTCAGGCGCTGGCTGCGCGAGGACGCTCCGCACGGCGACCTGACCACGCGGGCGCTGCACCTCGGCGATCGGGCTGGTCAACTTCGCTTCGAAGCCCGCACCAGCATGCGCGTCGCGGTCGTCGAGGAGGCCGCGCGGCTGTTCGAGCTGTGCGGCTGCGACGCCATCGTGGTGCGCGGCAGCGGCAGTGAAGCGCAGCCCGGCGATCCGCTGCTGACGGCCACCGGCCCGGCCAGCGGCCTGCTGCTGGCGTGGAAGGTGGCGCAGACCGCCGTCGAGACGGCCAGCGGCATCGCATCCGAAGCCGCACGCATCATTGCCTTGCTGCGCGACGCGGGCTTCGGCCAGCCGCTGGCCTGCACGCGCAAGAACTGGCCGGGCGGACGTGCCCTGGCCGCACGCGGCGTGTGGGCGGGCGGCGCGGTGATGCATCGGCTGGGGCTGTCGGAGACGCTGCTGGTCTTTCCCGAGCACCGCAGCTTCCTTGCACCGACAGAGATCGTCTCGTCGATGAAGGCTCTGCGCTCGGCACAACCGGAAAAGAAGCTCGTCGTGGAAGTGGGCTCGGTGGATGAAGCGATGTGCTTCGCCCAGGCAGGTGCCGAGGTCCTGCAGCTCGAACGATTCAGCCCGGCGGCGCTGACCGCTTTGCGCCAGCGCCTCGATGCCGCTGCGCTGCGCCCCCTGCTGGCGCCGGCCGGCGGTGTGACCGCCGCCAACGCGCTGGACTATGCGCGAGCAGGTGCCGACTTCCTCGTGAGTTCGGCACCCTACTTCGCACCCCCAGCCGATGTGAAGGTCGTCATCGGGCCGTCCCGGCACTGACGCTGATGCTGACCGAGGAAGTCGGATGCCGGCACTCGATCGTGCAGCGCATTTGCAATACACTGACTCCATGAAGTCAAGCACCATCCCGTCCGTTCGCGTCGAACCCGAGTTCCGCGCCGAAGTGGAGGCCGTGCTGTCGGCGGGCGAAACCTTGTCCGAGTTCGTGGAATCGTCGGTGCGGGCCAGCGTCGAACGTCGTCGAGCGCAGGCCGAGTTCGTTGCACGCGGCTTGCTGTCGCGCGACCAGGCTCGCCAGACGGGCGATTACGTCGACGCCGATGTCGTCCTCGAAGGTCTGCGGCGCAAGCTCGATGCCGCGCATGCGCGGCAGGCAAAGACCCGCAAGTGAGTTTCAGGGTCCGGCTGACGCGGGACGCCGAGGCGGATCTCGATCGGCTGTTCGACTTCGTGATCGAACGCGAACTGGCACGCGACGGCGGGGACCTGACCCTGGCCGAACAGGCCATCGCTGCGCTGCGGGCGGGCATCGCCACGCTAAAGTCTTCGCCGTTCACCTGCCGCAAGGCGGGCCAGAGCCCCTTCCTGCGCGAACTGGTCATTCCGTTCGGGCGCTCGGGCTACGTTGCGTTGTTCGAGATCGAGGATGCGTCGAACGTCGTCGTGGTGGCCGTGCGCCATCAGCGCGAGGACGACTACCACTGAAGAGGGCGGTCGGGCTCCTCGAGCGCACGGGTCCTGCGGAGCCAGTCGCAAGAACCCGAACGTCCTGAGTTCAGGCTGGCGCGCCGAACACGGCCGGATCCTGCTGCCACTGTTCGAGCACCCGACCGCAGGGCTGGCCTTCGACGTCGAAGCTGCGCTCCTCGAAGTGCAGGCTGCCGTCGCGGCCCATGATGAAGACCGTGCTGCTGCGTGTGCCGATGTCGCCTCCGGCGATGAACACCGCCGAGCGCCGCTGCTCCTCGGCGCGGTCGAGGCCGGCCTCGGGCAGGCCGGCGGCCGACGTGTGGCGATCGGCCAGCATCACGAACGCGGCCTCGGCAATGTCGGACGCGCACAGCACGTCGTCGGGCACCGGCAGCTCGAAGCCGCACAGGGCCTGCGCGTCGCGCAGCTTCGGATAGCCGTCGAGCAGCGTGGTGAAGCCGCCGTGGGCCTTGATGTAGGCCCCGAACAGCGTGCCCAGCCGCTCGGTCTGCGGCCAGCGCTGGTCGAGCAGTCCGTTGGACAGCGTGTGCAGGCCCTCGGTCAGGGCGATCGACAGACGCGCACGCGTCGCGGCGTAATGCGCCTGACGCGGGTTGCCGACGATCAGGTTGAATGGGGCATAGGGGCCCTTGTCGCGCATGAAGCGGCGCGCGAAGACCACCGGATCCTCGCCCGAGGCCAGGTAGTCCAGCGGCAGACCGCCTCGGCTCGGCGCGCCGGCCGGCGGCGGGCTGGCTTCGCGATAGCCGGTGACCAGCGCAAAGCGACCGCCCTCGCGGCTCACGGCCAGCCAGGTGCCCTGCCCCGCCAGGTCGCGACCGGCCAGCACGCCGGCGGGCTCGGTCCACCACGCGGCGGGCTCGGTCGCGCGGCTACGCGCCTCGGTGCGGTTGAAGAGCAGCACCAGCGGAAAGTACGGGTGCGCCCGCCATGCGATGTCGACCACGCTCATGTGCTGTTCCTCAGGGTGACTTGAAGGCGATGGCCACGATCTGCATCGCGTCGTGGCGGATGCCGTCGGGCCCGCGCAGGGCCTCGAGCCGGCGCAGGATCTCGGCCCGCGCGCGATCGCGCAGGTCGGGCGGCAGGTGCATCAGGAAATGGCCCCAGGCGCTCGCCTGCATGTGCTCGAGCGCGCCTTCGCCCGTCGCATGCAGGAAGGTCTCCGGTCGGGCCTCGACCTGCACCGACACCAGACCGGCGCCCCGCAGCAGGCGATCGAGTTCGTCGGCGCCGACCGGGTAGCGGCGACTCTCCGCCGGCGGCGGGTGATCCGCATAGGGCGGCTCGGCCATCAGCTCGCGTTGCAGGCGCTCGGCAGGATGCGGATGCGCCGCCGATTGGGTTGCCACGCCCAGGCAGCCCGCGGGCGCCAGCAGCCGCGCGCATTCGGTCAGAGCGGCGGCCGCATCGGGCCAGGTGTGCAGCACGCCATTGGCGACGATGGCATCGAAGCTGCCCGCACCGAAGCGCTGCAGCGAGCACGGGTCCCCGACCTGGAATCGCAGGTTGTAGCGCCCGCGCTGGTGCGCGATCTGCACCCGCAGCGCCATCGCATCGAGACCGAGCACCTCGCCTTGCGAACCGACGCGTTCGACCAGGTGCTCGGCCAGCAGTCCGGTTCCGCAGCCGAGTTCGAGCACGCGCTGACCGGCCCGCAGACCCATGCGGTCGGCCAGGGCGCAGCCGGCCTTCAGCTGCCGTTCGACCGCCAGCCACTCGTGATACGACGCCAGCGCCGGGATGCCATCCACCGGAGTCAGGCCACCACGGCGTCTTCCGGTCCGAAACAGTGTGCGTAGTCGGTGCAGACGCTGCAGCTCGGAGCCCG
>JAGNWJ010000108.1 GCA_017986065.1 Rhizobacter sp. | reverse complement strand
CCTGCGTCGAAGAGCGCGATCAATCGCTTGCGCAGCGCTTCGCGCTCGGGGATACCTGCAGTCTGCACGACGAACTGCGCATAGCCCGGGTTCGGCAGTTCGGGCCCCAGGCTCAGGAAGAAGCGCGGCGAGCCGGCGCCGGTGTAGGCGGTGTAGTCCTTCACGTCGGGGTCGGCCTCGAGCACGCGTTCGAAGCGTCTCACTTCGGCTGCGGTGGCGGTGAACGACGCGCCTTCGCGCAGCCGCAGCTCGACCAGCACTTCGCTGCGCGACGCGCTCGGGAAGAACTGCTGCTGCACCAGCCCCATGCCGGCACCGGCCAACAGGAACAACAGCGCTGCAGCACCGAGCACGGACCAGCGGTGCGCCAGCGCCCACTCGACGGTCCGGCGCAGGCGGGGGTAGGGCGTGGCATCGTGCTTTGCTGCCACCTTGTCGGTTGTTGACCGAGGCAGCAGCAGCACGCCGAGGTACGGCGTGAAGACCACCGCGACGATCCACGAGGCGAGCAGCGCCACCCCCACGACCCAGAAGATGCCGCCGGCGTATTCCCCGGCGATCGACTTCGCGAACCCGACCGGCATGAAGCCGGCCACCGTCACCAGCGTGCCGGTGAGCATCGGCAGGGCGGTCGAGCTGTAGGCGAAGGTCGCGGCGCGGGCGCGGTCCCAGCCCTGTTCGATCTTCACCACCATCATCTCCACGGCGATGATCGCGTCGTCGACCAGCAGGCCGAGCGCGATGATCAGCGCCCCGAGCGAGATGCGGTCGAGCGCCCAACCCGCCGCGTGCATCACCGCAGCGACGATGCCCAGCACCAGCGGCACCGACGCCGCGACCACGATGCCGCTGCGCCAGCCCAGCGCCAGGAAGCACACCGCGAGCACGATGGCCAGCGCCTCCAGGAACGCCTTCTCGAACTCCCACACCGCTTCATCGACGACGCGCGGCTGATCGGCGTATTTCTCCAGGGACACGCCCAGCGGCAAGCCGGCCTGCAGGGCCGCGGTGGTGGCATCGAGCTGCTCGCCAACCTTGAGAAGATTCACCTGACGCGACAGCACGACGCCGAGCGCGATCACCGGCTCGCCGTTGTGGCGCACGGTGAACCTCGGCGGGTCTTCGTAGCCTGATGTCACGTCGGCCACATCGGACAGCCGCAGCAGCCGACCGCCCGCCTCGATGGGGATCGCGGCGACATCGGCCGCATCGCGCAGTGCGCCGCTGGTGCGAACGAAGGTGCGGTCCGCTGCGCCATCGACCGAGCCCGCTGGTTCGAGTATGTTCTGTCGTCCGATCGATTCGATCATCGCGTGCGGCGTCACCCCCAGCGAGGCCAATCGCCTGGACTCGAATTCGACATTCACCTGCTCGACCTGGCGGCCCATCACGTCGACCTTGTTCACTCCCGCCACCGCCTGCAGCGAGCGCTTGATGTCCTCCGCCAGCACCTGCGTTTCGGCCGGGCTCAGCTCGGGCGCGTGCAGCGCGTAGATCACGGTGTAGACGTCGGTGAACTCGTCATTGAAGAACGGTCCACGCACGCCTTCGGGGAACTGTGCTCGCACGTCGCCGATCTTCTTGCGCGCCTGGTACCACGCGGTGTCCAGCGCGGCCTTCGACGTGCCGCCCTTCATCCACAGCGTGAGCCCGCCATAGCCCTGCCGGGAGAAGCTGCGCACGTAGTCGATGTCCTCGATCTCCTGCAGCTCCCGCTCCATGCGGTTGAGCACCTGATCCTGCACCTGTCGTGCGCTGGCGCCGGGCCAGGCGACGACGGCCGTCATCGTCGGCACGTTGAAAATCGGGTCTTCCAGGCGCCCGAGCTTCGAGAACGACCAGCCGCCCACCAGCAGCGTGGCCAGCATCAGGAACAGCACCAGCGGCCGGTGCGTGACGGCCCACTCGGACAGGTTGAATGACTTCATGGCTTTGACGCGGCCGCCTTGGGTGCGTTCGCGACCTCGGCCGGCACCGACTTCGCATCGGATGTCGGCGCTGGCAGTGGTGCATCGAGAGGCCGCTGCACCGGACGCACGCGCATGGCGGCATCCAGCTTGTGCGCACCCGCCGAGACCACCAGCGCTCCGTCGGCGACGCCGCTCACGCGCACGCGGTCGCTGCCCTGCGTCACCACGCGCACCGGCTGCAGCGCAAGGCGGCCTGCGGCCGGGTCGACCACGATCCACACCGCGGGTTGACCTTGCGCCGAGACCAGCGCCGTCGCGGGCAGTTCGGCGGCCGATTCCGCCGAGCCGGCGGGCGCCAGCAGCAGCTCTGCCGTCATGCCGATGCGCCAGGCCTCGGGCCGCGGCTGCGCGATCGCGTAACGGGCGCGGAAGGTTCGGGTTGCCGCGCTGGCTCCCGGTGACAGCTCGCGCAGCCGCACGGCGACAGGCACACCGCTGCCGATGCGCGCGCTCGCAACCTGCGAGGGCAGCTCCTGTGCAAGCCGTTCGGGAATGTCGGCGACGATCTCCAGATCGCTTTCGCGCGCCAGCGTGAGCACCGCCTGTCCCTCGCCGACCACTTGCCCGGCCTCGAAGCGACGCGAGGTCAGCACCCCGTCGAATGGCGCGACCAGCGTCGTGTAGCTGCTGCGGTTGCGCGCCAGGTCAAGCTGTCGCCGGGACTGGATGACGCGCGCGGCGGCGCCATCGGCGCGGGCCTGCAGCCGCTCCTGGTCGGCTGCTCCGACCGAGCCGTCGGCCAGCAGGCGCTTGAAGCGGGCGGCATCGCTGGCCGCCTGGTTCGACTCGACCTCGGCGGCGCGTAGCTGCTCGGCGGCAGCTTCGACCGCCAGTTCGAGATCGGCGGTATCGAGCCGTGCGAGCGGCTGGCCGGCGCGCACGCGCTGCCCGACATCGACCAGTCGAGCCAGCACCTTGCCGCCGGTGCGAAACGCGATCTCGCTCTCGACGCGCGGTGCCAGCGTCGCCGTGTAACGGCGTTCGCCGGCTGCGTGTTCCAGTCGCACGGGCGTGACGTAGACCGCCTGCGCGACCGGCGTGGGAGCCACTGCTTCCGAGCAGCCGACGAGCAGCGCAGCGACGCTGCTCGCAGCCAGGGCAACCAGGCCACCGCGCGGAGCATGGGGAGTCGGTAGTCGATTCATTGCGGACTCGCTGAAATGGGCCGGCCGCCAGAGGCAGCCGCGTCCTTCGTATCGGGCATGCGCCAGCCGCCGCCGAGCGCCTTGTAGAGCTGTATGGCATCGAGTGCCAGCTGCGTTCTGTGTTCGGTGCGCGCCAGTTCCGCCGAGATCACGCCGCGCTGCGCATCGAGCAGCTGCAGCAGGTCGATCTGGCCTTCAGTGCGCAGCGATTCGGCGTGGCGAAGCGCGGTGCGGCTCTGCGACTGAAGCGCATCGAGCGCGTGCGCCCGTTCGCGTTCCTGGGCCAGGGCCACCAGGCTGTCCTCGACCTCCTGCACCGCACCGAGCACCGCACGCTCGTACTGCATCGCGCTGCCGCGCTCGCGGGCCGTGGCACGGTCCTCGGCCGCGCGCAGTCGCCCGGCGTTGAACAACGGCATCGAAAAAGCGAGCGCGACGTTGCTGTAGCGCACCGGCGAAAGCGCTTGCGAGTTGACGGTCAGATCCTGTGCGCCGAACAAGGCGGCGAGGAAGAACCGCGGAAGCAGATCGGCGCGCGCTTCACGGACCCGAGCCCCCTCGGCGGCAAGCTGGCGTTCGGCTGCGCGCAGATCGGGTCGCCGCGCCAGCAACTCCGCGGGCTGTCCCGGCGGCAGGGAGGGCACCTCCGGCAGCCGGGCTGCGACCCGCTCGTCGAGCATCGGCAACGGTTGCGTCGCACTGCGCCCGAGCAGCAGGGAGATCTGGTGCCCGGTGGTCGCGACCAGCGTGCGCAGCGGGGGCAATTGCGCTGCAAGCGACTGCGTCTCGGCTGCGGCACGGGCCACGTCGAACCGGCTCGCCAGTCCCTGGGCCTCGCGACTGCGGATCAGGCGCTCGGTGTCGAGCCGCATCTGCAGCAGTTCCTCGAACTGCTGCTGTCGCACCCGCGCTCCCTGCCAGGCGAAGTACAGCCGGGCGACTTCGCTGGAGGCCAGCAGCCTGGCGCCTTCGGCTGCTTCGGCAGAAGCCTGCGCGTCGAAGTCGGCGGCGTCCGCCGATGCCCGGGCGGCGCCGAAGACGTCGATCTCCCACCCGAGGTCGAGCGAGGTGCGCAACGCGCGGGTGTCTGGCGAGGTGCGCTTGTAGGCGTCGGGCAGACCGCTGCGCTGGTCGGAGACGCTGCCGTTCAGTCCGAGTGTGGGCGCCAGTCGAGAAGCTGCAGCGGTGCTGCCTGCGCGTGCCTGCAGCACGCGCGTGGCGGCGATGCGCACATCGAGGTTCGCCTGCTGCGCTTCGGTGACGAGCGCAGACAGCACCGGGTCGTTGAAGGCCGCCCACCAGTTCGGGTCGAACGAGCCGGCATCGCTGCCCTGATGGCGGAACTCGGCTGCCTGCACCGCGTTGCGGGCGGAACGGGTATCCGGGCCATCGACCGGCGAAGCGCAGGCTGCGGCGAGCACCGCGATGCCGAGACACGCGGCAAACCGCACCGTTCGATGCAGCCCGGCACGGGCCGATGCGCATTGCGCGGCCGGGTAGGGATCAGGCCGGGCGGGCGGAGATCTTCTGTTCATGGGCAACGGCTTTCGGGTCGATCCGGACCTGCGACAAGGGAGTGGAGTTGACAATGTCAACAATGATCTCAAGCTTTGTTGACAGTGTCAACAGCTGGGTTCGCATCCGACATCATCGATGATCGGTCCGGTTGTCCTGCAACGCGAGTCAGATGGGTCGGTCCCGTGCTAGGGTGCGTGCCGGAAGCGTGAACAGTCTCTGCGACGATGCCCAGGAAAATCGAAGAACCCATCGAGCTGAAGGAGGCCTGCGTGCGTGCGGCACGCGAGGTCATTGCCGAGCACGGCATCGAGCAACTCAGCCTGCGCGAGGTCGCGCGCAAGCTCGGGGTCTCGCATCAGGCGCCCTACAGACACTACCCCAGCCGCGATCATCTGCTGGCCGAGGTGATGCGGCGCTGCTTCGAGAGTTTTGCCCGCTCGCTCGACGAGCGACAGCGCAGCGGCGAGGGCGCCATCTGCGACCTGGAGTCGCTGGGGCGTCAGTACCTGAGCTATGCGGCCGCACACCCGCTCGAATACCGGCTGATGTTCGGCACCCCCTGGCCGGAACCTGCAGAGCACCCGGAACTCGTGCACGACGCGGTGCATGCTTTCGACGTGCTGCGCGGCGTGCTGCGCAGCCTCTACGGTGAAGGCGCCGAGATGCGCTCGCAGGTCGACCTGCAGGCGATGTTCATCTGGTCCACGATGCACGGGCTCGCGAGCATCATGCAGTCGAACGCGATGGATTGCCTGACGCTCGCGCCGGGTGCCAAGGCGCAGGCCCCCGAGTTCGTGATGGACATGATCAGGCGCGCCCTCGGTTCCTGTCGCTGAGAGCGAACGGCGGACCCGGGGGACCGGGAGGGCGTCGACCGCCGGTGGTGTTCACCGGCGGCGACTGAGGCCGGACTTCGCCGGTGGATCAGTGATCGTCGGAGTGGTGGTCGCGACCGCGACCCTTCGACAGATCGATCTCGAACAGCGAGGTGGTGTCGCTGACCTCGTGCGCCGCGGCGACGAAGTAGCGATTGCCTGCGCGGAAGGCCTTCAACCCTTCGGGCGACACGTCATTGAGCACGCCGTCGCTGACGATCATGTCGATGAAGCGGGCGTCTCGTGGGTTGGTGATGTCGTAGACCGCGATCGCCGACTTGAGCGTGCGTTCCAGACCGATGAACGCCAGCACCCGTCCCTCGATGTGCAGCAGCGCCACGCCCTCGGGCTCGACGCCCTTGTTGTCGCTTCGGCCATCGTCGTAGATGCCCCGGTCCTTTGCCTCGCGATCGAGCTGGCTGCCGCTGTCGAACACGATGGTGCCTGCGGCGTCGCGTATCGAGAACGAGTGACCGCCGAAGGTCACCAGCGCGCCCGCGGCTGAATCGACGTTGGACAGGGTCAGGCGCGACAGATCGTTGCCTTCCGGCACCAGTTCGGCGGCGCCACTGCCGGCCGAGCCACGTCGCTCGTCTGCAGAATCCTCGCGCGAATCGCCCTCGTTGGCCATCACCAGGTAGGTGCGGTCCTTGTGGCTGTAGGCCGCGATGGTGTCGGGCTGGTAGAGACCCTTCACGGCGGCCGCGCGGAACTCGATCCGCCCCGGAACGCCAGAGCCGTTTTCCTGATCGTGGGGATCGATCTCGTTGCCGGTCAGGCTGAAGTCCTTCAAGCCGAGGCTGTAGATCTTCTCGAAGCTGTCGGTCTTCAGGTTCAGCACCGCGATGCCATTGGCTTCCTGAAGGCCGACGTAGGCGTACTTGCCTTCCTTGTCGACGGCGATGTACTCAGGCTCCGGGCCGTAGGGCGTCATGTTGGGCCGGGTGGTGCCGTTGCCCAGTGCCGGAAACTGCCGCAGCGTGTCGTATCCGACGATCGCCGGGTCGATCGGCAGTGTCTTGACGCTGCGCGACCTGACTTCGACGATGCTCACGGAACCCGCCGGGTCGACCTGCGATCCAGCATTCGGGGTCGCCTCGTTGGCCACCAGCACACGCTTGCCGTTCGGCGTGAAAGTCAGCATGTCGGGCAGCGAGCCGACGACCACCGGCTGGCCGCTCTGCGCACGGGTGCGGGTCTCGTAGAACACGACAAAGCCCGGCAGGCTGCGATCGATGCCGTTCTCGATGGCCAGAGCGGCCAGGCCGTCGTGGATCGCGACGCTGTTGACAGCACCCAGGTTGGTCACATCGATGTGTGCCACCAACTGTCCGGTCGAGCGGTCGAGCACATCGACGCCGACGACGCCAGCCACCCACAACGTGTCGGTGCGGTCGTCATACGCAACGATCTCGGCCTTCTGGCCGGCGACACCGCCGAGCGCATGGGCGTATTGCCAGACGCGGCTGATCTGGACTTCGGCGGTCTGCTGGTGCGCAACGGCAGTCGTGCTCAGGGCGCTGACAGTGAACGCCAGCGCGCAGGCACGCAGCAACGGACGCAGGGTGAAGGGCAAGGGCATCGAAGGACTCC
>JAGNWJ010000031.1 GCA_017986065.1 Rhizobacter sp. | reverse complement strand
GCCAAGGGGCAGTGGGACGACGAGTTCCATCGACTCGACGAGGAGATCGCCCAGGCCGCCAAGGCGACGCCCGGCTACCTGGGCGAGGAGTCGTGGGAGAACCCTGCTCAGGGCCTGATTTCCAACGTCTACTACTGGGAGTCTCTCGAGGCCTTGCAGGCGCTGATGCGTCATCCGGCTCATCTGCAGGCCAAGGCCCGGCAAGCCGACTGGCTCGACGGCTACCAGGTGGTCATCTCGCAGGTGCTGCGAACCTACGGTGACTCCAGGCTGGCGGGCAAGCTGCCCACCGCTGGCGCGGCCTAACTAGCGGTCGATGGGCAGCGGCTTGCCGGCCTTGTGCAGGGCCAGCCAGCGCTGCAGCTCCGCGACGTGTTCGGTTTCCTCGTCGACGAACTCGCGGGCGAAGTGGCGTACTTCGGGATCCTGGGTCGATTCGAGGATCTCGCGGTAGTACTCGAGGCTGGCGCTCTCCGCGTCCAGCGCCACCTGCAGGGCCTGCTCGCGGCCGATGAACGGGTCGGCGGCCCAGATCGCTGCGGTCTCGGGGCTCTCGATGTCGGGCCATTCGAAGTCGCCGGGGCGAAAGGCCGGCAGCTCGTGGAATCCGGAACGGTCCCGTGCGGTGCGCATGTGCAGTCGCGAGTAATCGGCCAGGCGTCGAAAGAGCTTGCCCACCTCGCGATTGCCGGCCGAGATCATCGCGTCGGCCAGTTGATCGAAGCGCAGGGCCGCTTCTTCCTCCAGCTTGATCGAGTAGGCCAGAAACAGCTCGACAGAGTCCATGTCGTTCATCGTCATCGTCGGTTCTTCTTCCATGTCAGCCGAATCGGCGCCACCGTCGCGACCCGGACACGGAGCGTGACGAACGTCGATATCTGCAACTTCGGGGCCACCGAACGGGCGACGCCGAATTCACGGCGCTCACCGGCGACGCCAGGTCCCGGCGACCGGCTTGGGGATGACTTCGCGGTGCGACGCGCATGTCGGGGTCGCTACAAAAGCCACGCAACAGACACTGAATCAGCCCGGTTTCGTGTCGGGAAACCGTCCACTGTCCTTGATTCCCGTGGGCAACGCGGTTGTCGAAACGATGGGCACAGGCATTGCTCTTCGAGACCACCCCATCTTCAAAAATCAGGAGCGCGCTGTCATGGCCAACGTAACGTTTTCTTCCGAAGTGATGCCACGTGACATCACCGTGTATGCGGTCGCGGGCGACCGCGGCAATCTGCTGGCGCTGGCCAAGGAACATCACATTCCGATTCCGTTCGACTGCCAGGACGGCGAGTGCGGCTCCTGTCTCGTCGAGGTCAAGCACCTGACGAAGGGCGTCCGCTATGGCATCGCCCTGACAGAGAAGGAAAAGGAACTGCTCAAGCAGCTCGGCAAGATCACCAAGGAACAGTTGATGGACGCCGAGGTCAACGACATGCCTCCGCCGTTCCGCCTGGCCTGCCAGTGCTTCGTGCGTGACGAGGACACGATCGTCACGTTCGAGGGCGACAAGACGCTGCCGGTCAAGGGACCGACGCTTTCCATCGCTGCGGCGGTCTACAAGGGCGGTGTCCAGGTTCACACGATGGATGACTTCCTCGCCTACGCCGTCAAGGTGGAAGAGGATGCGGCCGTGCACTTCGAGCAGCTGGCGAAGGCCATGGCCGACTGCGGCAACAAGGATGTGGCCGCGCTGTTCGAGCGTCTGGGCAGCTATTCGCGCCTGCACCTCGAGGAAGCGAAGGCCAAGTGCAAGCGTCACGACGTCACCCTGACGCTGCCGCCGAGCTCGGCCTGGCCCGACAGCGAAACGCCTGAGAAGACGACGCTGTGGGCCGGCGATCCGTCGCTGTCGCGTCTCGGCGCCCTGAAGGTCGCCCTGCAGGGCGAGCGTCGCGGCTTCGAGTTCTATTACGCCATTGCCGGCACGACGACCGATGCCGACATCCGCTCGGTGGCGAAGGAGTTCGTGCGCGAGGAGACCGCGCACGTCGAGGAACTCAAGCGCTGGATCGAGCAGGAAGAGGCGGCATTGCGCCTGAAGGCTGATGCTTCCGCCACCGCCTGACCCCGCGCCTGCGGTGCCGGGCCCGGCACCGCAGCAACCAGGGCCTGTCACCGTTGCGTGACGGGCCGCGCCGCTTGGCCGCAGGCCGCGAGGCAACTAGCCCAGCACGACCGGAATCGTCAGCACGGCACGCCGTCCGATCTGCGCGTTGACGCGCTGACGGACGGCTTCGACCTTGTACGGCCGCACGATCGCCGATCGTGCTCCAAGGGCAAGCACCTGCGCGATGCCCGGATCACCCGCCGGTCCGCAGGCGATCACGGGCACGCCGGGCAGCGCGGCCTGCAAGCGGGTCACGACCGCGGTGCCTTCGGCTTCGATGACGCTGGCGCCCAGCAGGATCACATCGAGTGCGAGGCCCTGTGCGCGGCCGATGGCCTCGGCGCTGCAGGTCACGACATTGACCTCGAGTTCATCGGCCAGCATGAACTGCAGCGCCATCGCGCTGATGTCATCGCTGTCGATGATGAAGGCGCGCTTGCTTTCCACGGCACGCTGGGTGTCGACACCAATCTGCATTCGAGTCTCCCTGAGAACGAGGCGGCTGCCCCGCGCCGTGAGAGCAAGCGGCGTGCCCCGCGCGCATCGCTCGAAGCCGTCGCAACGCTGTGTCCGGACATGTTGTGTTTGTCGGCATCCGAACACCCGGCAATCTCTGCAAGTGCTTGATTTGACTGGGTTCGGCATTGGCACGCGTCTCGCAATGGAAGGCCATCCACCACCTGTTTCGCGAGGCCTGTCGATGTCACTCAACACTGCTTACGTAGACGCTTCCGCCCTTGGCAAATCGCGACACGCGGTCAGCCAGATTCTCGAGACCGCCGCATCGGGTGGTTGCGGGACCACGGGTGGCGAGGGCAAGGCCAGCTGCGGCACATCGGCCGGCCCCGACGACATGCCGCAGGAGATCTGGGACAAGGTCAAGAACCATCCCTGCTATTCGGAAGAGGCACATCACCACTATGCGCGCATGCATGTGGCGGTGGCTCCTGCCTGCAATATCCAGTGCAACTACTGCAATCGCAAGTACGACTGCAGCAACGAGTCACGCCCCGGTGTCGTGAGCCAGAAGCTCACGCCGGAGCAGGCCGTGAAGAAGGTCGTCGCGGTTGCCAGCGAGATCCCCCAGATGACCGTGCTCGGCATCGCCGGACCGGGCGATGCGCTGGCCAATCCGAAGAAGACCTTCGACACCTTCCGCATGCTTCAGGAGCAGGCGCCCGACATCAAGCTGTGCCTGTCGACCAACGGCCTGGCCCTGCCCGAGCTCGCCGACGAGATCTGCAAGTACAACATCGACCACGTCACGATCACCATCAACATGGTCGATCCGGAAGTCGGCGCCAAGATCTACCCGTGGATCTTCTGGGACCACAAGCGCGTCACCGGCATCGAGGCCGCCACCATCCTGCATCAGCAGCAGATGAAGGGCCTGGAGATGCTCACCGAGCGTGGTGTGCTGACCAAGATCAACTCGGTGCTGATTCCCGGCATCAACGACGAGCACCTGATCGAGGTGAATCGCGAGGTCAAGAAGCGCGGCGCCTTCCTGCACAACATCATGCCGCTGATCAGCGAGCCCGAGCACGGCACCGTGTTCGGCCTGACCGGCCAGCGCGGCCCGTCGGCGCAGGAACTCAAGGCGGTGCAGGACGCCTGCATGGGTGGCGCCAACCTGATGCGTCATTGCCGCCAGTGCCGCGCCGATGCGGTGGGCCTGCTCGGCGAGGACCGCAGCGAGGAATTCACGCTCGACAAGATCGACGAGATGGAAGTCGTCTACGACCTCGACAAGCGCAAGACCTACCAGGACAAGGTCGAGGCCGAGCGCCAGGCCCAGCATGCGGCCAAGGTGGCCGCGCTGGCCGCGACGAATGTCGACGACGGCGTCGATCCCGGCATGAAGGTGCTGATCGCGGTGGCCACCGAAGGCCACGGCAAGGTCAACCAGCACTTCGGTCACGCCACGGAGTTCCAGATCTTCGAGGTCAGCCAGGGTTCGGCCCTGTTCGTCGGCCACCGCCGCGTCGATCTCTATTGCCAGGGCGGCTACGGCGAGGAAGAAGCGCTGCCCTCGGTGGTCAGTGCGATCAACGACTGCCACGCCGTGCTGGTCTCGAAGATCGGCGCTTGTCCGCGCGACGAACTGAAGGCCGCCGGCATCGAGCCGGTGGACGAGTACGCGCATGAATTCATCGAGAAGGCCGCCTTGTCCTGGTTCGCCGGCTACCGCGAGCGCATCGCCAGCGGGCTCATCACGCATCAGGTGCGCGGCGACGCGCAGATCCGCCAGGGCGCCTATTCAGGCACGGCCGAACAGGCCGCCTGAAGCCCATTCATTCCGCAACCCGCCCACGTCCCAAGGAGACCCCCATGGCCCTCAAGATCATTGCCTCGATGTGCACCGGCTGCTCGGCCTGCGAGCCCGAGTGCCCCAACGTCGCCATCCGCGAAAAGGGCGGCACTTTCATCATCGACCCGGCCAAGTGCACCGAATGCGAAGGCCAGTTCGATTCGCCGCAGTGCATCGCCGTCTGCCCGGTCGACAACTGCATCAAGTCCGTCTGATTCCGCCCACGACAACACACCACGAGACACACACCATGCTCCAGCCCAACGTCACCGTCACGCCCGCCGCCGAGAAATTCATCCGTCGCATGGTGCGCTTCTCGGAGCACCCGGAAGGCGGCTTCCGCCTGACCGTTTCGGCCGGCGGCTGCTCCGGCTACAACAGCGAGTTCACGGTCGTCCCGGCAGCGGTCGCCGGTGACAGCGAGTTGCTGGTCAATGGTGTGAAGGTCTATCTGCCAGCAGAAAGCCGCCTGATGCTCGACGGTGTCACCGTGGACTTCGCCGACACGCCCACCAAGAGCGGCCTGACCTTCATGAACCCGAACGCGGCCGCCTGCGGCTGCTCGACCTCGGGTGACGCGGCCGCAGCGCCAGCCCAGGCGACGGTATCGGTCAGCTCGATCGGGCGCATGCCCACGGCCACCGCTGGCCACTGATCCCTCGTTGCAGGCGACGCATCGTGGATCCGATCCTGTCCATGCCGAACGCTGAGCTGGATCGGTGCGCCGCGGCGACCGATGAGGGCGCTGCCCTCTCTGCCGTCAGCGTCGATTTCGATGATGCGGTGCTCGGCCACGGGCTGCCGGTCCAGGCTGAGGAGGCGCTGCGCGCAGCCGGTGCGGCGCGGGCCGATCCGCCCCGTGCGATGGCGGCGCTGATGCGCGCGCGTGCACTGGCACCCGATCACCCGGCGGTGCTGATCGCGTTCTACCGATATCACTTCTACGGCCACCAGTTGCGCCTGGCGCGTGGCGTGTCGTGCGAGGCGATGGTGGTCGGTGCCCGGTCGCTCGGGCTGCCGCTGCTCTGGCGCGAGGTGCCGGATCGCCCGCTGCCCGGGGCGGCGGGAGATCCTGCGACGCGCTTCTACCTGTGGGTGCTCAAGGGCTATGCATATCTGAGCCTGCGCCTCGGCGAGCCCGAGGAAGCGCGTGACGCGCTGGCCAAGCTGCGCGTGCTCGACCCCGAGGATCGCGTCGGGGCGGCGCTGCTGGAAGCCGTTCGGCAGCGTCGCGAGCGCGATGCCGGCGCAGGCGACGAGGATGAAGGGCCGGCGCTGCCGGTGTTCGGTGCCGCTGCCTGGGCGCGTGTCGCCGAGACGGGCCGTGCTTCGGGAGCGCCGGGATGAGCCAGGTCGTGTCCGCCGAATGGGCCGACATCGCTGCGCGGCACTGGCAGGGGGGCGAGCTCGATTGCGCGGCCTGCCCTCACGCGTCGATGAGGCTCGAGGGCGGTTGCGAGCCCGGCCGCATCTGCATGCAGGACGCCTACGCCCGACGCATCGACCGGTTCTTCAGGACGCACCCCGAACTTGCCAACGAGCACCTGGGGCATCCGTACTTCGAGGTGCGTGCGATCGCGGTGCGGTACGCGGATGTGTTCCGCCTGCCGGCCCTGATGGATGATCCGGACGAAACCGTGCGGCTCCACCTGGCGCTTCGATTGCCGCAGCGCCAGTTGATGCTCATGCGCGAGGACGCGCACCGCGAGGTGCGTATCCGCGTGGCGCAATGCCTGGCGGTCGACCAGATCGCCTCGATGCTGCACGACGAGGACTATCACGTGCGCGCCACCGTGGCACGACGCCTGCCCGAGGCCCTGCTGCCGCAGATGGTCTCGGATCCCGACCTCATGGTGCGCCGCGAAGTGGCGCGGCGGGTGCAGATGCCGGCGCTGTTGCGCATGACGTCCGATCGCGAGGCTGAAGTGCGCCGCATCGTCGCCGAGCGTCTGCCCCCGGCGCTGCTCGACACCTTTGTCCATGACGACGATCTGCTGGTGCGCTGGGAAGTCGCGGGCCGTGCGTTGCCGGCCGTGCTCGAGAAGCTGATCCACGACGCCGAGGCCGAGATCCGCGAACGCGCCCGGGCACGCCTGGACCAGTGGCAAGGCGAAGACCAACCGGAGCACGAACATGGCTGACATCAACCGGGAAGACGAAGCCATCGAAGTGGCCTCGCCACCGCGCTTCAACATGGGCGAGCGGGTCATCAGCCGCACCGTGATCCGCAACGACGGCACCTACAACGGCAAGGACATCGGCGAGGTGCTGGTCAACAAGGGCGAGATCGGGTTCATCACCTCGATCGGCACCTTCCTGCAGCAGTTCTACATCTACGCAGTCGAGTTCGTCGAATCCGGGCACCGGGTCGGCATGCGCGCCAAGGAGCTGTGCACGCTCGACCACCTGCCCGATGAGGTGCTGGCCCAGCTCGGCGAGAAGGCTGGCCAGTTGCAGGACCTGCGCTAGGGCAGCTTACCGAACGCATCACGAGAGCCAACGACATGATCGAACAACGCCAGCCCAGGTTCGAATGGGGTCAAGCCGTGACCGCAGCGGTTGACCTGTACAACGACGGCAGCCATCCGGAGGCTCCGGAAGATCAGCTGCTGGTGGTCGCCGGCGGACCGGGAGAGATCGTCCAGGTCGGACACCATGCCGATGCGAACGTCCCTGTCTACATGGTCGACTTCGGCGTCGCGGTGATCGGCTGCCTCGAGGAGGAGATCGCCGCCGAGCGCGCGTTGCCCGGCAGTGTCACGCTGCCGAGCGGAGCAGCCGCTGCATGAATGCACTGAACGCCACCGGTGGAGGAGGCGGTCCGCGCGGGTCCGCCGAGCCGCCCGTGCGGCGCTTCACCGGTGATGTCCTGTCGCTGGACCAGCGCCGCATCGAGAAGGCGCTGGAGGCGCGCACCCGATACAAGTACGTGCACCCGCGCGTCGAGCGGGAAGGGCTGGGCTGGAAGATCGTGAGTCCGAACTGCTCGCGCAATATCGATGCGCAGGGCGGCGAGATCGACATCGCCTGGCTGGTTCCGCACAGCGGAGGCTGGCTGCTCTTCTCGCGCGATCACCAGCAGGACTGCTGGCGCCTGCAGCGTCAGGACAACGGCCTGTCCGCCCTGCTCGCGCACCTGTGTGCCGATCCGGACCGGGAGTTCTGGCAGTGAGCACCGCATCCAGCACGTCGGTGAGCGAGCCGGTCTACCTGGACCACAACGCCACGACCGCTCCGTGCGCCGAGGCGATCGAGGACATGCTCGACATCCTGCGCACGGTCTGGGCGAATCCGTCTTCCACCCATGGCCCGGGACAGCTCGCCCGCAGCGCGCTCGCCGATGCCCGCAAGCGGATCGCGGAGTTCCTGGGGTGCCAGGGGGCCGAACTGGTGTTCACCAGCGGCGCGACAGAGTCGAACCACATGGCCTTGCTCGGCGCGCTGGCTCTCCGCAAGGGCAGCGGTCGTCAGCGCATCGTCATGAGCGCGGTCGAGCACGCGGGGTCGCTCGCCCTGGCCGCCCGCCTGCAGTCGCAGGGCCATCCGGTCGATCTGATTCCCGTGGACACGCAGGGGCGCATCGATCTCGAAGCAGCGCAGGCGCTGATCGGCGATGACGTCGCGCTCGTCAGCGTGATGGGGGCCAACAACGAGACCGGTGTCCTGATGCCGATCGCCGAACTGGCGGCCCTGGCCCATGCCGCAGGCAGCCTCATGCACGTCGATGCAACCCAGCTGCCGGGCAAGACCGCATCCCGTTTCGATGAAAGCGGAGCCGACCTGTGGTCGGTGTCGGCGCACAAGCTGCACGGACCGAAGGGTGTCGGCGCCCTGGTCGTTCGCAAGGGACTGGCGTGGCCGGCGCTGTTCAGCGGGCGACAGGAGCGGCAGCGGCGCGGCGGCACCGAGAACCTGCCCGGCATCGTCGGCTTCGCGGCCGCCGCCGCACGCGCTGGCCTGACGCTCGACAGCGACCTGGCCCACATGCGACGCCTTCAGGTCCGGCTCGAGGCCGGCCTGTCCGCGGGACTGCCCGAGGTGCATGTGTACGGAGCGAGCGCGCAGCGTCTGCCCAACACCAGTTGCCTGCGTTTCGGCACGCTCGACGCCGAGCAGGTGCTGGGCAAGCTCGAACGAGCCGGTGTGGTGGCGGCTTCCGGTGCGGCCTGCACAGCGGGCGCCAACCTGCCTTCGCACGTGCTGACCGCCATGGGCGAGGACGCCGTGCACGCCCGGGCCGGTGTGCGGCTGTCGCTGGGCCGGGAGACCCGTTGCGAAGACATCGATCGTGCGATCGATGCGGCGGTTCGGAGTCTCGGTCCGCTGCTCGAATCCACCTGCGCCGCGGCCGAATCCGTCGCGGCCTGAAGTCCCATTTCCACCAACCCCACGGAGTACCCGACCATGAAAGTGATGATCCGCCGAAGTTCCGCCGGGGTGCTCTCCGCCTATGTGCCCAAGAAGGACCTGGAGGAGCCGATCGTGCAGCAGGACAAGCCCGATCTCTGGGGCGGCACGGTCACGCTGGCCAACGGCTGGGTGTTGTCGCTGCCCGAAATGGCGGACGGCACCAGCCTGCCGATCACCGTGGAAGCGCGTCGCCTCTCGGGCGACGTCGATTGAGGGGTCCGGCCATGGAATCCCACGTGGTCCATGACGCCCTGGCGCTCGCCGAAGCGGCCGGGAGCGTTCGTGAAGCGGCGCAGGCCCTGCGCACGCACTACTCGCAGCTGCGCGTCGTGGTCGTCGATGCCTTCGACATGCGAGATGAAACGCCGGCCGCCGCCGGTCCGACGCGCACGCTGTACTACGGTGCCAGCGATGGTCACTGCTGGCAGGTGACCAGCGATCCGGCGCAGGCGGCCGGCTTCTTCCTCAGCGAGGCGCGGTCCCATGGATGATCTCGCCGTGATGGATGACGCCCGGATCGAGGAGCCGGAACTCGATCTGCCGGACGACTGGCTGCTGCTTTGCGACCCCGACCTCAGCGAGGTCGAGCTGCAACTGGTGCAGGCCGCGATGGGTCAGCCGAACCTGTCGTCCGGCACCATGGTCGAGCATTTCGAGCGCAACTTCGCGAAGTGGCTGGGTCGCCGACACGCGGTCGCGGTGGCCAGCGGCACGCTGGGCACCTGGCTGGCCCTGCGCGCGCTCGGGATCGGGCCGGGCGACGAGGTCATCGCATCGCCCTACGGCTGGCATCAGGTGGCGCATGCGGTGGGCCTGACCGGGGCCCGGGTCGTGTTCGCCGACATCAACTACTGGACGGGCTGCATGGACCCGGTGCGAGCGGCGGCCCAGATCACTCCGCAGACACGGGCCATCCTGGTCGGCAATGTCAACGGCCATCCCGCGGCCTGGAAGGAATTCCGGGCGCTCGCCGAGGAACGCGGCATCCGCCTCATCGAGGATTCCACCGAGGCCATCGGCTCGCGCTACCAGGGCTTCATGGTCGGCAGCTTCGGCGACCTGTCGGTGTTCGATTTCTCGCAGCCCGCGGCGCTTTGCTGCGGGGAGGGCGGCATGGTCGTCACCGACGACGACAGCCTGGCCATGGAGCTGCGGTACCTGAGATCGCGTTCGGTGCGTGATCGCCGCTCGGTCTCGGTCGGTTCGCGCGTGCCGATGCAGGCCTCGATCAGCGAGCTCACCGCAGCGTTGGGTGCGGGCCAGCTGGCGCGCATCGACGACATCCTGGCCAAGCGCAAGCGGGTCGAGGCGATGTACCACGAGCAGATGCAGAGCTTCGAGGGCATCAAGCCACCTTACGTGGCGACCGACGTCGACGAAGTGCACTGGATGATCTACACGGTCCATCTCGGCAAGCGCTTTTCGGTCAGCACCTGCGAACAGATCATCGACGACATGGCCTCGCAGTACATCGAGGCCGTCCTCTACTGCCAGCCCCTGCACCAGCAGTTCCATTACATCCAGCAGGGCTGCAAGCGCGGCCAGTTCCCGCTGGTCGAGCGCATCGCCGACCGCGCCGTGGCCCTGCCGTTCCACACCCACCTCGAGCCCGACCACGTGAAGTTCATCGTGAAGACGATGAAGGACAGCTCGGTCAATGTCGGCGCCGGTGCCGCGATCTACTGAACAAGGATCTCCATGTCTCACGCCACGCTCGATTCCCTCCCCGATGCGCTGATCGAGGGCCTTCGCGCCGGCACGCTCGCGCCCTACCTGGGCCCGCTCGTGCTCGGGCTGTGTCCCGCCGTGCCGGTGCCGGCCACCCCGCTGGATCTCGCGACCTTCCTCAACGCGAAGACCTCGGTGCCCGGAAAGATCCGCAACCGGCTGACGGCCGTGGCGCAGTTCATCGAGAACTTCAAGCACCGCAAGACGCTGGTGACGGCGATGAACGAAGCCTTTGCGCCGATGCCTTCGCCTTCGCCGCTGCACCGCTGGCTGGCTTCTCTGCCCGCGCCCCTGATCGTCGACACCTGGTACGACGACACGATGCGCGGTGCGCTCGCAGGGCGCGCCGACTGGGCCGAGGTGCAGGGGCTTTCGCAGTCCGAGCATTTCGGAACCTGGGTCGGCTGGTACACGTCATCCGGCGAAGTCAGCCCGGACCCGATCGAGACCACCACGGTGCTCTACAAGCCGTGGGGCGCGCATGGCCCGGCCAGCAACTACCTGGTCTCGGACACCGATTACGTCGAGGTGCTGACCGAGATCGACATCCAGACTCCGATCCCCGCGCTCGTCCAGCAGCGCCGCGCCAGCCTCGGCTTCGTTTTCCTGGGCTGCCGCTTCAACGACCAGCTGCCCCGCGCCTTCGCGCGCCAGATCATGAAGCGATCCCAGGGCCCGCACTACGCAGTGCTGCCCGACGAGCCCACGCGCATGGAAGAGCGCTTTCTCGAGGAGCAGGGCATCACCCGCATCGCGCTGCCGCTCGCTGCCGCGGTCGAATGCCTGATCGCCGGATCGAGCGTCGCGGCCTGATACCGGCAGCTTTCGCGACCCTGCATTCATCTCACGTCCCACCTGTCGAACCACGGAGTCACCCATGTCAACTCTCACCATCCTTCCATCCGGCAAGACCGTCGAAGCCATCCCCGGCACCAACCTCCTGCAGGCCATCCTCGATGCCGGCGAGAAGCTGGTCAGCAAATGCGGCGGCGAGGCCAAGTGCGGTGCCTGCCACATCTTCCTGACCGGCGGACGCAAGGGCGTCTCGAAGATGACGCCGGCGGAGAACGCCAAGCTCGACACCATCATCGGCATCGGCAGCAAGTCGCGCCTCGCTTGCCAGATGACGCTGCTCGGGACCGAACCCGTCACCGTCGAACTGCTCGGCGCCCTGTCGGGCTGAGTTGCCGCCACTGCCGCTCGTCGTTGCCCGCCCTCAGGAGGTTGACATGCTCGATGTCGCGATCATCGGTGGCGGGCTGTGCGGCCTCGCACTGGCGCACAGCCTGCAGGCCAGGGGAAGCGACTGGCGTCTGTACGAAGCGCGCGAGCGGCTGGGCGGCCGGGTGCTGACCGCGAAGGCGAGCGATGGCACGCCGGTCGACCTGGGCCCGACCTGGTTCTGGCCCGACAGCCAGCCGGCGATCACGCGCCTGGTCGCCGACCTGGGGCTGACGAGCTTCGATCAGCTCGACGACGGCCGGGTGCTGCATCTGGCCGACCCGAACCGGGTGCCGCAGACCGTCGCACTGACCGAACAATTGGTGCCGGCCGACGATCCGTCCGCGCCCGCCCGGGCCGGCGCGGTGCACGGCGGGGCGCGGCGTGTGGCTGGCGGTGTCGGCGCAGTGATCGACGCACTGGCCGCACCGCTGCCCAACGCACGCCTGCGCACCGGGCATCGGCTCGAGGCACTGGTCGACCACGGCGATTTCGTCGAGTTGCGCCTGCGCTTCGGCGAGGCCGCCTACTCGGTCAACGCGCGCCGCGTGGTGCTCGCGCTGCCGCCGCGCGTGGCCGAGGCCAGCGTGCAGTTCGTGCCCGATCTGGCCCCCGACCTGCGTGCCGCCTTGCAGGCGACGCCGACCTGGATGGCGACCGCCGCGAAGGCCGGTTTCACCTACCCGCGTGCCTTCTGGCGTGACAGCGGACACACCGGCAACGCCTGGGTCAGCCACGCCCAGGCGATGCTGGCCGAGGTGTTCGACGCCTGTGGACCCGATGCGGACGCCGCCGTCGGCATACCGGGGAGCACGGGTGCGGCGCTGGCCGGGTTCGCCGCGCTGGGCGCAGCCCAGCGCGAAAGCTTCACGCGGGGCCGCGCGTTGTTGCTCGAGAGTCAACTGGTCCAGCTGTTCGGGCCCGAGGCCGCCGATCCGGCCGAATCGTTCTGGCAGGACTGGGCGCTCGAAGCCGAGACCTGCAGCCCGATCGACCTCGCTTCGGACGCGCTTCCGGGTGGTGGCCACCCGAACCAGGCCGACCCGTTGCTGGCCGATGTGCACTGGGACGGGCGCTTGTACTTCGGTGGTTCGGAGACCGCACGGCAGGGTGGTGGGTACCTCGAAGGCGCGCTGGGCGCGGCGGGGCGCCTGCGCCGCCAGCTGATGGCCGCGAGTCCGGGGGCCCGGCATCCCCGGGAAGCGGCCAACGAGGCATTCGACACCGGCGCACGCGATGCCGGCAATGAACAGCAGCTCGAACGGTTCGCGGCCTGGGTCAGTGCCGAACACGGCCACGCCCTGGAGCGTTACCGCGAACGCGTGCACCGGGCCTTGTCGCAGCAGGACGACGACCGGCTCACCCAGCGGGCGGTGCTCGCGTCGATGGCATCGATCTACGACGCGGCCCTGCAGCAACTCGAGCAACTTCCGCTGTCGACCGCGCACCTGGCGGTCGCGCAGGGCCGCTGCGCGCTGACGCCTCGGGTGCTCGAACCGTTCACGGGTCTCGCCGACCAGCTGCTCGCCGACGCGATGATCTTCAACAAGTCCTCCTGTGCGTTGTCGAATTTCCCTGGCGAACACCGCCCCAACGGTGATTACGTGCGCACCATCCGTCGCGACCTGGCCTCGGCCTGGCAGTCGTTCAGCGTGGCGGCCAACGAGCGCCTGCTCGCCAAGGCGCGCCATGCCGCGTCCGCCTGATCCGTCCGTGGCGTTCCAGCCGCTCGAGCTCCAGCTCGACTGGACCCTCCACGACAGCTACGGCGAGGGCGATGCCTACGCGGCCCTGCCCGTGCATGGCGCCGGCTTCGGCAAGGCCGCCGCACTGTGCATCGGCAGCCGTCAGTGTCAGAAAGCCAACGGGCAAGGCGGCGAGAAGGGCGTCATGTGCCCGAGCTTCCGCGTCACGCAGGACGACCTGCACAGCACGCGTGGACGGGCGGCACTGCTGCGCGATGCCTTGAACGGCGACCTCGGGCCGCAGCCCTTCGTCGATGGCCGGCTGGACGACGCGATGTCGCTGTGCGTGGCCTGCAAGGGTTGCAAGCGCGAGTGCCCCAACGGGGTCGACATGGCCGCGCTGCGCGCCGAGACGCTGGCGCAGCGCTGGGCTGGCGCGCGGCAGATCCCGCTGCGCACCCGCCTGTTCTCCGCGCTGCCGCACTGGTTGCCGAGGCTGTCGGCCTGGCGCTGGGCGGTACTTCCCGCTCTGGCACTGCGCGAGCGGGTGCCGCTGCTGGCGCGCAGCATCGAGCGCGTGCTGGGCATCTCCGCGCGGCGCTCGGTGCCTCGGCCGGTGGCGCGACCTTTCCTCGATCGTCCGCGACCCGCACCTTTGAAACATGAGGCGCAGCCCGGCGATGCCGCGTTGCCCGAGATCGTCCTGCTTGTCGACTGCTTCGCCAACCACCTCGAGCCCGGCGTCGCACACGCTGCGCTGGCCCTGCTCGAATCGGCTGGTTACCGGGTGCACCTGCTGCGTCCACCGGACGGCGGTTCGGCGCTGTGCTGCGGTCGCGCCGCCTATTCCTCCGGCCGCATCCAGATGGCACGCGACCAGGCGCGCCGTCTGCTCGATGCGCTGGCCCCGCATGTGGCCGCGGGGCGCAGCATCGTCGGGCTCGAACCCTCGTGCCTGAGCATGCTGCGTGACGAGAACCACCAGCTCGGGCTCGATGCGGCGCTGGTGCAGGCGGTGTCGAAGGCGTCGCTGATGCTCGAGGAGTTCCTGGCGCGCGAGCTCGATGCGAGGCGCTGGGCGCCCGCGGGCCTGCGGCCGACCGGCACTTCGGTTGATCCCATGCGTGCACGCAGCGGGGCGGATCCCGTCGGGTCCACGCCGAGTTCGGTTGAGACCGGCGCCGATCAGGCTGCGATGCAGGTGCTCGTGCACGGCCACTGTCACCAGAAGGCCTTCGGTACCCTGAAGGCCTTGCGCAAGGTGCTCGCAGCGTTTGCGGGCTTGAAGGTCGACTGGGTCGAGTCGAGCTGCTGTGGCATGGCCGGCAGCTTCGGCTACGAGGCCGAGCACTACGACCACTCGATGCGCATGGCGGAGCTGGCCTTGCTGCCGGCCGTGCGCGGCGCACCGCCCCAGGCGCAGATCATTGCCAGCGGCACCAGCTGCCGGCATCAGATCCGCGATGGCGCCGGGCGCGAGTCGCTGCACCTGGCGCAGTTGCTGAACCGGCTTCGTGCGGCACCCGACGGATCCGCTCGATGACATCGCTGGCGGCACTGGGTCCGCCCTTCAGCATTCCGGTGGCGCCCACGCCCCTGCCTGCGCCCGTGCGGCTGATCGGCAACGAGGCGCTGGCAACCGAGCTGCAGCTGCCACGCAACCTTTGGAACGGGCCCGACGCCACCGAGCTGCTGGCCGGCAACCGAGCCTGGCCGGATTACGGGGCGCGCGCGACCGCCTACGCCGGTCACCAGTTCGGTCGCTACACGCGCCAGCTCGGCGATGGTCGTGCGTTGCTGATTGCCGAGATCGAGACACCCGCGGGACCGCGCGAGCTGCAGCTCAAGGGCGCCGGACCGACGCCGTATGCGCGCGGCGCCGACGGTCGCGCGGTGCTGCGCTCGTCGATCCGCGAATACCTGGCCAGCGAGGCGATGGACGCGCTGGGCGTGCCGACCACGCGCGCGCTGTCGCTGGTGGCGTCGCCGCTGGCGGTGCAGCGCGAGCGCCCCGAGACGGCGGCGGTGGTGTGCCGCGTGGCTCCAAGCTTCCTGCGCTTCGGTCATTTCGAGTATCACGCGCGCAGCGGAACGCCCGCTCAGCTCGCCGTGCTGGCCGATCACGTGATCGAACGACACTTCGCCCATCTGCTCGACACGGCCGACACCTTCGAGCGTCGTGCGCTCTGGTTGAGCGAAGTGATCGAGCGCCAGGCCCGCCTGGTGGCGATGTGGCAGACGCTGGGTTTCTGCCACGGCGTGATCAACACCGACAACTGCTCGATCCTCGGCCTGACGCTGGACTACGGCCCGTTCGGTTTCATGGAGCGATTCCGCAGCCACCACGTGTGCAATCAATCGGACACCGAAGGTCGCTACGCCTATGCGGCCCAACCCGCCATCGGGCAATGGAACTGCGCGCGCCTGATCGAAGCCTGCACGAGCCTGCTGCACGACGACCTGGCGACGGCCGCCGTTCGGGCGCACGCGCTGCAGACGGTCTACGAGCGTGCCTACGACCGCGCCGTGATGCAGCGCTGGTGCGCCAAGCTCGGTCTGCTCGAGGTGCGCGTGGGCGATGCCGTGCTGATCAACCGCCTGCTCACGCTGATGCAGCAGGGCCGATGCGATTTCACGCAGACCTTCCGGGCGCTCGGTGGCGACGACCCGGCGGTGATGCGGACCCGCTTCGCCGAACCCGGGCAGTTCGATGCGTGGCTTGGCGACTGGCGGCGGCGCTCGACTGCCGAAGGCTCGGACGACCGCGAGCAGCGTGCGCGCATGCGTCGCACCAACCCCGCGATCGTGCTGCGCAACGACCTGGCACAGACTGCCATCGACGCTGCCGAACGTGGTGATACCAGTGAACTGATGGCGCTGGTGCGCGTGCTTCAACGCCCCTTCGACGCGCGGGCAGCCGATGCGCGCTATGCCGAGCCGGCTGCGGCCCATCGGCCCGCGCTCGAAGTGTCCTGCTCGTCCTGACACCCGGAGTCCCGACATGAAGCTGCAACTCGACCGACCCCACGTGCTGTCGCTGGCCGACGCGTTTCCCCATCTCGGCGAGGGCTTGCAGGACCAGCTGCGCTTCGGTCACCGCATCGAATTGCGCTCGCACACGCTGCCGATCGAGGCGCTCGAGTTCCTGGCTCGGCTGCACGAGGATGCCGGGGCCGCGCTGGCCGGACGCGCCGCGCAGTTGCGCGGGCTGGTCGCCGCGCTGCGCAGCGATTCGCCACGCTTCGGTCCCTCCGATGCGCTCGAAGCGCTGCTGCCCGCGCTGGTGCGTTATCTGGCAACGGACAGCGCGCGCGGCTGGGTGTTCGCCGCCAATGTCGCCGGCAAGCCACTGGCCTGGGTGCCCACCCGCATCGACTTCGTCGTCGGATCCTCGGAGGAACTCGGCAAGGTCATGCTCGAGTTGAAGGCGAATGCGCGCGGGGCGCTGATCTCCCAGTCGCTTCGCTTCACCGAGGCCGACCTGAACGGCCGAACCGTGGCCGAACTGCTGGCATCGAAGGGATTCCTGAAGGAGACACCGGAGCTGCTCGCCGCCTGCGACGCTTCCGCCGAGCGCTACTTCGACTGGCGCGGTCGCTACGGCGGCCAGTTCTCCGGGCAGGGAGTCGCCTTCCTGGCCGAAGACCCGAGTGCCACGCACCGGGATACCGACTGGACGCGCAAGGACCAGGTCATCCTCAGCTCCAGCGGGAACGCGGCGAGACTGGTCAACGACGAGGGCATCCTGCCGCCTCGCAGCACGGGGCTCGAGTCGCCCGGAGACATCCTCGCGCCCTACCTGCGGCGGGCAGCCAAGAGCAGCGACTACGACTGCGAGGAAGACGTCAAGACCCTCGATGCGAGCCTGCCGGCGCACCTCTTCAAGCAACTGCCGGTGCAGGCCTACCTGTTCCTGTTCCACCTCGAACTGCACCAGCACCTGTGGGTGCATGTCGACGACATCGCGCCATACGTCTACCAGCCGCAGCTCAAGGACAAGCTGGTGCTGCCACCCGAGCAGACCGAGCTGATCGACATCCTGACCGCCGAGATGGACGTGCTGCAGGACGACGTCGTGGCGGGCAAGGGCGGCGGCACCACCGTGCTGTGCGCGGGCCCGCCGGGTGTGGGCAAGACGCTGACCGCCGAGGTCTACGCCGAGGTCACGGGTCGCCCGCTGTACCGCGTCCACTCGGGCCAGCTCGGCCTGAGCGTGGGCGCGATGGAGACCGCGCTGAAGGAAGCGCTGACCCGCGCGCAGCGCTGGGGCGCCGTGATGCTGATCGACGAGGCCGATGTCTACATCCGCAAGCGCAGCGACGACATCGCGGCCAACGCCGTGGTCGGCGTGTTCCTGCGCGTGCTCGAGTATTTCGACGGCCTGCTGTTCCTGACCACCAACCGCATCGACGACATCGACGAGGCCATCGTCTCGCGCTGCATCGCGCTGATCCGCTATCACTCGCCCGATCAGCTGGCGCGCGAACGCATCTGGCGCGTGATGGCCGAGCAGTTCGGGCTGTTGCTCGACGACGCGCTGATCTCGACGCTGGCCGCCTGCTACCCGCAGGCCAGTGGGCGGGACATCAAGGGGCTGGCCAAGCTCGTGGCGAAGTTCTGCATCCACAAGGCCGCGCAGCCGACGCTGGAGGTCTTCGCGCGCTGCGCGATCTTCCGCGCGCTCGATGCCCAGCTGGTCGAGGCCGATTGATGTATCACCGATCCCTCTACGACATCGTGATGGAGACCGGCCGTTCGATCGGTGTGCTGACCCGGGAGATGCAGGGTGAGGACGAGCTGTTCGCCAGCGCACTGACGCTGCGCGCCGTCGAGGCGCAGTTGCTCATCATGGCGCACACGCTGGGCAACGTCACGCCGGCACTGCACCAGCGCCTGATCCAGGTCGACTGGATCGGCTGGGCGGCGTTGCACGACAAGCTGCGCAACGGCGTACAGCCGCGCCGCGAGGAAATCTGGTACGCCGTCAACGGGCTGGTGCCTCAGACGATGGCCTTGTTGCTCGAACTGCGGCGCAAGCAGCCGGTGTGGTTCGAAGTCGGCTATTGACTCGGCGGGCCGGCGCTGGACGACGCATATCCCACGGCGTCGTCGAGCGCGTGGATGGGGCGAAAGGACCGACCGGCCGCGTCGCCGCGTGCCCCTTGGGCTCCATGGCGTCGCCTACTGCACGGCGCAGAACTTGCGGCAGGGGAGCATGGCCATTCCCTCGCGTCCGAGCGACGCTTCGATGAAGCACTACGCCCGCAGCCGCGCCTGGTGCGAGTGGGATGACTTCGACGCTTGGCAGCTGCGTGCGATGCAGGCTCTGTCGGATCCCGATGTGGCGGCTTTGTCGCCTTTCCATCTGTTGTCGCTGCCGGGCATCACGGCAGCGCAGCAGCAGGCCTGCGCCACGCGGTGGATGGCAGATCGTCTGCTTGCGAGCGCGGTCGACCGGGCCCTGCTGTCGGCCGAGTTCGCGGCCGGGTCCGTCGCGCTGGCGCTGCAGACAGCTGCTCCACACGACAGGATCCGCATCGGTTACCTGTCCTGCGACTTTCACCAGCACGCCACCGCGCTGTTGATGGTCGAGATGCTGGAAGCCCACGATCTCGATCGTTTCGAACTGCATGCCTACAGCTACGGCGCAGACGACGGACTGGGCATGCGCCAGCGCCTGACCCGACCGTTCGAGCGTTTCAACGACATCACCGACCTCGATGACCTGCAGGCGGCGCGCGCGATCCATGCCGACGGTATCGACATCCTGGTCGACCTGAAGGGCTACACGGCGGGCACACGAACCGCGCTGCTCACCTACCGGCCGGCGCCGCTGCAGGTGAGCTTTCTGGGCTATCCCGGCACGCTGGGAGGCACGTTCTGCGACTACCTCGTCAGCGACCGCTTCGTCACGCCGGCCAGTGCCGCCGCGGGCTACAGCGAAGCGCTGGCCTGGATGCCTCACAGCTACCAGCCGCACGGTCGAGGTGCCGACATCGGCCCCGCGCCGACACGCGAACAGGCCGGTCTGCCCCCCGAGGGCCTCGTGCTGTGCTGTTTCAATCAGGCCTACAAGTTCACGCCCGAGGTCTTCGACATCTGGTGCGACCTGCTGGCGCAGACGCCGGACAGCGTGCTGTGGCTGCTGCGCACCGAGCAGGCCGAAGGCAACCTGCGCCGCGAGGCGATGCAGCGCGGCGTCGCGCCGCACCGCCTGGTCTTCGCCGACGACCTGCCGCAGGCCGAACACCTGGCGCGCCTTCAGCTGGCGGACCTGGTTCTCGATACCTCGCCCTACAACGCCCACACCACCGCCAGCGATGCGCTGTGGGCCGGCGTGCCGCTGGTGACCTGTGCTGGCGACACCTTCGCATCGCGGGTGGCGGGCAGCCTGCTGCACGCGGTCGGCCTGTCGGAACTGGTCACGCACAGCCTGGGCGAGTACGCCGATCTCGCCGCAGCATTGGTGGCCGACCGGCAGCGCCTGCGCACGCTGCGCGACCAGCTGGCGCGGGAACGTCTCGCAGCGCCTCTGTTCGATGTGGCAGCCTACACGCTGGACCTCGAGTCCCTGTACGTCGGCATGTGGGAGCGGCACTGTGCGGGCATGCCGCCGCAGGCGCTGGGAACCTGACAGATCGTGCAGCCCGGGTCTGCGCGATCGACCTGACGGTGCCTATCGATAGCCTTCCTCGCGCAGTACGCGTTGCACCACCGGCCGGGCGCGCACGCGCTGGTAGTGCGCGGCGCAGCGCGCAGGCAGGGCCAGGCCGATCTTGTCGGCCCAGAACTCGACGTAGAACAGCGCTGCATCGGCAATCGAGAAGTCAGACCCGGCCGCGTAGCCCTCGTCAGACAGACGTCCATCGATGATCTCGAATCCCAGGCTGACGATCTCGCGCCCGCGCTCTGCAATCGCCTGCTGCCAATGCATCCGCTGCGCAGGCTCGAGCCCGGGCGGCAGGTAGCTGTCGGTCGTGAAGATGCGCGTGTAGCCCTGGCCGTGCACGGTACCCACCACATGGTCCATCAGCTCGATGGCGAGCGCGGCCTGCAACGGATCCGACGGCAACAGCCGTGCACGGGGATGGCGGCAGGCGAGCCAGTACGCGATGGCCTGGAACTCGGTCAGCACGCGGCCATCGTCCAGACGCAGCGCCGGGATCGAGCCCTTGGGATTCAGCGCCAGGTAGTCGGGACGGCGGTGGTCTCCTGCCGGCAGATTCAGCACCGTCACTTCGAAGGGCAGTTCGAGCTCCTCGAGCAGGATGTGGATGCCGGTCGAGCACGAGCCCGGCGTCATGTAGAACATCAGCGTCATGAAGGCCTCGTTGCAAGATGCATGACAACCTGCGCCGCCCCGACGAATCTGCCTCTGCACGGCGATTGCTACAGGGAAGAATCGACCTCCGTCTGGCGTGACCTCGTGTTGCGTTTGTCTGCTTATGCCCATGCTTGCCGACGACTCCCTGCTGAACGACGATGACCTGCTGCGCTGGCGTGCCTGCGAACGGCGCTTCTGGCTGAGCCGCCGCGTGGCGAGCGACCGTCCCGGTCCCTCCGCGTTCGCGGTCCGCGCCGAGCTCACCGGCGAAGCTGCGGTGGTGCGAGGCCCGCAGCCCGGTGACGCCTTGCGAGCCACGTTTCCCGGCGCCATCGTCATCGAGGCGCCGACGACGCCGGCTGACTGGCACGAGGCCGTGCAGCGCACGTCAGCCTGCCTGCGCGACAAGCGCATGCAGGCCGAAGGCCGAGCCCTTTTCGGAGCCTGCCTGGCGAGCGACGATGGCGTGCAGGTGCGCATCGATGTCCTGGCGCCCGGAGAACACGGACTGCGGATGTTCAAGGTCCGCCACGCCACGGTGGGTGACGAATCCGATGTGGACGACGTGGCACTCTGGGTGCACGTTGCTGCGCGTTGCGGCCTGCGCCTGGTGAATGTCGGCCTGTTGCTGGTGGACACCGATTTCGTCTACCCGGGACACGGCTGCTATGCAGGGCTCTTCCGGGAAGTGGATCTGACACCGGTGCTGGGATCGCGCCCGGTGGCGCGCTGGCTGGTGGAGATGCGCACCTGCGATCGCGGCGCCGAGCCTGCAGCCGAGCCGGGTGCGAAGTGCCGGCTGCACGGCGGTTGCGACTTCATCGAACACTGTCGGCTGCGGGCACCTGCTGCCGCGGGGGCGGGCGCAGAGACCGCCGGCCCGGCCCAGCTGGAGATCGTCGGACGCGAACTGGCGGCCGAGTTGCGCCTGGAGGGCCATGCCGATCTTTACAGCGTGCTCCCGGAGCGCCTGGCCGACGCACGGCATCGCCGCGCCGTGCGCGCCATCCAGCAACGCGCGCCGGTGCTGGAGCCTTCGGTCGCTGCGCTGATGCGCGCGCACCCTTACCCGCGCTGCACCCTGCGCTTCGACACCATCGGTTTCGCCGTGCCGGTGTGGTCCGGCACGCAGCCTTACCAGGTGCTGCCGTTCCAGTGGACCTGCGATGTGGAGCCGGCGCAGGGCGAGCGAGTGCATCGTGCATTCCTCGCCGATCGACAAGGCGACCCGCGCCGCGCATTTGCGCAGTCGCTTCTGCAGGCGCTGGGCAGCAGCGGGCCGGTGTTCGCCTACAACGCCGGCTTCGAGCGCAATCGCATTCGCGAGCTCGCGCAGCACTTCGACGACCTGAGCGATTCGCTCGAAGCGTTGCTGCCGCGC
Organism: Rhizobacter sp.; assembly: GCA_017986065.1. GTDB lineage: Bacteria > Pseudomonadota > Gammaproteobacteria > Burkholderiales > Burkholderiaceae_C > PBB1. Next base: position 4,979 of record JAGNWJ010000031.1, on the reverse strand, counting down.
ATCGTCGACCTGTTCCAGGTGGCACGCACGCATTACTACCACCCGGCTATGCGCGGCTCGTGGTCGTTCAAGTCGGTGTTCCGTACGATCGCGCCCGAGCTGGACGCGACCCGCTTCGACTGCGACGGCGAGCCCTCGGCGCAGGCGGCCTTCGCCCATTCGCTGCAACCCGGGATCGACGCGCCCACGCGCGAGCGGCTGCGCGAGGCGCTGCGACTGCACGGCGAACGCCAGGTCGCGGCCCTGCATCGCATGGTCTCGATGTTCGAGCATGCGGACGGCGCTGCGGGTCCTGCGCCCGCGGACTGACTTCTCGCGGGCAGCCGCCCGTCCGCACCGGCGGCCGATGGCACGCTTCCTGCGCCTGGCCGAGGATGGCGACCAGGATCACCGAGGCGGGAGCGCGTTTGTCGAACAGGCGACAAAGCCGGACATTCGGCGAACCGATGAATGTGATGACCCGCCTGACGGCGGTCGACCGATGGAACCTGCTGGTCACTGGCCTGATGGGCCCGCGCCCGGGCCTGTTCTTCGAGGCCCTGCGCGCACGCGGCACGTTGAAGTGCCTGCTGCCCGAACTCGACGCGCTGTTCGGCGTGCCGCAGCTCTGTGACGGCCCCGAGCCGGTCGACACCGGTGTTCATCAACTGCGACTGGTCGACCTGACGGCGCGTGCGCTGGCTCCGCTCGACGTGCGCTTCGCAGCGCTGATGCACAAGATCGGCAAGGCCGGCACGCCGCACGACATGCTCCCCAGTCACCCTGGACACGAGGCGCGTGGTCTCGCCTTGCTCGACGGCTTGGCGCAGCGCATCGCGGTGCCCGGCTCCGCGCTCGATCTGGCACGTTTGGTGATCTCCGAATGCGACCATGTGCACCGTGCCAGTGACCTGCGGGCCGGGGCGATCGCCTCGCTGCTCGAGCGGCTGCAGGCGCAGGCGCAACCCGAACGATTCGAACAACTGCTTTGCGTGTGCAGCTGCGACTACGCGGCCTATCGTGGGCATGCCGCCATCGACTATCCCAAGGCACCGCGCCTGCGCCGGGCGCAGGCCGCTGCGGCACAGGCCGATGTCACCGGCCTCCTGCCAGAGTCGGCGTTGTACGCACGTGCCCAGGCCATCACCCAGGCCCTGCGCGGTGCCTGCCCGGCCTGAACTGCCATGACCAACCACCTGCACGGCGCGACATCGGTCTATCTGCAGCAGCACGCCGGGCAACCGGTCGACTGGTACCCGTGGGGCGCCGAGGCGCTGACCCGTGCGCAGCGCGAGGACCGTCCGATCCTGCTGTCGATCGGCTACGCGGCCTGTCACTGGTGCCACGTGATGGCGCGCGAGTCTTTCGCCGATGCGCAGACCGCGGCGCTGATGAACGACGGGTTCATCAACATCAAGGTCGACCGCGAGGAGCGCCCCGACCTGGACCAGATCTACCAGCAGGCTCACCAGTTGCTGCGCCGCGCGAATGGCGGTTGGCCGCTGACCGTCTTCCTGTCGCCGCAGGGTGTGCCCTTCTACAGCGGCACCTACTTTCCGCATCAGGCGCAGGCGGACCAGCCTGCCTTTTCGGATGTGCTGGCTCGCGTGCGCAGCGTCTGGGGCGAGCGCCGCTCCGATCTGGCGCAGCAGGACCGCGCGCTGATGGCCGCTCTGGCGGCCAGCCAGCCGCGTGCGCAGGGGGTCGCGATCCCCGACGCCGCGGTTCGCGACGCTGCGCGTGATCAGCTCGCGAGCGCGTTCGATGCGGTGCATGGCGGCTTCGGCAGTGCGCCGAAATTTCCGCATCCGAGCGATCTGGCCTTCCTGCTGCGTCGCGGGCGTGACGAGGGCGATGCGCAGGCGCTGCACATGGCACTTTTCACCCTGCGCAAGATGGCGGAGGGAGGCTTGTACGACCAGATCGGCGGCGGATTCTTCCGCTACAGCGTCGATGCGCAGTGGCGGGTTCCCCACTTCGAGAAGATGCTGTGCGACAACGGGCTGCTGCTTGCGCTTTACGCCGACGCGCTGGCACTGACCGATGAACCGCTGTTCCGGCGCGTCGTCGAAGACACCGTGGGCTGGCTCCTGCGCGAGATGCGCGCAGCGTCGGGGGCCTTTTGCGCGTCGCTGGCCGCCGACGATGCTCGCGGCCGCGAGGGGCTGGCCTATGTGTGGGAACCCGAGCCGCTGCGCCTGGCTTTGTCACCCAACGAATGGGACGTCTGCGCCGCGCACTGGGGTCTCGTCGATGCCCCCGCCTTCGAAGGCCGCTACTGGCAGCTGCGGGTGGCCCGACCTGCGGGAGCCCTGGCCGCCACCTTGCGCCGGCCCGAAGCGATGGTCGACGAGCTGATCGCCTCTGCCCGCGCCAAGCTGCTGGCCGCACGCGAAAAGCGCGAGGCAGGCGAGCGGCCGGCACGCGATGACAAGCAGCTGACCGGCTGGAACGCGCTGGTGATCACCGGCCTGGCCCGTGCCGCCTCGGTGTGCGGGCGCACCGACTGGTTGCAGGCGGCGCGTGCGGCACGGGTGTGGGTGCAGGCCGAGCGCTGGCACGCGGGGCGACTGTCGATGCTGCCCGGCCAGGACGCCTTTCTCGACGACCATGCCTTCCTGCTCGAAGCCGTGCTGGCGCTGCACGAGATCGACCCGCAAGCCGATGACCTTCCGTTCGCGGCGGCCATCGCCGACGCCATGCTCGCGCAGTTCGAGGACCCGGCCGACGGCGGCTTCTTCTTCACCCGCAACGACGCACCGGCCCTGATCCACCGGTCCAGGAGCGGCATCGATGCGGCCTTGCCGTCGGGCAACGGCACCGCCGCGCTGGCCCTGCAGGCGCTGGGCCGCCGACTCGACGACCCGCGCTACTTCGCAGCCACCGACCGCTGCGTGCGGGTCTTCGCACACGCGGTGCGGCACGACCCGGCGAGCCACACCCGCCTGTTGCAGGCGGCGCTTGCGGCGTGAGCCGGCGGGCAGGGCGGTTGCCGCGTCGAGGCGACTGCGCTGGGTCACAGGATGTGCTTCAAAAGTAGCGAGCGTCGCGGAGGCTGACGGACCACCGAGGGTGCAGGCTGCCGATTTCGTCGAGGTTCGCAGTGGTTGACGATGCGTATCCCATGGGATACATTGCGGCGTGCGCATCCAGATCACCGAGGTCTACCGAGATTGGATCAATGGGCTCAAAGACCGCAGCAGCCGAGCCCGCATCCAAGTGCGGGTCGATCGTCTCGCGCACGGCAATCCAGGGCAGCATCGCCATCTCACCGAGGGTGTCTCCGAGCTGAAGATCGACGTTGGACCTGGCTACCGCGTTTACTACACCGAGAGGGATGGGGAACTCATCGTTTTGCTTGCTGGAGGCGACAAGTCAAGCCAGCAACAAGACATCAAGGCAGCCATCGCGCTGGCCAGAAATCTCTAGGAGCAATCAGGATGGCCAAGGCGGCAGCGAAAGCAACTCTGAAGACGAAGACGCTGGCGTACGACGTGGCAGAGCAACTCCGTACTCCCGAAGAAATGGCTGCCTACCTGGATGCCTGGTTCGTCGAGGCCCCGGAAGATGCTGCGGGAATCGCCCGCGCACTGGGTGATATTGCTCGAGCCAAGGGAATGACCCAAGTCGCGCGCGATGCCGGCCTCAGTCGCGAAAGTCTCTACAAGGCGCTCAGTGAAAACGGAAACCCGAGTTTCGCGACGATCCTGAAGGTAGCCCGTGCGCTTGGTGTGCGTCTTCACGCAGAAGCCGCTTGAGGCTGTGGCAGCCAGGCGCCGGTGATGCCCAGCCCTTCCATCGAGACGACGTGCTTCGGCAAGCCCGGTCACGCCTCTCATCTCATTCGGTAGGCTTCATAGATGCCACCTCAGTTTTCCCACAGTGATTTCCAGCATTTTGAGTTTGAGCAAGTGCCGCTTGACCGAGACGTGTATCTCATGGACGAGAGCTGGATTACCGACTGGGAATTGGCGTACCTTGATTTTTTTGAAGGGAAGCCATTTCGCAATGTCGGGTACATCAGCTATGCGGCTGTCCGTCAAGCCAGCGCCGATGCGCTGGAGATATCCTGGTATCCGAATATCATGGATCGATTCCACGAAGTCAGCGTCCTTCTCCCTCGGTCCGCTTTTGTAGCCTGTATAGATGTCTACGACTACGACGAGAAACCTCACATCTTCGTCAAGTCCGAATGGCTCACAGGCTTACACCTTCGCCCTTATTCGGCATTTGCCCTTATTGACGCCATTGGTGTCAAGAATGCACTGAGAGGCGGTACTCTGTCGGGGTCTAGGCTGATTAACCTCCGCGACAGAATTGATCGACTTGCTGACACGACACCGGGAGTTGCTTTCGTCAGTTTTGCAGACAGCTTGCTGTTGAAAGCGAACTGGTTTGTAGGTCAGTATGACTCCGAGATTAATTATTCCTATGAACCAGAAACACTTATCCGACTTCTTCCGCAAGTGGCCGCAATCTATCAGGACGTACTTGACATGTCGGTGTATGCGACGATCACCCAAGGAGTCAATGAGTACGACGATAAATCCCTCATTCACCGATCCGCTGCTGGAGGTCACGTATCGCTGAACAGCCTGGGCCTACCGTTCGCCCAACTCCTAGCAATCGACGAGGCGGTACGCGGTGCAATCCGTATGAAGGAGCACGCTCCCTACGAACTGTATGTCGATGAGATGTTCTTCCATTCGCTACGTTTTAAGTACGGATTTGACAAGCATGCACAACCGAGCGCGCCGTACATTGCACCGATGTCATCAAGCCCGAGCAAGTACTACTGCACGACGGCTCAGGTGCTTCTCGAGAATCTAGATTCGTCACCGAGCCCCATTCGTCGCCGAAAAGGCGAAGCTCTGAAGAAGCTCCTTTCAAGTGATTGAACCGCCCCGGTTTTTGAGGAGGCTCCAACTCTTGACCGAAGAGCCGGAACTGGCCCAGCCTGTGTGAAAACCCCCATCATGCGCTGGGCAGGCGATGCCTAA